>JBOHGH010000044.1:14090-32736 GCA_050699975.1 Pseudonocardiaceae bacterium | reverse complement strand
GACCTACTGCCTGCGAAGTTTGGAGCGGGCAACTACCACGATAAACGTGCCCAAAACTCTGCTCAAGTGTCAACGTCTCAGCGACCAAGGATCGCTAGGCTCTGCACAAGCAGCTCCTGAGCAATCATGTTGCGATCCTCGCCCGACCCGTGGGCCGGGCGCTGCGTACTCCGTCGCGGCACAACTGATCGAGGGCCTCACGTTGCGATCCTCGCCCGACCCGTTGGCGCGGTTGCGATCCTCGCCCGACCCGTGGGCCGGGCGCTGCGGGGAGTCGGCCACCACCTGCACCCAGTTGTCGGAGTTGCGATCCTCGCCCGACCCGTGGGCCGGGCGCTGCCGCGCCGTAGAGCGCGAGACCCTTCACCGCGTCAGAGTTGCGATCCTCGCCCGACCCGTGGGCCGGGTGCTGCAGATACCGCAGCTGCACCTTGCCGGTTCCGGTGTAGTTGCGATCCTCGCCCGACCCGTGGGCCGGGCGCTGCCAGCGACCTGGGTGCGCACGATCATGTCGAGCACGACGTTGCGATCCTCGCCCGACCCGTGGGCCGGGCGCTGCAACCGCCGCGCCGCCCAACCACCGGAGGACGACATGGTTGCGATCCTCGCCCGACCCGTGGGCCGGGCGCTGCCTTTGATGCGTCGGGTGATGTGTGCTGGCATCAGGTTGCGATCCTCGCCCGACCCGTGGGCCGGGCGCTGCAGCACCGGCCGTGGCGGGGGACGACGAACCGGACACAGTTGCGATCCTCGCCCGACCCGTGGGCCGGGCGCTGCTCAGCCCGCCAGCGAGGCGTACAGGGCTACGTACCGTTGCGATCCTCGCCCGACCCGTGGGCCGGGCGCTGCAACGACGGGTGCGGGAATCCAGCCCGGCCAGCATCGAGTTGCGATCCTCGCCCGACCCGTGGGCCGGGCGCTGCATGGCCTCAGGCATCACCAGCACCGACCCGCCGTGCGAGTTGCGATCCTCGCCCGACCCGTGGGCCGGGCGCTGCGCTATTCGGTCCCGCTGGCAACAACGCGCTACTCAGCGTTGCGATCCTCGCCCGACCCGTGGGCCGGGCGCTGCCGAAAACAGCAGTAAAGAGCAGGGCGTCATCGTGGTTGCGATCCTCGCCCGACCCGTGGGCCGGGCGCTGCCTCCTGGGATAGCCGACCTGGCTAACCAGGTACTGTTGCGATCCTCGCCCGACCCGTGGGCCGGGCGCTGCAGGATGTCCAGTGGCCGCCGTTGTGCGGGTTATCCGGCCAATCGAAGATTGGTTCCGCCTCCGGCCCGGATAACCTCTCTTAACCGGCTAATCGAGGCCCGATTTATCCTATTTGAGGCGCCTCGCGATTAGCCGGTTAAGAGAGGAAAAGGAAGGTTGCGATCCTCGCCCGACCCGTGGGCCGGGCGCTGCTGCGCAGATGCTGGCCAGGGTCCGGTCGGATGTGGTGTTGCGATCCTCGCCCGACCCGTGGGCCGGGCGCTGCAAGCCCATTGAGCTCGGTCACTCGACATTCCCAACGTTGCGATCCTCGCCCGACCCGTGGGCCGGGCGCTGCCACCCCGATCGCCACGATCGCCCCGACGACGCTGAAGTTGCGATCCTCGCCCGACCCGTGGGCCGGGCGCTGCACGGCAACGGCTGGAGAAAGGTGACGCGTGGACGAGTTGCGATCCTCGCCCGACCCGTGGGCCGGGCGCTGCCTCACCCAGGAGGGCGAGCAGGGTGGTGTCGTGACGGGTTGCGATCCTCGCCCGACCCGTGGGCCGGGCGCTGCCCGGATCACGCTCTGACCAGGCGGTTCACCGAATGAGGTTGCGATCCTCGCCCGACCCGTGGGCCGGGCGCTGCAGTGGACGATCCCGGAGATGCACGGCTGGCTGACACCGTTGCGATCCTCGCCCGACCCGTGGGCCGGGCGCTGCCTGGCGACGAAGTCCAGAAACTGGTCCCAGCTGCGGTTGCGATCCTCGCCCGACCCGTGGGCCGGGCGCTGCCCCCCAGCCGGGCCAGAAGCCGTAGCCCGAACCAGGGTTGCGATCCTCGCCCGACCCGTGGGCCGGGCGCTGCCACCCCAGCTCCTCAGCCAACCGCTGCTCGCTGGGGTTGCGATCCTCGCCCGACCCGTGGGCCGGGCGCTGCTCCGGAGTGAGGTGCCGGTCACCGGATGATCTCCAGTTGCGATCCTCGCCCGACCCGTGGGCCGGGCGCTGCTCAGCATGGCCCACGCCATCGCTTCGTCGCGTGCCTCGTTGCGATCCTCGCCCGACCCGTGGGCCGGGCGCTGCTGGTCCACGCGGTCAGGCCGCACAAGGTGTAACCGTGACGTTGCGATCCTCGCCCGACCCGTGGGCCGGGCGCTGCCCGGAGCGGACGTCAGAGCACGGTTTCCTGACGCGTCGTTGCGATCCTCGCCCGACCCGTGGGCCGGGCGCTGCCCTGGATGACCAGGGTCTATTGCTGAGGGTGATTGGCCACGAAGGGATTGTCTCAGATCGTGGAAGGACACGCCTGCGCCCTGCTGGGAACCCTTCGGTGTGGCGCGTGACACTAGGGGTTCCGAGGCCGGTCAGATGATCATCGGCCCATCGTGGATCGGGGTGACGGCTGCGCCGAGGTGTCTTGTGGTCCGGAATGTGCTGCGCGTGAGGTGGTAGATACGGATGCTGTCTTGATCGGGGTCGATGATGTCCAGCAGTTGTGCTTCGAGGAGCAGTCGTTGCGCTGGGTTGCAGACGATCTCGAAGACGGATTTCTGGACCCGGTAGCCGTATCCTTCGCACACCTTGGCGACCCGCCGAAGCCGGCGTTCTCCTTCTCGGGTGGTGGTGTCGACGTCGTAGGTGACGAGCAGTTCCATCAGCTCAGCGTCCAGGGTAGGTAGGCATCGCTGTCGCCGCGAAGGTGGCGCGCGAGCAGCCGCGCTTGGACGAGTGGGAGCAGCGCAGCGGGGACGTCTCGGCCGAGTCCGGCGTGGTGCCATTCACGCTGCCGGGCTGTCGACCATTGCTCCAGGAGGAAGCGACGGCCGTCATCGGTGAGCTGGACGGCTCCTCCGGGCAGGGTTTCGGTGTGTGTGCGGTTGAGTTGCTCGCGGTTGACCAAGGTGAGGACGAGACGGTCGACAAGCAGCGGGCGGAACTCTTCCATGAGGTCCAGCGCGAGCGCTGGTTTGCCGGAGCGGATGCCGTGCAGGTATCCGAGGTAGGGATCAAGCCCGACCTGCTCCAGCGCGCCGTGGACGGCGACGCGGAGCATCCCGTAGCCGAAGGACAGCAGGCAGTTGACCGGGTCGAGCGGTGGTCGACGGGTGCGTCCAGCCATGGCACCGGGCGCGAGAAGCGCGAGCCCACGGAAGTAGTCGCGGGCCGCGTGTCCCTCGATGCCGAGCACCTCGGGCAGCGCGGTGGCTCTGCTGAGGTCTGCTAATGCGGTCGCGTGCCGCTCGGCGACGGTACGCAACCCGGTCTGGCGGTCACCGGTGGCGTCCCGTGCGGATCGCAGCAGCAGCTGTCGGTAGTTGTGCAGCTTCCCAGCCACAATCGCCCGCGCGATACCGACCCGGTGCTCCGGGCGCTCGTAGGCACGGAACTGAGCGAGTCGCAGCAGCGGGTTACCGGTCTGTGGGCCGCTGACCCGTCCGAGGAAACGCCCGTTGCGGGTGACCCAGGTGACCGACCTGCCGTCGGCGGCGCATCGGTGCAGCAAGTCGTCGGACAGGTCCACGCCATTCCACGCGACGATGTGATCAAGACGGACCAGCGGGATCAGATGACGGCCCGATCGTTCGGGGTGGAACACGCGTAGTGCGTCGCCGTCGAGATGCAGGCTGGTGCCCGCTGTCGTGACGTAGAGCGTGTTCAGCAGTTCGGTCACCGGCCTGTTCCTGTCTCCCAGTCGACTTCTCGGCGTGGGTCGAACAGGTTGTCGGAGATCACTGTCGGAGCAGCTGGTTCACAACCCGGCCGAAGCGAGCACCGGCGGCAGCGCGTGTCGTTGACTGGCGGCGGCAGCGTTCCCTCCGCTATCAGGGTCCGCAGGACATCCGCAGTCTCGCTCACGCGAGCGGCGAGGGTGTCGTCAACGACGATCTCGTGCCGTCGGCGATCCCGCCCGGCGAAGACCACTCCCACCGGTACCGGTGCGTCGAACATCTCCCTCAGGCAGAGCACTTGAGCTGCGACCTGCAGGTCCGCCGGCCCGCCGCCACGGTAGGTACCCGACTTGTGTTCGATCGGCAGCGGCCCGTCGGCACCGAACTGCACCACATCGCAGACGCCGTGGACCCCGATTGCATCGCTCCACACGGGCAGCGACCGCCACACCCGTCGCTGCCGCCGATCTTGCCCGGCACCGAGCCGGTCCACGGCGGAGTGCGCAAGGTCTCCCCGCACGGTATCGACATTGCTGTCGAAGTAGGCATCGACGTGGATGAGAGCCGCTTGGCGCGGACAGTAGGCGTAGTGCTCCAGCGCCGAGATCGGCACACTACGGCGACCCGGCGTCACTTCGTCGTCCATCTGCGGGTCAGCTGATCAGCTTGGTGAGCGTCACACCCTGCGGCAGGCCATTGTCATCGACCGAGACGACGTAGTCGCCGAAGGCCCGAGGCGCGACCTCGGTGTTGAGAAGGGAGGGCCGAACACGTTCGGTGAGCCGATGAGCCGGGGCGGAGCCGAAGGCATCAGCGTGACTGAACACGTAGAGCCCGCGGGGGGTGAGGATGCCGCGGGTCGCTGAGCGGTCGTGGTCGAACATCATCTCCAGTGAGCGGTACAACAGGTCGAGGTCCTTGGCGTCGACACCGGTCTGCTGGCCGCGGGTTGCGGAGTAGTACAGCTCGACTCGGTAGAGGCCGTAGGCGACGGTCCACTTGCCGCCCATCTCGGTGCTCTCACCCTCGTCGATGTCCTCCTGTTTGGTCTGGGTGACCCGGGTGATGGTGTGGTCCATCGGGAACACCGCATCGATGCTGCGGGCCATGCTGACCTGCAGCGGACCGCGGATCTGCCCCAGCGCGCCGGTCTTGCCCACTGAGAGCACCGCACCGAAGAGCCGGATGTCGGCGTAGCGCTCGCACAGCCAGCTACGGGCTGCGGCAGCCTGCTCCCGGGTGATCTTCTTGGAGCCGAGTTCAAGCCCATGTGCCTCGTAGGACGCCTCCAGACGTGGGTTGAGCGCGTACCCGGCCTGCACGAATACCCCGTAGCGGGGGTCGTCGCCCGCAGCGAGGGCGAGAGTGTCGCGGATCTTGCGCTTCAACGCGACGTCGGTGACCAGGCCCTGCCCGCTCTCGTCGTCGGTGCGTGGCCGGTTCCCGGCGTCCGGGTCACCGTTCGGATTGCCGTCGGTCACGTCGAATAGGAACACCATGTCGTGTCGGACCGTCGGGTCCAGGTGCGGCTGGGTCATGAGGTCTCCTCAGGCGTGGTCGCGGCGGGGCGTGCCGCGAAGTGGTGGGCGCGCTGGTGGTGGTATCCGAGCAGGAACATCGACTGCTGGAACAGGGTGGTACGGGCCGGCAGGCCGTCCCCCGCGTCGAGCAGCCGAAACAGCTCGTCAAGTCTCTTGTCGTGCCGTACCGCCGCGCCCGGCTTGCTCTTATTCCGACGCAGCTTGCGCAGCCACGCGTTGGCGTCCCGGCGGCCGTTGACGATCGCGGCCCGCGGGTTGGTGACGGCGCCGGAGAAGAACCGGTCCCCGTAGGTGGTGTTGAGCTTGCCCTCGGAGGCGTCGTACTGCAGTTGCTCCAAGGCGGCGAACAGCCGGCCGGCGACATAGCCGGGATTGGTGTTGGTCGGGTCAAGGTCGGGCATCGGAGTCTCTCGGGTCAGTGGGGAACGGGTCAGGGCAAGGCGGATCAGGGCCGCTCGCGGCTCATCGAGGCGGCCGTCGGTGCACACCCGGTGCACTAGGTGGGCAAGCAGCGACGGCGGCAGCGGGGTGCCGCGGATCGCCGCGCGCACCAGGTCGCGGTGCACGCTGTCAGGCCGGTCGGCTCCCTTGGCGTCGAAGTCGGCGTAGCGCTGCCGGTCCCGCAGCCACCGCCCGGTGACCAGAGCGAGACGGCCGAGACTGTGGTGCTCACGCTGATCGTCCCACCGTGTGGCGATCTTGTGCTCGGTAAACCACCTGGCAATGTTCTTCCTCAGCTGGGGCAACGGCATCTGCACCCAGTCCCGCACCATCACCCGCGCGACATTGCCGCCGACAGTCAGTGAGCAGAATATCTCCGCCAGGTTGTCCGGACCGGACTTGCGTCCGCTGTGGACTGTCTGCAGCAGCGCAGTGATCCGCTCCGGGTCGGGCCCGTCGAGCAGGTCCACGTCTTCTGCGTCCGCCCCGCCGGTCACCCACCAGGCCAGCCGGCTGTCCTTTCCGCCGTGAGACGCGGCAGTACGGGGGCTGAGCACATCGACGAGGGCGGCGGTCATCGCCTCGCCGCACACCACGCACAGCGGGGTGCTGCTCAGCTGGGTGTCCAGCCCGTAGCCGAACACCCGCTCATTAATGCTGACCAGCGCGGCGTCGTTACTTGCGCCGGGAACCAGCCGCGCGGGGAGCTTGCCAGGGACGGTGTCCAGCAGCGGACGTACCCGCCCGCAGACCAGGCACAACCCCTCGGCGCCGCCGCCCTTGCGGCGGGCGACCTCGGTGGCCCAGAACGGCACGACCGACGCGGCCCGGTAGGCGGGCCGCCCGTCCACCGAGATCACCACACCCTGCTTTGCGGTGCAGTCTTCGGGCCGTCGCGGCTCGGCGGTGGCGCCGCTGCGGTAGAACGCGGCGACAGCCTGCGCGACGGGGTCGAGTCGGCCCTCGTCGCTGTCCGCCCAGCGCTGTGCCAGATCGACGAATACGGCGTGGCACTGCGCCACCCGCTGTGGCTTGCTGTCGGGATCACCCCAGCCCAGCACGTACTGCACGTCGTCGGCGGCGAGGTTCGCGGCGACTCCGACGGTCCGTACAGCCGACGGCGTCGTACGCGGCACTGCCCGGATCTTGCCCTTGGCGTCTACCTCTCTGAGATCCTGCAGCTCCGTTGAGCGCAACCGGCCGTCGCCATCGAGGTTGAGCTGCCAGGAGAACAGCCGCTCCCGATGGAAGGGCGCCACCTCGTTGTGTTGCTCGGCGTAGTCCACCAAGCGCTGCAGCAGCATCAGGCCACCCCGGTGGCCGGGATGCCGTGCTCAGGCACGTGTAGCACGCCATGATCGAGCCGCGCGGTGAACCAGCTGAACGTCGGCGGCACGGTCGAGTGATTCACCGAGTGCAGCATGATCCCCAGATCCTCGGTGAGCTCATACGCCGGGTTATCGTCCGGATCACCGAAGAACGCGGTGAACTCCCGGGTGCCCAGGTAGGGCTGGGTGAAGCAGCTGCCCCGGCTGACCCGGCGGCGGAACTGGTCCCGGTAGGCCGCCTCCGGCTTCGTCGCGCTGGTTCTCAGCACCACGTGCGCGTGAATCCGGTAGGCCACATCACGAAGGCACACCGCGTTGCGCTGCACCCGATGCGCCACCGTATCGATCCGACGCCGCCCGGACGCCGCATCGGCCAGCGACGCCAGATCGGTCGTCTCGTTACGACGCTGGGTGAACTGCTTAATCTCGTTGAGCACCTCGATCGCCACCACCCGCCAGGCGAACTCGGGCTTCCAAAAGATCGACTCCAGTACGCCCACCGCCCCCGACGGTGTCATCACCGGGTAGGACACGCGCTCGACCTTCAACTCAGGCCGGGTGAACAGCGCACCATCCCCCCACACCTGCACGACCACCGGCGGTGCCCCCTGCGACGAGGGCAGCATCTCCGATATCACCAGACGTTCTCCTCTCCGATGGCGGAATCATCGATCCCCAGGTGCGGGTGGTAGTCGCCGCGCCACTCCCACAGCTCTCCGACCACTGGTCGGCACATCGCTGTGAATGCCGGGTTGGTTACGATCCGTCGCGGGATTGTGACGACGTAGGGACGCAGGGCCCGGAAGGTCTCCCTTCGCGGCCCCTCAAGCGTCCGCAGCTCGCAAAGCAGTGCCTCGACCTGGGCCGTGTCCCGATACCCGGTGACCGCGACCGGCACGGTGTCGTCGTCGATCATCCGGAACGCGAGTGTCGAGTCACGCTGTGACGAGACAGCGGAGTCGCGCAGCGGGCCCTCGGCGACACCGAGGAAGTCCAGCTTCCCGCGCCGCTCCTGGATCGTCCTGCTGCGCTCGCCCTGCTCGACCTCGATGCTGTGATAAAGGTGCTGGTAATAGTGATCGAGGGAGACCACGTTGTCCGGGTCGGTCTGCCCGGGTTCTGGTCCGAAGAACAGCCGGGTCGACCCGACCGCGGTGCGATAGAACTTTGGTACTGGGGTGTCGAACGCGTCGAACACGATAACCCGTCCGGGGTCGTCACGGTGGCCCTCGCGGTTGGCCCGCCCGGCCGCCTGCTGCAATGACTCCGCCGGGGCCAGCGCGCGGAACACCACAGGGAAGTCGACGTCCACCCCGGCCTCGATCAGCTGGGTGGACACCAGCAGCACCGGCTCATCGGCTGCCAGCAGGGCGCGGACCTGCTCCAGAACCGTGCGCCGGTGCGCCGGGCACATCCGGGTGGACAGGTGGCGCACCGCGGTATCCGCCCGCTCGACCAGCAGCCGGAACATGCGCCGTGCATGGTCGACGGTGTTGAGCACCACCAGGGCCTGCCGCTGTCCTGCGACCTTGTCGGCAACCTCGGCCAGATCCGGCTTGGGGTCGATCCACCACTCATAGCGCGCCCGCCGTAACCGCTGGAAAAGCTCGACCGGCTGGTCCACTAAGTCCGTTACCGACAGCGCGGACCACACGGACAGGCTGTCGAACGCTCGGCTGAGTGGCCGAGGTCAGCAACACCGTGGTACCGAAGTGCTCGGCCAGTAGCTTCAGCGCATCCAGGATCGGCACCAGCAGCGACACAGGCAGGGCCTGTACCTCATCCAGCACCAGCACCGCGTTCGTCAGCCGGTGCAGCTTGCGAGACCGCGCGGGCTTGCGTCCAAACAGTGAGTCGAACAGCTGCACTGTGGTCGTCACGACGAACGGCGCGTCCCAGTTCTCCGCGGCCAGCCGCAGCCAGCGGCCGACACCGCCCTCATCGAACTCGGACTGCGAGTGGTGCTCCAACACCGTCTGCGCCCCCAACAGCTCGCGGTAGACCCCCGCGTTCTGCTCGGTGATCGTCAAGAACGGCACCGCCACGATCACCCGTGCCTTCCGGTGCAGCGCCGCGTGGTGCAGCGCAAACCCAGCCGACGTGATCGTTTTGCCCGACCCGGTCGGCGCCGGCAGCCGGTAGACCCCGCCCGGACCCGCCGCGCCACGCACTGCGGCGTCGTACAACCCCGCCCGTACATCGTCGATCGGCGACCACCGCCGCTCCGCGAGCATCGCACTGCGACGTTCCTCAAACCTGCGCACCAGTTCTGCCATGTCCGCGGGCGGCGCGACCACCGGCGCGTCGAAGCCCTGGAAGTGCCCTGCGGTGTCCAGGTGGTCCGCGTCCACCAAGGCGGAGAAAACCATCCGGACGCCTATCTCCAGCAGCCGTGGATCACGTCGCCACGCGTCGGGTACGAGAACAGGACCGTCGATGACGTCCCGCGCCTCCGGCACCTGGCTAAGCAGCCGCGCCAGCGTCTCGGCCTCGTCTGCTACCGGCTCATCACGGGCGGCGAGCAGGTGCTCAACGTTGGTAAGCCCGCCGTGGTGACCCAAGATTGTCATTGCCGTTTTCCGGCCGACGCCGATCAGCAACCGGGCTCCCAGCGTCTTGTGATCGCAGCCGACTGCACGGTCGGTTCCCTCGACGACCAGCAGTTTCTCCTGCCAGGCGCACGAAGCCTTGCCTGCGTCGTGCAGCAGACCCACCGCCGCAGCCAGACCACCGGCTCCGAACGGCTCAGCGAACCGCTCGGCCAGGGCGGAAGTAGACCTCAAGTGATCCGCCAAACCGTGTCGCCGACCAGCATCGTTCAAGCTATGAGCCCACACGAGAACCCCTTGTCAGATCCGCCGCCGCGACTGAACTCAACTTCACCGACAGACGCAGTGACCCTGTCGCGCGATGGCAGTCTGACGGGTCGCACCGACAATTTCCGCGCCCAGCTCGAGCCTCGGGTGGGAGACGTGGTTGGCCGAGGCGGGGGGTCGCCCGTCACCCATACCCAGTAGGCCATCTCAAGCGGGGCTCCGTGCCCTCGCGGAAGGTAGCTCGCTACCCGCCTGTCCCGCCGGGGCAAGCCACGAACTGTCACTGTCCGTGATCAGCCCGCCGTGGTGCGAGCCGACCGCGACCAACCCGCCGAGCGTGCTGCGCGTCCTTGGCGCCTGGCGTCCCGTATTAAGAGGACGCAGCCAGTGCAGACAGGTGATCGCTCCGGGCCTCTCGGGACGGAAGCTGGTCTAGGTGTGCCTGCACCTCGTCGAGCGCAGGTTGAAGTTGCGTGAGGTCGCACATCGGGAACGGCTGGGTGATGGGGCTCAGCGGTGTGGTCACGACACCGGTGGCCCCTGCCGCGATACTCCCCGCGATATCCCGCGATGAGCCATCCCAGAGAATGAAGGAGGGTCCGGCTTGGGCTCGGACAGCCGCGATCTCGCTGCGGGATGCCTTTGATAGCTTTGCTCCCACGGGGAGGCAATCGCTGCTACGAGCCTTCGAGCATAACTGGTCATCAAAGATCGTTGGGGAGTTCCCCGGATGACTGTAGACGAACGACCCTGTCGGGAGAGAGGCGAGGAAGCGCAGTGCTGCGTGGTCGTCACGAAGGTGCGGTATCACGACTATCGGCGTGACACCTTGCTCGGCAGCGTTGTCTATGTCGGCACGCGACCAACAGCAGGCAAGCACCCGAGCTGGGTCCGTGTGGTCGAGCCACACGCGCAGGACGCACAAGCGTTCCCGCTCGGTCATTGAGTAGCCGCGCGCGGTGGTGCCTGACAGAATAAAGCGGTCAACCCACGTACTTGCAGCCCGCCTCGCATATTGTGCAGTCCCCGGCTTGTCGAGGCCGCCCTCGGGTGTTCTGATGGTGAGCGCCGGCACCACGATATGCGGATTCACTCAGACCCCCTGCCTGTCTTGATTTTCATGCCTGCATTCGTGCGGCGATCTCACGTGCCTGGTCGGCGAGCGCGACGGCAGCGTTCAACCGATTGTCAACAGAATGGTGATCGAACGGAGGTGTGAACTCCGAGTCGATAGTATCGATATAATCTCCCCAATTGTTGAGCTTCCAGCCGTCTCGGGCGGCACCGCGGAACGCGATGTAGTCGTGCATCGACTCCTCGTCACAGTTCATCCACACAACGCTGAGCCGTGCGCGGTGGGCAGCGCATCGGTTGCGGACTCGCGTCATCCATTGCACGTCCGCGAACTCGCGCACAAATGGACCGGTGACCACTATAGAGATGCCGCATCGCAGGTTCTCTGTCATGGCGTCCAGCAAGCAACGATACTCGAACGGTCTTACGTGCTCCATGTACAGCGTACTGTGGCGATCGTTCACGTCTCTGTCGTAAGCGAGTAGCAGGCGTTCCACGAGTGCGCGTGTGATGGTGTCCTTATCGAGAATGGTCCATCCTGTTACCGAGGACAGGAATCGGGCGAACTCGCTTTTTCCCGAACCAGCGAATCCTCCGACCAGGACGGCGCGCAGTCCCTCGGCAGTGCTCCTCTGCTGTTGATAAGCATCGAGCACGCAGGTCTCTAGGTCGCCCGGTTCGACACCATGAGAATTGCTGGAAGCGTGGTCGGTGAGGGTGGCCAACGCCTGCCTTATCGCCAAGGCGGCCGCGCCGTTGCCAGGATTTTCGGGTATCGTGCGCCCCTGTTGGCGCCATTCTTCGATCTGTGTCTTTCGGTCATTCTGGGCCAATGCAGCGGCCCGGCGATGTGACTCTCGCCTTAGTTCCTCCAACTCGTCGTGAGCGGTGTGAAGCACACCGCCGGTCGAGAGCACATCATCACACTTCCGGCAAAAACCTGGACTAGCTAGCTGGTATCCAGCCTCGATGTTGGCGACGGTGGAGCGTGAGTAACCTGTGAGCCTAGCGAGATCGGCCTGCGTCAGATTTGCGGCCGCGCGTAGTTCAGCCAGCTGTCTGCCAAACGCCCTTCGTGCCGCCGTGATCGTGGATCGCTCGACCATCATGTCAGGTGCCAATCATCGTAGGCAGAAACGCGCACGTGTCGGCGCATTGTCGGCGCGGTGCCAGACTTCGCCGCCGACGCTGGCCGACACCGCAATCGGCGGTCAATGCTGTCCTCCATGCCGCACCCCACCACCTCGCCGTTCCAGCGGTCGAATCCAGGTGCAATCACGTCGACCGACCAAGCCTCCAGCGGCGGCATCCATCAAACCACCCACGGCCTGTTGCAGGCGGTGCTGCGCGATGCACTGCTGGACGTGGTGGGATCCGCGCACGGCCTACAGAGTATCGGCCGGGTGGGGTTTGGAGCGTGCGCGGGATTGTATTCGCTGTTGGCCGCTCATCCGGTGGATCGGCGGGGTCGGTGCCGGTCGTGTCGGGGTCCGGGATGGCTGGGGTACCGACGCCAGGTGTGCATGGTCTTTCAGAAGGCGCACTACTGGTTGCGGCAACCAGCCCCCCGGCTGCAAGCCCACCTGGCCAGCGAGCTGGGCGTGGACCTTCCGCCGGTACCCGATGCGGCTGATCCGGAGTCCACCGAGGTGCTGCCCCGAGTCGAGCCCGACCTGAGCGACCCGCCCACAGATCCCTTGCAGACCCCGGCCGTCTCGCCGACTCCCCGCTTCCAGGCGAGACGGCCGGAACTAGATCACGGCGGGGCCGGGGAGACACCCGACACCCCCCGGTTCCGCCGTGTTCCACCCGACAATCCGGCACCGGCCCACGACCTGGGTATGTCGCTGCTGCTCACTGCGCAGATGGCATGACGGACCGGGCCGATGTCGAGGATGCGGCGCTGCCAGAGTCTGCGCCCTCACTGGACATCAGGCTTCCGCTGACCACCGTGGAGCCCGAGCGGCGCGGCGATCCGGCATCGGAGGCGACAAGGTCCGATGGTGTGCCGCTGGCCGTGCTGGGTCCGGTGCCGCGTAGGACCCGGTGATGAGTTCAGCGAACGATCACAGCATCGCCGATTCTGCGGCGGTGACCAGCGCCCAGCCTGTGGTGCTGCTGCGGTACCGGCCTGGTGTGGCCGGGGAGGCCGCGCGTGTCGTGCATCTGGTGCCGCTGCGCCCGGGTGGCCAGGCGGGTGCCGCTGGGGTGGCGTTGTGCGGCGCTGTGCTGTGCCCGGATCAGGTGAAGACAGTCGCCCCCGGCCATGGCATGCCCTGCTCGCTGTGCGTCCTCAGCCAGGTCCGCGCCGGTCCCCCGCCACCACCGACTGACACACCGGCCACCGCGCCCCCGACCGCAGCCGCCAGTGGCGACACCGGGTTGCTGACGGCTGCGGTCTGCTACCGGATGTGGGGCTGGCCGGTGACGCTGCGCGGTGACCAGGTCTGGCTGAACCTGGAACCCGACACCGTGGCGCTGATCATCCCGGTCCTGCTCGCCACGCAGGTGATCCCGATCCTGACCCAGCGGCGCTGCCCGCCACTAGCGCTGATCCACCCCGACACGCCGGACCATCAGATCGTGCTGGCGGGGGAGCCGTATGGGGTGGTCCTGCCCTGGCCGCCCGGAGTGCAGCGGGCCACCGTCG
The DNA here is from genome assembly GCA_050699975.1 of Pseudonocardiaceae bacterium. Lineage (GTDB taxonomy): Bacteria > Actinomycetota > Actinomycetes > Mycobacteriales > Pseudonocardiaceae. Next base: position 19,019 of record JBOHGH010000044.1, on the reverse strand, counting down.
CCCTGCCGCTGCCGCCCACCATGACCGCACGCGGGCCAATCACCTGGGTAGACCCACCTGAGGCGGACGCACTCCGGCTCTGTCGGGAGATCGACGTGTTCGCCGCGCTGCGCACCGCGCTGCGCGATTCACCCACCTAAGAACGTGTTGGGAAAGAGCATGCTGGGGTGGTGGCCTGCCAGGGTCGTCTCCTGGCCGGAACGGGCAGCCGCCAACGTCAGCCAGCTGCCAGCCGGATCCTGAGGCGCCGCCCGCGTCGTGAACTCGACGTCAGCGACTCTCCGCCTACGGCAAACGTCGCTGCTGTCTAGTTCACGACGCGGACAACCGCTGCACAGGGGCTTGGGCCGGGTCACTGCCCGGCGTAGCCCTGCCGCATGTCCTGCACGATCCGGGGCTGGTCGAGTGTCGAGGGGGGCAGCTGCTGGGGGCTGCGGTCACGGGGGAACACCGCGGCGGCCTGCAGCACCGCGTCGTCGAGGAACCGCAGCTCGGGGGCGTTGGGGGAGATTCTCAGCTCGGGCGGTAACCCGCCGGCTTGGGCCAGCGCGAAGCCCCAGTCGCCGAAGCTCGGCACGTGCACGTGATAGGGCGTGACGGTCAGCCCGGCCGAGGCCACCGTTGACACGGTCCGCCAGTAGGCGGTGGGGGTGGAGTAGGGGCTGCCGGACTGCACCACCACGAGACCACCGGGGTCCAGCGCCGCGGCGACCAGGCCGTAGAACTCGGTGGAGTACAGCCGGCCGAGCACGGGGGTGTCCGGGTCGGGCAGGTCCACGATGACCGCGTCGAACCCCTGCGCCGGACGTTCGCGCAGCCAGCGGAACGCATCGTCGACCACCAGGTGCACCCGAGGGTCGCGCAGGGAGCCGTCGTTGAGGTCGGCCAGGCGGGTGGTGGCCAGTTCGATGACCGCGGGGTCCAGCTCCACCTGGACCACCTCGCGCACGGACGGGTGGCGCAGGACGTCGCGGGCGGCCAGGCCGTCACCCCCACCGAGGATGAGGACCCGCCGAGGATCGCGCGCGAGTGCCGGGTGGACCAGCGCCTCGGTGTAGCGGTGCTCGTCCAGGCTGGAGAACTGCAGGTCCCCGTCCAGGTACAGGCGGACGTCGTCGCCCCGTTCGGTCACCACGATCTGCTGGTAGTCCGATTGCTCGGCGGCCACCACCGGATCCGCGTAGAGCCGCTGCCGCGCCGTCACCTCGATGTCGGCGGAGCGCACGATCAGCACCCCGAGCACGGCGGCGGCGGCCAGCAGCGCCGCGGTTGCCCCGTGCCGGGCTGTCCGGCTCAGCTGCCAGCGCAGCAGGAAGGCGGCGACGATCGCCGCGGCGACCAGGTTCACCATGCCGGTCAGGGCGGCGCCCCGCACTTGCCCAGCCAGCGGCAACAGCACGAATGGCCAGGCGAGCCCGCCCAGCAGGGCACCGGCGTAGTCGGCGGCGTTGAGGTTGGCCAGCACCTTGCCCGAGCTCTGCGCATCCGCCCCGCCGCGGCCGGACTGCAGCAGCGTCATCAGCAGCGGCACCTCGGCCCCGACCAGGATCCCGAGCACCGCGGTCGCCGCCACCAGTACCGGGGTGCTCGTGCCGTAGAAGGAGAACGTCACATACAGCGTCACCGCGCTGAGCCCACCGGCGATGCCGAGCAGGATCTCGACCGCGACGAACGCGGTGGCAGCGCGTGCAAGGAAGGGCTTGGCGAGCAGCGCACCGGCTCCCAGTGCCGCGACGTATCCGGCCACGATGAGCGAGGTCTGGGTGATGCCGCCACCGGTGAGGCTGACCGACAGCGTCAGCAGGACGAGCTCGTAGATCAGCCCGCAGGCCGCGCACGCCGCGACGGCGGCGAGCAGCAGCGCCCGCGAGCGGCGGCCACGCACTGCCACCGCCTCCCGGGGGCGGGACGTGACCGTCGACTTGTCCATAGCGTCAGGACAGGGCGGCGGCGTTCACGACGCCGATCGCCAGCAGGCTGATCCCGACGGCCCACGCTGCGCCGCTCATCCGGGGTTCGTTGACCAGGTTGCGCAGGTGTCCGGGCACGAATGCGTCGAGCAACCGCAGCGCGACCGCCTGCAGCACCACCCCCAGCAGCCCGTAGACGGCGGAGTCGACCAGGCCCTGCCCGAGGTTGTCGGCGCTCGTCGTGATCGCGGTCACCACGATGATCGCCAGTGCCAGGTGGTTCGCGCCGAGCAGGATCGCGGCGTTGGGGTTGCGGTCGGTGTACACCTGTCTGCGCAGGTTTCCGGGGGTGATCAGGTCGAGGGCGAGGAAACCCAGGCCCAGCACCCCGACTCCGACGACGAAGTAGAGCAGGGTCGCGAGCACTCCCTGGCTCAGCAGATCACCCGAGACCGCCCCGAATTCCAGGGCGTGGGCCGTCGTGTTCACGTGCTTCTCCTGGGGTCGTGGGGGCCGGGGATCATTTCACGTCTCCGGGGCCACCGCTGCCGGATCCGGCGGCGGGTGAGCCGGGGCGGAAACCCGGGCCGAGAAACCCGAAGAAGCCGCCGCGGTAGCGGCTGTCGAGATCCTCGACGCGGACGGTACTGCCACTGGGTGCAGGGCTGACGATGACGATGTCGTCGTCGTAGCGCAGGTACTCCGAGCCACCGTCGGCCTGGCGTACCGCCGGGTTCACCGCGCCGACGATCCTCGATGTCGTGGTGCCCACAGGATCGTTGGAACCGTAGGTGGCGGTGTCACCGCTCCTGCTCTGCAGCCGGTAGGTGTCCTCCACGAAGTTCCGGACATCGTTGCCGATGCCGCAGCCGGTGAGCACCAGGGCGGTCGCGAGCAGGGTCGTGGCCAGGGACCGCGCTCTCACGGGGGCGTCCACCTGCTTCGCGTCGTCACGATCGAGCCTGTCACCCCACCGGGATAAAGATGCCAGCTCTCCCAGGTCCAGCCGCCGGCGGGTAGGGCGCCGGCCGTCATCGCTGTCATCGCGTTGCCGGTGCCGGGAAACGTCCCGCACAGCCACCAGTCGCTGCTCTCGGCTAGACCGCGCAACCTCGCTGCGGTCTCCGCCAGCTCGGCGGGCGGCACCTCCCTGGTGACGGTGGCCAGCTGGTAGCCCCCCAGCTGCGCGCGCTGCGGCAACTCCTGGCCACCGGCATCGACGGCGTCGCACGACACCTGCTCGGTGAGGTGGTGGCCGGGTACCGTCGCGGTGACGACGTGCGACGCCCCCAGCACCCCGAGGGTGAGCCGACCGCCGCGACCGTCGCGGAAGCTGGTCTCGGCCAGGGCAGCGGGGGCAGGTGCGTACAGCAGCAGGCCGAGTGCATCGGCGGTTACGTCGCGCGGCTGGACGTCAAGCAGGTGCACGCTCATGCTTCTGGGGCCGAGTGGTAGACGGTCAGCTCGCCCCGTGAGACCGACCGGCCGGTCGAGACCTCCCAGGACTGCGTCGGCGCCCAGCGCTCGAACGCGATCATGCCGGTGCCGTCGGACGTCGCGTAGTCGGCGTAGTCGACCGACCCGCTCGGCGGTGTGCCGGTGGTGCCCTCCGCGGTGTAGGACGCCTTGCCGCGCTCGATCTGGCGGTGCACCCGGTCGTCGAGGATCACCTCGCCGTCCGGGGTCAGGCCGGTGCCCTCGCGCCGCATCCACAGCGTCATCTCCAGGTCGCCCTCGTCGTCCTCGACGGTGAGCCAGCGGCGCCCGGTGGAGCCGTCCAGCAAGTGCTCCCGCCAGGTGGTGCCACCCTCTTCGAGGACGATGGTGCCGCGCACGACGTGGTCGATCCCGGCGTAGGTGATGACGTCGCCAACGCCGATCTTGTGCGGGTCGTAGACGTCCGGCTGGTTCGCGAGCGGGTCCACCCGGCCGGCCCCTGAGGATTTCGAGGGCTTCGCCGACGATCGGGACCGCAGCACGAGGACGATCACGACGACGATCACGGCGAGTAGAAGGAGGACGAGCAGTACTTTCATCGGGCGTCTCCTGGAGACGGGCGGACGGACAAACCGACGGTATCGCGCTCGACGGCACCGTTGGAGACTTGAACACGCAGAACGATCCGCTGCTGCAGTCCTACCTGGACGCACCGAACTGACGGACGGACCGCGTGCAGGTCGGTGTAACCCACCGCCGATCCGGGTATCCAACAACCATGCCTGCACCCAAGGACCGGAACACCGAGGCCCTCCAGCATGACCGGAAGTTGGACGGGCTCAAGCTCGTGGCCGGGCTGCTGTCGGTACTGGCGTTGGTGGCGATGTTCGTCACCTCGCTGACCCGTGCGCCGGAGCCGGCGTGGAGCGTCGTGCTGGCGGTGGTCTCGCTCGGTCTGGCCGTCGCGATCGCCGTCGGCGTGCTGCACGGTCGCAGAGCCGGCCGCTATCGGTGACCGACGAGCCCGATCGCCCCTCCCGGACAGATCCAGCGCGGTCGGGCGCCCACCTGCTGTGCTTCGAGTAGGTCACCGGCCGGCGCGGTCGAGCAGCGGACCCCAGGAGGTCGGGCGGGGACCGCGGCGGAGGGGAGGGCGGCGTTGGCTGAGGGACAGCGGAGGTTGCCTGCCCAGTTTCCGCTTGCGGTGGCGGTCGCGCTGCCTGGCGTTTACCTGGGTGCCGCTGCCTATTTGGGTTGGCCGCACCCCGAGCTGGCCGCGCCGCTGGCCGCGCTGGTGTTCGGCATCGCGATCATCGGTGCGGCGTTCGTGCGTCCTGGGCCGCTGAGGCCGCGCAGGTGGACATCAGCGCTGGGTTGGCGATCGCGTTGCTGGCGTACAGCTCGGCATCGACCCGTTCCTGCTCGTGCAGTGGGTCGCGCCGCTGGCCAGCGAGTCCCCCGAGCTGATCGTGGCCTGCCTGTACGCGGTGCGGCTCAAAGCCTCGCACTCGCTGGGCACGCTGCTGTCCAGCAAGGCCAACCAGTGGACACTGCTGGTCGGCACGATCCCGGTGGTGGGGGG
>JBOHGH010000044.1:0-14080 GCA_050699975.1 Pseudonocardiaceae bacterium | reverse complement strand
CGCGACCACCACCGATGGGCTGCCGATCGACGGCAACCAGCGCCTCGAGCTGCTGATTACCGCGGCGCAGTCGCTGTTCGCGGTGAGCATCCTGGCCAACCTCGGCCTGACGGTCTCCGGCGCGGTCACGCTGTTCGTGCTGTTCTCGGTTCAGTTCCTGGCCAGCATCACACTGTCCGCCGAGGCCAACCGCCTCGTGATCATCGTGATGTCGGTGCTGTACGGGTTGCTGGCCGTCGGCCAGTTCGCCCGACGTTGGCGCGACACCCGCCGAATAGTTCGCAACGGGCTGGCGACGCCCTTCAACGAGTTGGCGGCCACTGAGCGCTGAATGGAACGAGTGCTTGCACCCACATCCAGCTCGGGCTGTGATGTGCGTTAGCTCTGCCGCCGGGGTGGCGTCAGATCCGATCCGTCGATCCGCTGCTTCGCGAGGTAGTAGAGGGTCGCCCCGGCCTCGACGGCGGAATCCCATCCGGGGCTCACCACGACACGTCCAGCGCTGCGTACGGCGATCAGGGTCGCCCCGAAGCGCTGACCGAAATGCATCTGGCACTCGCCGAAGGTGCTACCCGAGAGCTTCGCCGGGACTTGTACCGAATAAGTGTTGCCGCCTCCGCCGCTGCTCATGAGGTCGGCGTAGACCTGTGTGATCCCCGGGTCGAGGGCCTCCTCGGTCACCAGGTTCGGCATGTGCCACTGCACGCACTGGATCTTCGGATTGACGTAGCGCAGCTGGTCGCGACGGTTCATCTCACGCAGCGCCACCACCATGTGGACCTTCGGGTTGGCGTGGTCGACTGCCAGGGCGATCGCCAGCGCCTCGTTGTCATCGCGGCCGTCGATGATCACCGTGGCCGCCTGCGTCACGCAGGCACGGGTCATCACGTCCACCGTCGTCAGGTCGCCGCGGACGAACTGAACCGCCAGCTGTTCGGGCATCGGGTCCTCGGCGACCTCGATCCAGGCACACAGCACCAGCCGGTGACTGCCCTCGGCGCTCAGCTCTGCGACCATGCGCTCGGTGCGGCCTGCCAGGTAGCCCAGGATGACGGTGTGGCCCTGCGCGTCGAACTGGGCGAGGCCTTTCATCCGTTGTCCTCTCACGGCTTGGAGGTAGGTTGCCAACCGGGTGAACAGGATCGTCAACGTGACGATGCCGCCGATGATGACGTAGGCCCCCACGACGTGCCCGAGCGCGGTCGTCGGGAAGAAGTCGCCGTAGCCGACGGTCGCCGCTGTGACGAGGAACCACCACCAGTAGTTCGCCGGTCCGGTGATCTCGTTGCCGACAGGTTCGACCAGCCACATCCCCAGCCAGCTGGTCGCGAAGACCACGACGACGATGACCAGCGGGAGCCGCCATCCGGGCAGCCGGGTGTTGATCAGCTTCCAGAGCCTGTGCAGCAGGATCGGCACCTCAGCTCCCTACATGAGGTGACAGCTGTGTGACGAGCGGATGAGCGATGTCGACGCGGGCCTACAGCGGGGCCATACCCGCCAGCAGTTTCCGCGCCTCCGGTGCGGCGCCCGGTTCCACCACGACGTCGTACCGGTCGGCGCGCATCGAGCTGGTCGACGAGAAGTCACGTCGACCACGGGTGGCCGTGTGCGAGATCAGGCCCACGATCGCTCCTATGATCCCGCCACGAACTTGAGGTCTGCGCCGATGATCGCGACGCGATCGACCGGGAACATATTGTCGGAGAGGAAGTCGACGGCCCGCTCAGCTTCGGTGTAATCCGGGTAGGAACCGATGATCTGTCTTGGCATCGCTTCGGGCTGCATGCTGGCCTCCAATAAGGTTCTTTGTCAGCCGATGCCCCTTCCGGCGAAGCGCCAAACATGCCGAACCAGCGACCTAACATCGGTCACACACACGAACCGTTGCACTACGAAATCAACGTGTCACGGTGCGTCAGAGCTGGTGGCTGCAGTGGCTCACCGGAAGGTTGAAGACGAGCTCGCTCTCACGATGTGCCGCTTGCCGGATTAGCCGGTGACCGTTACGGGTACCCCTTGCCCGATGATCACCGGTGGACCGACCCAGAGACTGCCCCTGCCTCGCCGCACGAAGATCTTGACCGGGGCCGGCGCCGGGCTGCTGGTGGTGTTGATCGGCGGCTCCCAGTTGATCGACGTATATGTGAACTGGCTGTGGTTCGGTGCGGTGGGCTACCCCGGCGTCTACCGCACGGTCCTGCTTACTCAGCTGGTCCAGTTCGTGGTGGGGGGTGTGCTGATCGGGGGTGTGCTGGCGTTCAACCTCGCGATCGCCTACCGCGTCCGGCCGTTGTTCGTCGCGGTGGACGGTCCTGAGGACCCCCTCGCCGGCATCCGTACCGGGATCATGCAGCGGATCCGCCTGGTGGGCGTCGGCGTCCCGGTCGCGGTGGGCCTGATCGCGGGGCTGATCGCCCAGGGTGACTGGCGGACCGTGCAGATGTACCTGCATGGGACCAGCTTCGGTATCGACGACCCCCAGTTCGGTCACGACATCGCTTTCTACGCCTTCCAGCTGCCCTTCTACGGGAAGCTCCTGGCCTGGGCTTTCGGTGCGGTGGTGGTGTCCTTGATGGGGGCGGTGGTCACCCACTATCTCTTCGGTGGGTTGCGGCTGGCCGAGCGCGGTGGACCGCTCACCGGTGCGGCCACGGCCCACCTGGGGATTCTCGCGGGGATCCTCGGGTTGCTGCTCGGGCTGGAGTACTTCCTCGACCGCTATGAGCTGCTGTTCTCACAGCGCAGCGAGCTGTTCACCGGCGCCACCTACACAGACCTGAACGCGGTGTTGCCCGCCAAGGTCATCCTGGCGTTGATCGCGGTGATCTGCGCGATCGTATTTTTCGCGGGGGCTTTCCTGCGTAACCTGGCGTTGCCGGCTATCGCCATGGTATTGCTGCTCGTCTCGGCCATCCTCGTCGGTGGGGTGTGGCCGTTCCTGCTGCAGCGGTTCTCGGTGGATCCCAACGCCAACAAACGCGAGGCGCTGTCCATCGAGCGCAATATCGACGCCACCAGGCAGGCTTACGGGATCACCGACAAGCAGGTCACCTACGTCGATTACGTCGGTGATGGCCTGAGCAACGCCGCCCAGCTGGCCGACGAATCCGCGACGGTCTCCAACATCCGGCTGCTGGATCCGAGCCTGCTGGAACAGACCTTCACCCAGCTGCAGCAGCGGGAGAACTACTACGGGTTCCCCGACAAGCTCGACGTGGACCGCTACGAGGCGGACGGGGAGCTGCAGGACTATGTAGTGGCGGTCCGGGAGCTGGAGACCGACTCGCTGGCCGAGAACCAGCGCAGCTGGATCAACCAGCACCTGCGATACACCCACGGTGACGGCTTCGTCGCGGCCCGCGCCGACCGGGTGAACGCCGCGCTGGAGGAGGTCGGGGATGACCGTGGCGGGGGTGGCTACCCGGTCTTCACCGTCAGCGACACCACTCGCCAGGGCGCCATCCCCGTAGACCAGCCCCGGGTGTACTTCGGCGAGTTGATCGACAGCTACGTCATCGTCGGTGGTGATCCTGGTGACCCACCACGAGAGCTCGAGCTCGACGGCCTGTTCACCTATGACGGTACGGGTGGGGTTTCGATCGAGAGCTGGTTGCACCGGCTGGTGTTCGCCGCTGAGTACGGCGAACGGAATATCCTGCTCAACGAGGCGATCGGGGCAGAGTCGAAGATCATTTTCCGGCAGGACCCGCGGGAGCGGGTCGAGGCGGTCGCGCCCTGGCTCACCGTCGACGGCGACCCCTATCCTGCCGTGATGGACGGGCGGATCCGGTGGATCGTCGACGGCTACACCACCCTGGATCACTACCCGTATGCGCAGCGCACGGTGCTGAGTGAGACCACCCAGGACACCCTGCCCGGCACGGCGCGGCTGCCCGACGACGAGATCAGCTATATCCGTCACTCGGTGAAGGCCACCGTCGATGCCTACGACGGCACCGTCACTCTCTATGCCTTCGACGAGTCCGACCCGGTGCTGCAAACCTGGATGAAGGCATTCCCCGGCGCTGTGACGCCCGCCAGCGAGCTCAGCGACGAGCTTCGCAGTCATTTCCGCTACCCGCAGGACCTTTTCAAGGTGCAGCGGCAGATGCTTACCCGCTACCACGTCGACGACCCGCAGGTCTTCTTCTCCACAAACGACTTCTGGGACGTGCCCACGGACCCGACAGACAACCAGACCCAGGCCGACCAGCCGCCCTACTACGTGCTCGCCGGTCCACCGGCGGGTGATGGGCCGGCCACCTTCCAGCTCAGCAGCGCCCTGGTCGGGCTTCGCCGGCAGTTCCTGGCCGCCTACGTCTCGGTGAGCTCCAGCCCGGACTCCTACGGCGCCATCACGGTGCTGCGGCTGCCCACCGACTCCCAGGCCCTGGGCCCGCAACAGGTCCAGACCCGGTTCCGGTCCTCAGCCGAGGTCAGCCGGGAGCTCAACCTGCTGCAGGCAGCAGAGACGACCATCCGCTTCGGTAACCTGCTCACCCTGCCCACCGGAGACGGAACACTGCTCTACGTCGAACCGGTCTACGTCCAACGGACCAACCAGGACGCCTCCTTCCCACAGCTCAGCCGGGTGTTGGTGCTCTACGGTGACCGCGTCGGCTACGCCCCCACCCTGAACGAGGCGCTCCAGGAGGCGGTCGGAGCCGCTACCAACGTGCCGCCCGCCGCACCCGGAAACGGCCCACTCACTGCTGTACCCGACCAGTCGCAGGCGCGTCCGGAGGTCCAGCAGGCCGTCGCGGCGATGGCCGCAGCGCTGCAGCAACTGCAGGAGGCGAAAGCCTCTGGGGACTTCGCGGCGGAGGGACAGGCCCTCGCGGCGCTCGATGCAGCAACCCGGAGATTTCAGCAGCTGACCACTGGGGGGGACCGTTGAGTTACCACCGCATCCGGTCAAGCCCGTTCAGTCCGCTCGCGGCCGTGTGGGTGGCTGTGCTGGGGCTCGTGGCCGTCCTCGCCGGAATCGCCGGATGCGGCGGGAACGTACAGACCACGGCAACCGGCGGGGTAGGTGGGCGGGTCGGCGACATCGTGGTGCGCGACGCGGCGTTCACCTTCGGCGGGCCCATCGCGGGGGACACCGTCTACCAGCCGGGTGACGACGCTGCGCTGCAAGTCACCATCGTCAACGAGGGCGACCACGCCGACCGGCTGGTCCGCGTCACCAGCCCGATCGCCCGCTCTGCCACCATCACCGGAGACACCAGGATTCCCGGCCACCAGGTCTTCACCGCCGGCTACCAGGCTCCCCTCGCGTCTAGTACGGATGCGGTCCGGATCGTGCTCATCGGGTTGCGCAGCCCGGTGCGCACCGGGTTCTCCTACCCCGTGGTGTTCGCCTTCGAGCGGGCCGGCGAACTGCGCCTGGAACTGCCGGTCGAGAATCCGAACACGCCGCGATCCCCGGCCGACCAGTCGCCCCCGTAACTACCTGCGCAGCGATGGCGCGCGTCGTGAACTTGACACCACCGACGTTTGCGTGGCGCGGTCCCGAGCGGCCTGCTGGCGCGTCGTCAGGCCGGCGGCGGCATGAGGACCCGGTCGATCACGAACACGGTGGCGTTCGCGGTTGGGATGTTGCCGCAGAGCACCTTTGCCCGCTGCTGCTCGTCGATCACCAGGGAGCCCGGCTCGCCGTTGATGGTCAATCGCTGTCCCTGCACGGTCGTCACCTGCCCGGCCGCCGCGAGCCCTTCGGCGTCGTAGCGCTGCGGGACCACGTGGTAGGTGAGGATGTCGCGTAGCTGGCCGCTCGGGTCAGCCATCAGCTGGTTGAGCGTGCCGGGGGGCAGTGACTCGAACGCCGGCTCGGCCGGGGCGAACACCGTGAACGAGGCGTTTCGATCGTTCAGCGTATCCAGCAGGTCGGACGCCCCCACTGCCTGTACGAGGGTCTTGAGTAGCGGGTTGTTGCTCGCTGCGGTTCCGACCGGGTCATCGACCATGCCCAGGGCCGAGCCCTCGCCCTGCAGCGGCACCTGGTCGCAGCCCGGACCGTAGATGTCGCCGACCTGAGTCACCCCGGTGCCGGCCGCGCCGCCTGGTGCCGGCGACCCGGCAGTCGGCGACCCGGCAGCCGGCGGTCCGGCCGGCGGGGCGCTGGTCGCTGTGCCAGGTTCGGTGTCCGGGGCCCCGGTGTCGGCGCAGGCCCCGAGTGTGACGGTCAGGCTGGCGAGTGCGCCGGCCGCTGCCAGCCGCGTAGTCCTTCTCATGTCGATGTCCTCCTCATGTCGATCTCACTCCCCAAGTTGGCTCATTCGATTCACGGTGTGTTCGCTCCGGTTCCGGCGGCGACCAGCCCCGCGGGGGTGGCAGGCCGAGCCGGCGCAGCTCGGCGGCGGCGAGGTGAAGGTGGTCGCCCCGCTCCAGGTCACGCCACGGGTGCTCGCTCATCCGACGCAGCTCGCGGTACGGCACGCGTCGGATGGCTTCCCGAGCGAGGTGCTCGATGAGCATCGGCTCGGCCCGCTCGGACAGCATCCGCCGCAGCTCGCGGAGCTCCCGCCGCCGCACCAGCCGCACCGGCAGGTACAGCACGGCCACCGGGACCACTGCCAGCAGTGCGATCGCCACGCCGACCACGACGGCCATCGCCTGCACGGTGTCTCGCACCTCGAGCGCCCCGGTCCGGACCTGCGCGGCGGTTCGGCCGACGTTGTCGGCCTGCTGCTGGGCGGCGTCTCCGACCAGGGGGAGATCGGCGAACGACGCGATCGCGCGCCCGGTCGACTCCAGCCCGGTCGCGGCGCCCAGTAGCCCACGGTGCAGCCCAGCCAGCCCCCACAGGTGCAGGCCGACGAAGAGGCCGAATGCGGCGAACCCGATCACGATCACGACCGACAGGACGTCGAGCCGCCGAATAGTCCGCGCGCCCGGTAACAGGGCAAGTTGACGAATCATGCGCCCGGCTCGAACCCGGACCCCGTGCCGCGCCATGCGTCGGGCTGCATGCTGGCCTCCAGTCACGTCCTCGTCAGCCGCTTGCCCGTTATTGCAAAGCACCAAACATGCCCGAACATTGACCTAACGCAGGCCACACACGAGACCGTGGAATCCTCGCGATAATCTCCAGAAACCGTACGTACTATCGGGCTATCGGGCCGGGTTCACTCTCGTCGACTGGAGAGCAATGATGAGGCGGGGGCTGGTCGCAGGCGTGGTGGTGTTTCTTGTAGCCACGTGGTTTGTCACATCTGTCCGTCTGCCGTTGCTCGTGGTCAGGCCGGGCGCGGCGCTGCCGGTCGGGGAGAGGGTGGAGTTCCCCACCCGGCCCGAGGACGAGCTGTCCGGGCGGCTGCTGCTGACCACCGTACGGATAAGCCAGCCGAATTCGCTCGAAGCGGTGGGTGCCTGGCTGGACGATGACAAGGACGTAATCCGGCGCGCGCAGGTGATCCCGGAAGGGGTGAACGCGGAGGAGTACATCCGGGGGCAACGTGAGGTGTTCGAGCAGAGTGGCCAGCTCGCCGCCGCAGCTGGCCTCCGGGCAGCCGGCGACGAGGTTTCGGTATCCGGCGCGGGAGCGATAGTGCTTGCGTTGTCCCCGGATGCACCTGCGGCGGGGGTCTTGCGACCGGGAGATGTCGTCACGGCTGCGGATGGCCGGCCGATTGGAGTGGCGCCAGAGCTGGTGGCTGCGGTGGCTCGCCGGGGGATCGGAGACAAGCTCGCTCTCACAGTGCGCCGCGAGGGAACGATCCGGAACGTCGAAGTCACGTTGGGCGGTTCTGAGCAGCAACCGGGGCCTGCGCTCGGAATCGCGGTCGGCACTGTCGACTTCGACATCGAGCTGCCTTTCCCGGTGGTGGTGGATGCCGGTGACATAGGTGGACCGTCGGCCGGGCTGTTGATCGCCCTGACCGTCTACGACCTGGCCGACGAGGGGGATTTGACCAGCGGTCGCGTCATCGCGGGTACCGGCACGATCGACGCGCAAGGAAACGTCGGCCCGGTCGGTGGGGTGGAGCAGAAGATGGAAGGTGCGCTCGACGCGGGCGCACAGATCTTCCTCGCGTCACCCGACGAGGTCGAGCAGGCCCGGGCCGCTGCCGGAGACCGGCTCCAGATCGTCGAGGTCGCGACCCTGCAGGACGCGATCGCGGCGCTTGCCGGGTAGCACCGCGCCTGGCGACGAAGCGTGGTGGTCATGCCGGTTTAGTCGGTGATCTCCACGGGTATTCGATTCCCCGCATACCGCGTCCTCCACAGGAACGCAGGAGTAGCTCAGACGGTCTGGGGGAATCGAGGCTCGGTGGGAATCAACACGGTGGAATCAGAGTCATGAGTCACAGGTCATCGTGGTGCCAACGAACCGGGACCCTCACGGCGGCTGCAGTGGCGGCAGCCCTGGTGTTCGGGCTGGCCGCCGGCGGGATCGGCGGGGCGATCGGCTACCACCTCGCCGACGAAGGCCCTCCGGTGCGCAGCACCCTTGAGCTGCCAGCGGCCGGCAACCAGCTCGTTGACATTCCGGGGGGCTCGATCGCCGAGGTCGCGCAGACGGTGCTGCCGAGCGTGGTGAAGTTGCAGATCCAAGCCGGGTCAAGGGTTGGTTCCGGAAGCGGTGTGGTGATCAGTTCAGACGGCCTGATCCTCACCAACAACCATGTCATCGAGCTCGCCGCCCGGGATGGGCAGGCCACCGCGTTGTTTCTGAACGGGCAGCGAGCGCCGGTGGAGATCGTGGGCCGGGCCCCGATGGCGGACATCGCCGTGGTGCGGGTGCGCAACGTCAGCGATCTGGTCGTCGCCGAGCTGGGCAGGTCCAGCGATCTTGCCGTGGGCCAGCAGGTGGTGGCGGTGGGATCGCCGCTGGGTCTGCAAGGGACGGTGACCAGTGGGATCATCAGTGCGCTGGACCGGCCCGTTCGCACCGGTGGGCAACGTAGCGGCCAGGAGACGGTGCTCAACGCCATCCAGACGGACGCGCCGATCAACCCGGGTAACTCCGGAGGTCCCCTGGTCGACATGCAAGGTCGGGTGATCGGGATCAACACCGCCGGCGCATCGATCGGCGGACCCGACGCCGGGGGGTCGATCGGACTGGGCTTCGCCATCCCGATCGACCAGGTCAAACGGATCGCCGACGACATCACCGCGTCGGGCACGGTGAACCGGGCGGTGCTGGGAGTCACCGTTTCCAGTGGCCGAGCCACGGAGATCCGAGGAGCGGTCGTGGAGGGCGTCGTGGCCGGCGGTGCCGCCGCAGCCGCCGGCATCCGGCCGGGAGAGGTGATCACGAAGATCGACGATCGGCTGATCGCCGGCGGTGACGAACTGGTGGCGGCGATCCGCTCCTCCCCACCGGGCTCACAGGTCGACCTGACGGTCGGCGCGCCCGACGGTTCGAATCAACGGACGGTTCAGGCCACGCTGGGAACTCAGACTTCGCAAGCAGCTCGCTGACGTGAGGAGTGGGTGATGCCGGGTTTGATCGAGGACTACGGGCTGATCGGTGACCTGCAGACGGCGGCGCTGGTGGGTCGCGACGGGTCGATCGACTGGCTGTGCCTGCCACGGTTCGACTCGCCGGCCTGCTTCGCGGCACTGCTGGATAACGAGAGGGCCGGGCGCTGGCTGCTTGCACCGGCTGGCGGTGGCCCGTGCACCCGGCGGCGCTACCGCGGCGACTCCCTGGTGCTGGAGACGGAATGGGACACACCGGACGGCACGGTCCGGGTGGTCGACGCGATGCCCTTGCGCGGGGAGGCCACCGATGTCGTTCGCGTGGTCGAGGGCCGGTCGGGGCGGGTCCCGATGTCGATGGAGCTCGTGCTGCGCTTCGACTACGGCGCCGTCTCGCCGTGGGTCCGCCACGTCGACGGTCAGTGGTCGGCGATCGCGGGACCCGATGCCGCCTGGTTGGACAGCCCGGTCGCGGTCCGGCACCGGGACGGCCGGACGAGCGCCCGGTTCGAGGTCGTGGCGGGGCAGCAGGTGCCGTTCGTGCTGACCCGCACCGCGTCCCACCTGCCGGCTCCGAAGCCGGTCGACGGCCTGCAGGCCCTGGAGGGCACCGAGTGGTTCTGGGCGGACTGGATCGGACGCTGCAACTACCGGGGCGAGTGGGCGCAACCGGTACGCCGCTCGCTGGTCACGCTCAAGGCGCTCACCTACGCTCCGACCGGCGGCATCGTGGCCGCCGCGACGACCTCGTTGCCCGAGCAGTTGGGCGGCTCCCGCAACTGGGACTACCGCTACTGCTGGCTGCGCGACGCCACCTTCACCCTGCAGGCGCTGCTGGGCACCGGATACGTCGACGAGGCGAAGGCCTGGCGGGAGTGGCTGTTGCGCGCGGTGGCCGGTGACCCGGCCGACCTGCGGATCATGTATGGGCTGGACGGCACCCGCCGGATCCCGGAGTACACCCTGGATTGGCTGCGTGGCTACGAGGGTTCAACACCGGTCCGGGTCGGCAACGCCGCCGCCGAGCAGTACCAGCTCGACGTGTGGGGGGAGGTCCTCGACGGGCTGCACCTGGCCCGCGAGGCAGGGCTGGCCCCGTCGGAGGACGCGTGGGACCTGCAGCGGGCGTTGCTGGACTTCCTCGAGGGCCACTGGGATGACCCGGACAACAGCCTGTGGGAGGTCCGGGGCGATCGTCGACCGTTCGTGCATTCCAAGGTCATGGCCTGGGTGGGCGTCGACCGCGCGCTGCGGGCAGTCGAACACTTCGGGCTGGCGGGCCCCGTGCACCGCTGGCGGGAGCTGCGGGACCGTATCCACCACGATGTCTGCGACCGCGGGTACGACTCGACGCGCGGCACCTTCACCCAGTTCTACGGCTCGGAGGGGCTGGACGCGGCGCTGCTGCTGATCCCCCGGGTGGGGTTCCTGCCGTGGCGTGACGAACGGGTGATCGGCACCGTCGAGGCCGTCGGGCGTGAGCTCTCCGAGGACGGCTTCCTCCTGCGATACCGGCCAGGGGCCGATGGTGGGGTCGACGGTCTGCCCGGCGAGGAGGGCGCGTTCCTGCTGTGCTCGTTCTGGCTCGCCGACGCGCTGCACGGGATCGGGCGGCAGCGCGAGGCGCGCGCGCTGTTCGAGCGGCTGCTTGGGTTGCGCAACGACCTGGGCCTGTTGAGCGAGGAGTACGACACCCGCGCCGGGCGCCAGCTCGGCAACACCCCGCAGGCCTTCAGCCACGTCGGTCTGGTCAATACGGCCCTGCACCTGTCCCTGCGCTCCTCCCTGGAGTCGTCATGCGCGCGCTGACTGTTGTGCCCGGCAGGGCCGGCTCGCTAGCGGTGACCGAGGTGCCCGAGCCCGGGCCGGGCGAGGACGAGCTGCTCGTCGACGGCCTCGCGGTCGGCGTGTGCGGCACGGACCGCGAGATCGCGGCGGGGGAGTACGGCTGGGCGCCGCCGGGCTGCGACCGGCTCGTCTTGGGCCACGAGTCGCTGGGCCGGGTGCGCCAGGCGCCCACCGGCTCGGGCTTCACCGCCGGCGACCTGGTGGTTGGTGTGGTGCGCAGGCCCGACCCGGTGCCCTGCGGCGCCTGCGCGCACGGCCATTTCGACATGTGCCGCAACGGCCGCTACACCGAACGCGGCATCAAGGAGCTCGACGGCTACGCCAGCCAGCGGTGGCGGGTCGAGGCCGGCTACGCGGTCCGCCTCGACCCGCGGCTGGCCGGGGTCGGCGTGCTCATGGAACCCACCACCGTCGTCGCCAAGGCGTGGGACCAGATCGAGCGGATCGGCCGGCGGTCGTGGTTTGACCCGCAGCGCGTCCTGGTCACCGGTGCCGGGCCGATCGGGCTGCTCGCGGCGCTGCTCGCGGTGCAGCGCGGCCTGGACACCCATGTGCTCGACGTGGTGACCGACGGCCGCAAGCCGGAGCTGGTGCGCGCACTCGGGGCCACCTACCACCACGACGGTGTCGGCTCGGCCACGCGGGCGGCCGAACCCGACATCGTCATCGAGGCCACCGGGGTGTCCTCCGTGGTTTTCGATGCGATCGCCGCCACCGCGCCCTACGGCATCGTGTGCCTCACCGGGGTATCCGCGACCGGGCGGCGGGTCACCCTCGACGGTGGCGCCCTCAACCGCGAGCTGGTGCTGGAGAACGACGCCGTCGTCGGATCGGTCAACGCGAACCTGCACCACTACGACCTCGCTGCGGTGGCCCTCGCCCGCGCGGACCTGGACTGGCTGGACCGCATGATCACCCGGCGGGTCCCGCTCGACCGCGCTGCTGACGCGTTCGACCCGCAGCCCGACGACGTCAAGGTCGTGGTCACACTCGACGGCGCGTGAAGCCGCATCTGCACGGCTTGCAGCGTCCGGCGGTGGTGGGTTTGTGGTGTTCAGCGTCGGGTAACCGGGAATCGTGCAACTCGTCATTGCGGTGCTGCTGCTCGCGGGCAACTTCTTCTTCGTCGCGGTCGAGTTCTCGGTCACCCGGGCGCGACCGACGATGGTGAGTGATCTCGTGTCCCGCGGGGCCCGCGGGGCGAAGTCGCTGCAATACGCGGTGCAGCATATCGACGCATACTTGTCGGCCTGCCAGCTCGGCATCACGGTCTGCTCGATCGGCCTCGGCATCACCGCCGAGCCCGTGGTGTCTCATGCTTTCGAGGCGCTGTTCGGGCAGGGGTCGATCTGGGGGGTGAGCGCGGCCGCGGTGGGATTCGTGCTCAGCTATACGCTCGTCTCGACCGCGCACGTAGTCCTCGGTGAGTTGGCACCGAAGAGCCTCGCGATCGCGCGAACGGAGCGGACCGGGCTGCTGCTAGCACCGCCTATGCGGCTTTTCTACCTGGTCACCAAGCCAGTCGTGGACACGCTGAACTGGATGGGCAACGCCGTGCTCAAGCCGTTCGGGATCCCCCCGGCCAGCGAGGCGGGACACGCTCCGCACAGCGAGCGGGAGCTGCGCACGCTCATCGAGCAGAGCGAGCGTGAAGGGATCCTCGACCCGGAGGAGCGGACCTTCACCGAGGGGGTGTTCAGCTTCGGCGATCGCCGGGCGCGCGAGGTGATGGTCCCGCGCCGGCAGGTGCGGGTGCTCCGCCACGGCCAGCCGGTGGAGGAGGCGGCGGGGCTCGCGGTGAGTTCTGGGCACCATCGGTTGCCCCTATGCGACGAGACGGGGGATCTGGATCGCGCCACCCAGGTGGTGTACGCGCTGGCGCTGCTCGATGCGCTCATCGGCGACCGGCGGCCCGAGCTCTCGGAGCTGGGCAGGCCACTGTTGCGGACCTCGCAGGAGGTTCTTCTGGATGAGTTACTCGCGGACATGCGCGGCCGCCGCCAGCACATGGCCCTGCTCGTGGACGAGTTCGGCACGGCCGTCGGCATCGTCACGATCGAGGACGTCCTCGAGCAGATCGTCGGCGACATCCGCGATGAGCACGACCCTGCTCCCGGGCGATCCGTCGAGCACCGGCCGGACGGTACGGTGCGGGTGGCCGGCGAGGCCCGGCTCGAAGCGGTCGGCAGGGAGCTGGACTTGGACGTGGGGGAGCACCGGGAGGCCACCTTCGGCGGCTACCTGATCGGGCTGTCCGGCCGGGTCCCCGACCGCGGCGAGGTGTTCGAACTCGGCCGCTGGCAGGCCACTGTCGACGAGCGGGATGACGGCACCATCGGGTCGGTGACGCTGCGGCAGTCCGAGCGCCAGAGGCTGGGGGAGGTGGGCCAGCGCGATGGCGACCCGCAGCGTGGATGACGTGGCTGCGGAGCTCTACGCAATGGAGCCCCCGGCCTTCGTGGCGGCGCGCACCGAGGCCGCCCGGGCGGCCCAGGAGGCGGGGGACCGGGAGCTGGCGGTCGCGATCTGGAAGTTGCGGCGCCCCGCTCTGGCGGCCTGGGCGGTGAACCTGCTCGCTCGTGACGACGGCGCCGGGTTGGAGCGGCTGCTGGCGCTGGGCGAGGAGCTCCGCGAGGCCCAGCAGCAGTTGCGGGGCGAGGCGCTGCAACGGCTGAGCCGGCAGCGGCACGAGATCGTGGCTGCCCTGACGCGGCGAGCCCGGCAGCTGGCCGAGGATGCGGGCCACCCGCTCGGCGCCGACGCCGCGCGGCAGGTGCAGGAGACGCTCGGCGCAGCGCTTGCC
>JBOHGH010000043.1:0-34174 GCA_050699975.1 Pseudonocardiaceae bacterium | reverse complement strand
GCGCCGATCAGCGTGAGCCGTTTACCGTCACAGCACTACCGATCGGCGCAGCGCAGGTTCATGGCGGGTTTAGTGCCCTACCGTCCGACGATATGGAGGCGCATTTACTGACCACACCTGTCCCCGATCTACCCGCAGCCGACTTCCGCCGCTGCGGTGGCGTGCTGTCGCACATCTACAGTCTGGCTGAGGACGGGGAGTGGTTGTGCCACCTGCCTGACGGGCACGACGATGTCTGTCGGGCTCCCGACGGCACCACCTGGTAAGTCCCGGCACCCGGTACTGGCCCATCGGCGGCGTTGGATGAGCCCCTGCCCTGGTTTGGTCGACGGTGTGCTGTCCGGCGGGGCAGACTGCGGCCTGGGACCGCCGACTGACGCCGGGAGGACTCAGGTGGACGCTGCGACATTGCGGCAGCTGCAGGCTCCGCTCAAGGAGCGGTATCGGAACGAGCCGGACAGCGCAGTCGTCATGCTCAGCGCGATCGGCGAGTTGGACGGCACCGGGGTTGCTTGCCGAGTGCGGACTGCCAGGGCGCTGGTCGAGGCCGGGCTACACCCGGCGTCGGGTGGCGATGGCACCCAGCTGTGTTCCGGCGACATGCTGCTGGAGGCGTTGGTGGCCTGCGCTGGGGTGACGCTGCACGCCGTGGCTACCGCAATGGAGGTGGTGGTCCGGGGCGGCACCGTTCGTGCCGACGGTGACCTGGACTTCCGCGGCACGCTGGGGGTGGACCGGCAGGTAAGTGTCGGGTTCCGGGAGATCCGGGTCGACATCATGCTGGACACCGATGCCGATGACGACCAGCTCGCCGCGCTGGCCAAGCGCACCGAGCGCTACTGCGTCGTGTACCAGACACTACGCGGCGGTGTAGACGTCAGCATGCTGCTACGCCGCGGCTGACCGGCCCTACACGTCATCGGTCAGTCGACCCTGGCGTCAGCGCTGGTGTTGGTCGGCGCGGGAGGTTGAATGTGGGCTCGCACCCCTTTCGCGCCGCGCGCGCTGGAAGTACTCTCAGGCAATCTCGGCCTGTCTGATCGGAGGGCCGTTCCGGTGCGAATATCGAATGTGCTGCGCGCTAAGGGATCGGTGGTCGCGACTGTTACGCCGGACGCGCCGGTCGCCGCCCTGCTCGCCGAAATGGTCAAGCACCGCGTCGGCGCCGTGGTCGTCGTCCACGGTGGTGCGGTGGTGGGTATGGTCTGGGAGCGAGACCTCATCCGCCTCCTGCACGAGCGCGGAGCTTCGCTCGTTAGTGCCCCGGTTTCGGAGATCATGAATGTCGACGTGATCAGCTGCATGCTTACCGACGAGGTGGATGGCGTCCTGCGGATCATGACCGACCGGCGGATCCGGCACCTACCGGTGATGGTCGACGGTAAGCTCAGCGGTGTTGTCAGCATGGGCGATCTAGTCAAGGCGCGGATCGGCGAGCTTGAGGCCGATCGGGCATATTTGCAGTCCTACATTGTCGCTGGCTAGCGGTGTCTGAGCTGCTCGTCGTCGTGGACATGCAGAACGGGTTCCTCCGCGAGGGCAAGCTGGCCAGCGACCGGTGCCTGGCGGTGCTCCCGGCGGTGCGTCGAGAGGTAGACGACGCCCTCGCCGCCGGTCGGTGGGTGTTGTTCACCGCCGATACTCACGAGATCGGCGACGCGGAGTTCGCAGTGTTTCCCGAGCACTGTGTCCGCGGCACCCGGGAGGCTGATCTGGTGGACGAACTGCTCCCACTCCTGGAGCGGGACGATGTTCTGCTGTTGCGCAAGCGGCGGTACTCGGCGCTGTTTGAGAGCGAGATGGAAGGGCACCTGCACCGCTTCGGCATCGACTCGGTGCGGATCTGTGGGGTATGTACCGATATCTGTGTGCTGCACACCACGGCAGACCTACGCAACCGGGACCTTCCAGTGACTGTGGCTGTCCACGCCACCGGCACCTTTGACGGGCCAGGCCACGTAGCGGATGCGGTGCAGGAGTTCTCACTCATGCACCTGGAGCGAGTGCTCGGGGCGAGACTCGATCACGGCTAGCGCCCTCGAGGGCGAGTCACTGCTCCTTCGGGCCCCAGAAGACATACAGCGCCGTGTAGGGAACGCTCAAGGTGTCACAGCCTTTGACTGGTTCCCCCTTCGATGGTGGCTGGCCCCCGTCGGTGAGTACCCGCTGGATAAATGTGACCTGACTGAAGACATCGTTGTTGCTCCCGAATTTCTCGACAGCCTCCAGTCTCAGCCACTTGACATTCCTCTCGCTGTCGATGGGCGCTTCCGCCTCCCCTGAAGCCTTGGCCTTCACCCTGCTGCCGTCAGTGTCGGTCCAATAGGGGCCTGCGAAGTGAATGCCGTGCTGAACCCCGGTCTCGATGCCGTACAGGTTCGCCTGGGGCTCGCGGAGCGCCCACGTGGAGTTCGCGCTGTCCTGGTCGTAGACCTGTACTCCGACACCGATTCGGGTGGCCAACAGCCTGCTACGATTCGCATCAACCTGAATGGCAGGCGGGAGCTTCTCGTTCTCTGCCAGCGGGTCGAACGGCTCGGTTTTTTTGGCTGGGTCGAGTGCGAACGGATCTTTCTTGTCTGAAGTGTTGCAGCCGCCCACCTGCTTTCGATCCTGGGTGGATCCCGACTGATCGACTACGACGTTGCCGGCCTGGCCAGGTTGGTTCTTGTTCTGCTGAGGACCGGTGCAACCAGAAGTAAGAAGCAGCAGACCACCTGCCGCGGCGGCGAAAAGTTTGACCGATATTGTGCGGCGCATGGGCGACTGCCTTTCGTGCACACCGCGGGGTGTGCGTCGTGTTGTCACTCGCTCACCTGAGGTTGCCGATTAGCGGCAGATCGAGGTGAGCGCTCGGGCGAGGGCGTCCTCGTGCAGCGGGTCCAGGCGCCGGGTGTACTCGACGGTCCAGGATAGGCCGGACCTGCCCCAGATCGGGCCGGGTGAGGGGAGCCTGACCCGGGTGGGCGCTCCACCATGAGTAGAGCCCGTATTGGACAGCCTTGCTCGCCTCGATCTGATCGGTGAAAACCGCCACGGCGACCACTGGATCGATGCTCAGCTGCGTCGATTTGGCGACCACGGTGTCGAGCACGGCCTGCTCCCGCGCCGGGTCGTTGATGGGAGCGTCGGTGTGCGACCTTGCCTCATCGGACGGTGCGGCACCCGACACATCGCCTGCCGCGCTGCCCGCCAGGCAGCAGCTGATGACGAGTTGTTGCCCGGACGGGTACGGGGACGACGGCGACAGGGCACGTACGGTTGCGTTGAGCCGCGCATGATGGACGAGCTGAGAGGATGCGGTCGTGAGTGATACCCAGATCATCATTTTGCTCGTTGCCGGCGCTTCCGCGGTCATCATATTCTGCTGTGTGATCTTGGCTGTGATGGTCCGGCTGCACCGTGTGGTGAAATCGCAGCTCGAGGCCGTCGATAAGATACTCAGCGCCCAGCGCGCTGGGGGAGGCCGCGACACGCCCCGCGAGCCCTCGGAGCAGGAGCCAACCACCAGGGGACCGGCGGGAGGGTGAGACGTGGACGCGAGACGTAAGCCAGAGGAGCTCTCGGAAGAGCAACGCCAGCAGCTTCATCGAGCCCATCAGCGCTTGCGCAATGCCTCGCACGCTCTGGAAGCATTAACCGTGGTCGAGCCGGTTCGAGGCCGTTGGGTTGCCACGCCGGTGCCTGACGATGCCTTCGAGGCGGCACAGAATGATCTCCATGACGCGTGTCAGAAGTTCTGGCGTGCTCAGCAGGAGCTCCTGCAGTGCGAGCCTCCCGCTGGCGCGCTCGGTGTGACATCCGGTGGGGCGTAGTGCCGCAGACATCCGTCAGCGAGGTAGCCCACCGGTGGCACTTCTGCTGCGCTGCCGGTTCTGAGCGGTTACGATTCGCTCATGATCGAAGAGGGCGCGGAGCAACCCCCCCAGCAGAGTGAGCCTGCAAGTGCCACATCTGACGATATGGCCGAAGCGCTCGCGGCGGTGAAGGCCTCGTCACCGTCGCTGGGCGCAGCGATCGATGCCGCGGGGGTCACCCCCGGCGAGCTGGCTGGTGCACACGACCGGGCCACCTCGGACGAACCCGACGCTGCGAAGCCCTCCCCCGACGAGGGGGCCGAGCGGGGCTAGGCATCCACGGTCGCCTCACCAGCACCATGGGCGCGGCGTGCGGGCTGGCTCGCTGAGCGTCAAGCAGCCGCGCCGAACCTCGCCGACTGTGTCGGGCATCGTCGACCACTCGGCGTCGCATATTCACCCTCTTGTGTAAAGCCAAGCCTAAACTTACCCTCGTTCAGGTGAGCCTTACCTTAGCTAGAGTGAACGTCGCGTGACCTGCTACTTGCGCTTGCACGAGATCGCGGTGGCGGTGCGGGCCGGTCCCGAGGGTACCGACTGGGACGAGTGTCTCCGGCTCTGGCGCGCAGCTGACGGGGTTGGCGGCCGCGACCTCACGCTCGGCGCGATGCCGGTCACCGCCATCGACCTCGACGACCTGCCGTCGGCCGACCTGGCAACCGCCACTGGCTCGCCGATGTGGTCGACACCCGGTACGGCGCGCCGCTCGCCGGTGCCGATGGCGCCGCAGTCGCCTACCTGGACCGGACCAGCACGGCAGGCACCACGTTGGTCTCAACCATCGACCCATTGGCCCACTTCGGCCATACCGGTGCCACCGGTGCCGCCCGGTTCCTCGACGAGCTACTCCGATGGGTGACCGCGGCCCTTCCTGGTCAAAGGGATGGATCATGAGGCGAGTTCAGCGCACCGTGTTCGCGGTGCTCTCCGTCGCTGCCGTGGCGAGCGGATGCGGCGCCGAGGCCGATCGATCGGGGCCACCTGATCAGTTGCGCATCGCGGTCGCGGAGGACTTCGGTCCGCTCAACATCCTGAACCAGAGCGACGACCCGCTGACCTTCCTCGTCTACGACCGGTTGGTCGCCCCCTCGCCGTATGCGGAGGACCCGCAGCCGTGGCTGGCCACCGAGGTCCGCAACGTCGATCCGAAGACCTGGATGATCTCCCTGCGCAAGGACGTCACCTGGCACGACGGGGAGCCGTTCACCGCGGACGACGTGGCCTTCACCATCGACTGGTTCAAGCGGGTGCCCAGCGGCACCTACTCCCACCACATCACCACGGTGCCGCACATCGCGCAGGTAGAGGTGCTCGGCACCCACGAGCTGAAGCTGACCTGCGGGTTCAACTGCCCGTTCCTCGGCAGCGTCACGCTCGCCCACGTGCCGATGATGCCCGAGCACATCTGGAGCACGGTCGAGGACCCGGAGCGCTACGACGAGCTGCCGGTGGGCACGGGACCGTACCGGCTGGTCTCCCACCAGCCGGGGCAGAGTTACCGCTTCGAGGCCAACCGCGACTACTTCGCCGGTGAACCGCTGGTCAACGAGCTGCTCATGCCGATCATCCCGAGCCCGACCACCACGTTCACGGCGCTGCAGACGGGCGAGATCGACGCCGCGACACAGTTCCTCCCACCGGAACTGGTCGACCAGTTCCGCAACTCCGACGACATCACGGTGGTCACCACCTCTGCGCTGCAGTTCCCCGAACTGCGGATCAACTTCCAGCGCGCACCGTTCGACAACCCCGAGTTCCGGCGCGCGCTGTCGGCTGCGATCGACCGCAACGAGCTGCACGAGGCGGTGTGGCTGGGGTCGGGCCGGACCGCCGATCGCGGCTACCCGCACCCTGATTCCCCCTGGACCAACCCGAACCTGCGCACCGTCTACGAGCCGCAGACCGCGCGGCGGATCCTCGACGACCTCGGGTTGCGCGACACCGACGATGACGGCGTTCGGGAAGGACCGGGCGGGCCGCTGTCCTACACCATCTACGTCGACGGCAGCGTCCCCATCCGGGTGCGGGCCACGCAGCTGGTGACCGAACAGCTGCGGGAGGTCGGCATCGGAGCGACGGTCCAGACGCTCGACACCGGGGCGCTGTCGGACCTGCTCGACTCGAAGGACTACGACATCTACGTCAACAACATCACCGCGCACGGCGTCGCAGACCCGACGCAGTTCATCATGTCCCACTTCTCCGGGTACCTGTGGAAGCTGCCCGACGTGCCGTACCCGGCGTTCGAGGCACTGGTCGAGGAGTGGAAGGCAATGGAGACGATCGAGGCGGCGGCGGCCGTCGGTTTCCGGATGCAGGAGCTGTTCAACAGCCAGCCCACGTCGATCCCGCTGCACTACCCGTCCGGGGAGCAGGCTTACCGCCCGGAGGCCTTCGACGGGTGGGTCGAGTCCCCCGGCTACGGCATCGTCCATAAGTGGTCCCTGCTGCCCCGTGAGGTGGCGCGGAAAGCCGGGGCCATCATCGAACCCGGACGATGAGCCGACTGCCCCGGCTGCTGGGCCGGGCAGGGCAGTACGCGCTGGTGCTGGTCGTCGCCACCACGGTGAACTTCCTGCTGCCACACCTCGCTCCCGGGGACCCGGTCACCTACCTCTACGGGGGAGAGACCGCAGGCTTGACGGACGACCAGATCGCGGAGCTCCGGGCGGTCTACGGGCTCGACGAGAGCCTGATCGAGCAGTACGGGTCGTTCTGGGCCGGGCTGGTCCGCGGCGACCTCGGCGTCTCAGTCGACTACAGCCGCCAGGTCCTCGACGTGCTGGCCGAGCGACTGCCGTGGACGCTGGCGCTGGTCGGCACCGCGACACTGCTCGCTTTCGTGCTCGGGACACTGCTCGGCGCGGTGGCCGCATGGCGCCGCGGCAGCCGGCGCGACGCGGGGATGGTCACGGGCGTGCTCGCGATAGACGCCATGCCCGGGTTCTGGATCGGGATGCTGCTCATCGCGGTGTTCTCGGTCGAGCTCGGCTGGTTTCCCTCGTACGGGGCCGTAGCCATCACCGCGGACGGCGCCGCCCACTGGGTCGAGGTGGCGCAGCGGCTGGTGCTCCCGGTCGCGACCCTCACCCTCGCCACCCTGGGGTCGATCTTCCTGCTGGCTCGCGCCTCGATGACCTCGGTGCTCGACGAGGCGTTCGTCCGGCTCGCCCGCTCCACCGGTGTCTCCGAACGCCGCATCGCGGTGCGGCACGCGCTGCGCACCGCGTTGCTGCCGGTGTACACGAACCTCACCCTCACGGTGGGCGCCCTGGTCTCCGGCGCGGTGGTGGTGGAGACGGTCTTCGCCTACCCGGGCATCGGTCGGTTGATCTACGAGGCGGTCATCGCGCGCGACTACCCGCTGCTGCAGGGTGCCTTCCTGATCGTCACGGTGGGGGTCGTCGTCGCCAACGTGCTCGCCGACGCGACCTACCCGCTGCTCGATCCCCGGGTCGGGCGCAGCGGACCCGCTGAGGCCCTGGAGCGGGTCGGGTGATCACGCTCGCGGTACCCGCAGGCGGCTGGCCGGCCGGGAGGCGCTCCCGCCGCTTCGCGATCGCCGGTGCGACGATCCTCGGTCTGCTGGTCACGGTGGCCCTCATCGCGCCGCTGCTGGCGCCCTACGACCCCGCCGCGCGGGCGGGAACCCCGTTCGCCGCGCCGTCGGCGGCGCACCTCCTCGGCACCAACGACATCGGCCAGGACCTGCTCTCCGAGCTGATCTACGGGGCTCGCATCTCGCTGGTCGTGGGGATCGTCGCCGCGCTCGCCGCCACCGTCGTCGGTTCGGTGATCGGCGTGGTCGCGGGCTACGCCCGCGGCTGGGTGGACGCGGCTCTGATGCGGCTGGTGGACGTCGTCCTCGCGCTGCCGGTGTTGCCACTCACGATCGTGATCGGGGTCTTCCTCGGGCCTGGCCTGTCCACCCAGATCTTCGTCGTCGCGTCGGTGATCTGGGCGGGAACCGCCCGGGAGCTGCGCTCCCAGGTGTTGTCGCTGCGCGAGCACGACCACATCCAGGCCCTGCGGGCGATGGGTGGGCGCGCCGGTCACGTCCTGCCGCGCCACGTGCTGCCCGCGGTGGCGCCGCTGGTCGTACCCCAGTTCGTGCTCGCCACGAAGACGGCGATCCTGCTTGAGGCGTCGCTGGCCTTCCTCGGGCTGGGGGACATCACGGCGAAGAGCTGGGGCACGATGCTGTCGCTGGCGCAGTCCCGCAGCGCCTTCCTCACCGACGCGTGGCTGTGGTGGGTACTTCCGCCTGGCGTCGGGATCGCGCTGACCGTGCTGTCCTTCGCCCTGCTCGCCTTCGCCTTCGAGGAGCGGGCCCGCCCCTCGCTGCGGGACCTTGGTGGCTCTTCAAGAGCCACCAACCCGGGTCCCGGCAGTCTCAAACAGCCGCCAACCCACCCGCTGGTGATCGACGAGCTCACGGTGGCCTACGGCGACCGCATCGCGGCGGACGAGGTGAGCCTCACGGTCGGAGCCGGGGAGCTGGTCGGGCTGGTCGGCGAATCCGGCAGCGGCAAGTCGACCGTGGCGGGCGCGGCCCTGGGCCTGCTGCCCGCCGCCGCGCGGGTGATGGGCGGCCGGGTGCTGGTATGCGGGTACGACGTGGCCGCGCTCTCGCCGCGGGCGCTGCGCAGCGTGCGCGGCCGGTGCATCGGGCTGATCCCGCAGGAGGCGGCGAGCGCGCTGAACCCCGTGCGTACCGTCGGCGATCAGCTCGGCGAGGCGCTCACCGCGCACCGGCCGATGAGCCGCGACGCCGTCCGGGAGCGGGTCGTGGAGCTGCTCGAGCTGGTGGCTCTGGACCCCTCCCACGCCCGGGACTACCCGCACCAGCTCTCCGGAGGCATGCGGCAGCGGGCGGTGATCGCGATCGCCCTGGCCGGGCAGCCGGCCGTGCTGATCGCCGACGAACCGACCAGCGGGCTCGACGTGCTGGTGCAGGCCGAGGTGTTGGAGCTGCTCGACGAGCTGCGGCGGCGGCTGGGACTCGCCGTGCTCGTCGTGTCGCACGACCTGCCGCTGATCGAGGGGATCGCCGACCGGATCGCGGTGATGCAGTCGGGTTCGGTGGTCGAGCTCGGGCCGGCCGCGCAGGTGGTCGGGGATCCCGTGCATCCGTACACTCGGCGGCTGGTCGAGGCGACGCCCCGGCTGCGGCTGCCCGCCGACGCTCCCTGTCGCGGAGGCGGCCAGATGACTGCCGACGCGCTCCCTCCCGCGAAGGCCAGGTGATTGAGGTGGCGCCGCTGCTGGCCGTGGAGGGGCTGTCGGTGACGTTCCGACGTGCCGGAGGGCGGGTGCCGGCCCTCGTCGACGTCGACCTCCACGTGGCTTCCGGCGAGACCGTCGGGCTGGTCGGCGGATCCGGGGCGGGCAAGTCGACCGTGGCGCGGGCCGTGGTGGGCCTTGTGCGGCCGGACTCCGGACGGATCCTGCTCGACGGGACCGACCTGGCCACCATGTCCCGTGCAGAGCTGCGGGCCCGCCGCCGCGAGATGCACCTCGTATTCCAGGACCCCTATTCCGCGCTGCCGCCGACCCTCACGGTGGCGCGGATCGTCGCGGAGCCCCTGGTGATCCACCGGCTCGGAGACCGGGAGGCCCGGGTGCGCGGCGCCCTCAGCGCGGTGCACTTGCCGGCCGAGCGCTACCTCGCCCGCTACCCCCACCAGCTCTCCGGCGGCGAGCGGCAGCGGGTCGCGTTCGCCCGTGCGCTCGTCACCCGGCCCCGCCTGATCCTCGCTGACGAGCCCACTCAGATGCTGGACGCCTCGCTGCGCGCCGAGCTGACCGACCTCATCGAGGAGCTGCGGGCCAGCCACGGCGTGGCGGTGCTGCACATCACTCACGACCTGGCACTTGCGCAGCGCTCGTGTGACCGCCTCGTCGTCCTGCACGGCGGCCGGGTCGTCGAGCACGGCCCCACCGGCGCGGTCCTGACCCGGCCCGAGCACCCCTACACCCGCGCGTTGATCAGTGCCGCCCGACGGCTGCACCGCCGCACCGCCTGAGGAGGAGCCCCATGACCGTCGCCACGCTCGACATGGACATCCGGTCCCCGGAGACGCGACCGCGCGGCACCGACCGGATGGACCTCTACGCGCTCGCCGAGACCGCCCTCTCCGCCTATGCCGGACTGATCGTGTCCGCGATGGCCGACCAGGAGCACCTCGCCCGGCACCGCGACATCATCCGCGACTACCTCGACGCCGGCGGTGTGGTCGTGTTCGGCGGCCACCTGCACCGGGACTGGCTGCCCGGCGCCGCCCCGTTCGTCCCGCTGACCCCGCCGTCGCTGCGGGGATACCGCGTCGCGGAGATCGCCGAGCACCCCGTCTTCGACGGTGTCGAGGCTGACGATCTGACCTTCCGGCGCGGGGTGGCCGGCTTCTTCGCGCGCGGGCATCACCCGGTACCCGACGGTGCGGAGGTGCTCGTCCGGCTGGCCGGTGGACAGCCCGCGACCTACGTCGACCGGGTGACCACCGGAGGCACGATCCTGGTGCAGGCGAGCTGCGACCTGCTCGGCTACGCTGCAAGTGCAGGCGGCACCGCGCAGCGGATCCCGGAGCAGCTGCTGGACTGGGTCCGCGCGCAGTCCCGGATCCGGCCGGGCACCGCCCCCTGCCGGACGGACCCAGCGGCTGCCCTGACGTCGCTGGCCGGCGGCGGCCTCGCCGCGGTCTACGGGGGCTCCGCGCCGCACCACCGCGCGCTCACCACCCCCAAGTACGCCCGCCACCTCACCGGCGGCATGGTGTACCTACCGGATCTCGCCGACACCGACCTCACCGGCCTGGACGGACTCGTCATCCCCGAGCGGATGCACCGCGGCCTGCTCGAGGCCGGAGCGCGCCGCGTGCTGGACCTGCTGGACGCGGGTGGCACGGTGATCGCCTTCTCCGGTGGCGAGCCGCTGCCGGTGTTCCTGCCGGGTGTGCGGTGGGAGCACCGCGCCACGAACTTCTGGTGGTGGCTTGAGCCGGGCGCCGAGCTCGGTCTGCGCACCCCGGACCCGGACCACCCGCTGTTCCGGTACCTGGGGCTGCCCGACTGCACCTGGCACTACCACGGCGTGCTGTCACCGCCGGAGGGCAGCGAGGTGCTCCTCGAGCTCCCCAGCGGGGACGCGCTGCTCTACGTCGACCGGGTATCCACCCCCGGCACTCTGATCGTCGCGACCCTGGACCCGCTCAGCCACTACGGCAGCCACTTCATGCCAGCGACGGAGCGGTTCCTCGACGGGTTCCTCCCGTGGGTCTCAAGCAGTGAGAAGCAGTGAGAACGCCCGTTGCGCCAGACACGACGTCGCAGCGCTACCAGGCAGCGCCGGTCGCCCAGATCACCAGCAGAATGCCGGCGGCCAGAGTCACACCCACGACCAGCAGCGCCCAGGCAACGGCCCCACCCCGGGGATCGTCGATGCAGTCCAGCTCGGGCAGGGCCACCTCGACGTGCTCGGGCTCGTTCACCACTGCTCCTCGTCGGTCTTCTCGACATGGGCCGGGAAGGGTCGATCACCGCGTGGACGCTGTTCCCCGCCGCCAACGTGGCCGAGCCTAGCTAGCGACCTAGCCCCAGCGTAGCCACGTGACCTCATTCGGTGACCATCAGCTCCGGGGTGGGTTACTGCGGTGGGATTTTACCTCTGGCTAACCGATCTCACGCCTGGACATAACCAGGTGCTCCATAGAGTCTGTGTCATGACACACCAGCTCACGCCGCCGTCTGGCCGCGAGGACTCGAATGTCCCGCGGCCGCGGACCGGCGCCAACAGCGCTCTTAGCGGCTGTTTCGACTCCGACCTGCGCCTCAGGAGTGATCTGGGGGTGCGATCGGGCCAGTCGGACGCAGGTCGAATGTTGGGTGCGGTGCTGCTGCTCGTGGCGGTG
This sequence comes from Pseudonocardiaceae bacterium, assembly GCA_050699975.1. Taxonomy (GTDB): domain Bacteria; phylum Actinomycetota; class Actinomycetes; order Mycobacteriales; family Pseudonocardiaceae. The sequence continues at coordinate 22,410 of JBOHGH010000043.1, read as the reverse complement.
GCGGTCATGGTGGCGCTGGGGTTGGCGTGGGGACTGGCGTGACCTGTCAGGGTGTTGGTGATGCCGCCTCCTCGGCCTGGGCGCTACCGGCGCCGCCTCGGCCGATAGCCGCCAGCGGCGGGGCGACGTCCTCCAGAGACTGGCGTTCGGCGGCCACCCCGAAGAACACCGCGACCAGCCCACCGGCGATCATCACCAGCGCGGCGAGCAGGTAGCCGAGGAACAGCTTGAACGGTTGGGTGCCGTCACCGATGAGCCCGCCGTAGATGACCGGGCCGAGCGCACCGAAGCACTGCGCGATGGCGAAGAACACCGCGATCGCCTTCGCCCGCACTTCGAGCGGGAAGATCTCGCTGACCGTGAGGTAGGCGGCGCTGGCACCGGCCGAGGCGAAGAAGAAGATCACGCACCAGGCGAGTGTCTGGGTCATCGCGGTGAGCAGGCCGGCGTTGAACAGGAAGGCTGTGATCGCGAGCAGGACGCCGGAGATGATGTACGTGCCGGAAATCATCGTCCTGCGACCGATGGTGTCGAAGAGGTACCCGATGCTCAGCGGACCGATCAGGTTGCCGGCGGCGAAGGCGATGAGAAAGAGCGGCGCCGACGTCGGGGACACGCCATAGAACTTGCCCAGCACCAGGGTGTAGGTGAAGAAGATGGCGTTGTACAGGAATGACTGGCTGATCATCAGCGACGCGCCGAGCACGGCCCGGCGCGGGTACTCGCGGAACAGTACCCGGGTCAGCGCGAGATAACCCATCTGGTCGGTCGGCCTTAGCTCGATCGCCTTACTCGCGTCCAGCGGCGGCAGTGTCTTCCCGGACTGCTCCACCTCGTTCTCGATGCGGGAGATGGACTTCTCGGCGGCCTGCTCGCGGCCGGTCATCACCTGCCACCGCGGGCTCTCCGGCAGGTTGCGCCGCACCAGCAGGATCACCAGACCCAGCACCGGGCCGATCAGGAAGCCGATCCGCCAGCCGATGCTGGGGTCCATCACGTTCAGCAGAATGAAGGTGCCCAGCGTGCCGAGGATTGCGCCCGCCCAGTACGTACCGCTGACCGCCAGGTCGACCCGGCCGCGGTAGCGGGCCGGGATCAGCTCGTCGATCGCGGAGTGGATCGCTGCGTACTCCCCGCCGATTCCCATACCGGCGATGAACCGGGTGAAGTAGAGGAACACGATCCAGCCGGTGCCGCTGCCCAGGGTCAGCGCGGTCAGACCGCTGCCGAACAGGTAGAGGCCCAACGTGAACATGAATAAGTTGCGGCGGCCCCACTTGTCCGACAGGTGGCCGAAGACCAGCGCGCCGACGACCTCGCCGGCCAGGTACACCGTCGCGACGAGCCCGATCTCGGCTGAGGACAGGTTGAGCGTGTCAGGCTGGCTCCACACGGCTGCGACCGCGCTCGCGACCGTGATCTCGAGGCCGTCGAGGATCCACGCCGTCCCGAGCGCCAACACCATGCGGGTATGAAATGGCGACCAGGGCAACCGGTCGATCCTCGCGGGGATCAGGCTGCGTACCGCACCGGGCGTCACCTGACTTGCGGTGGTCATCTGTACCTCCCCGAACGCACGGCCACAACGGATACCACAGGAGTGGTTTATCTGCACCGGCTCACTCCAGACGCGACTTGAGATCCTTGACGAGTGAGCGAGATGCGCGATGGGGATTCACGGCCGTTCGGGGCCCGGTCCTCGGTGGTGCGCCGGTGGCGGCGGCGGCTGGCCGACGAGCGGGAGGAGGCCAAGGTCTACCGCGACCTCGCGGCCCGGCGCTCCGGGGAGGAGCGGGAGATCCTGCTCGGGCTGGCCGAGGCAGAGGAGCGTCACGCCGCTCACTGGCAACGATTGCTCGGCGGCGACGTGGGGCCGGTCCGTCGCGGTGGCGCCCGCATGCGGCTGCTCCAATTGCTCGCCCGGCGGTTCGGCTCGGTCTTCGTGCTCGCGCTCGCCCAGCGAGCCGAGAGCCGGTCGCCCTACGAGACCGACACCGACGCGACCCGTGCGATGGCGGCCGATGAGCGGATCCACGCGGAGGTGGTGCGTGGGCTCGCGGCCCGCGGCCGGTCGCGCGTGTCGGGCACCTTCCGCGCCGCCGTGTTCGGCGCCAACGACGGCCTGGTCAGCAACCTCGCCCTGATCGTCGGCGTCACCGGGGCCGGGGCGACCGCCACGACGGTGCTGCTCACCGGCCTGGCCGGGCTGCTGTCGGGTGCGCTGTCGATGGGGGCTGGGGAGTACATCTCGGTGCGCTCGCAGCGCGAGCTGCTCGCGGCCTCGACCCCCGACCCGGAAACCCGGCAAGTCCTGCCTCACCTCGACGTCGACGCCAACGAGCTCGCGCTGGTCTACCGGGCCCGGGGCTTGCCCGCCGAGGAGGCACAGCGCCGCGCGGAAGCAGTGCTGCGCGACTACCCCGTTAACGTCACTGACACCACTGATGCCACGTCCACCGGCGCGCCAAAGGACGACCAGCACGAGATCGTGGGCACCGGGCTCGGCGCGGCACTGTCGAGCTTTGCCTTTTTCGCCTCGGGGGCCGCGGTACCCGTGCTGCCGTTCCTGCTCGGGTTCACCGGCTCCGCCGCGCTCATCGCGGCTACGGTGCTCGTCGGGCTCGCGCTCATGCTCACCGGCGCCACCGTCGGCGTTCTTTCCGGCGCCCCCCCAACGCTGCGCGCCCTGCGCCAACTAGGGATCGGCGCCGCAGCCGCCGCAATCACCTACCTGCTGGGCCTCCTATTCGGCGCGACCCTTGGCTGATCACCGCATGCGGTGGGACGCAGTCGCCGTCCGTGGTTCACCTCGAGTTGGGGTGGTGTTCGTGGTGGCGCGACAGCCTCCCGGCATGTCCCAGGTCGATGACGACATCGTCTCCAATCCGTCCGGCAACCCGCACTTCTCCGACATCCTCGAATCGGCCCTGTCCCGGCGGACGATCCTGATCGGCGGGGTCGCCGCCGCGGCGGCGACCTTCCTTGGTGGTCGAGGGCTTGCCGCAGCCGAGACCGGAGCTTTTCCGCGTGGTAGCCGGCAACCGCTGCTCGGCTTCACCGGCATCGCCACCTCTGCCGCCGACACGGTGGTCGTCCCGCCCGGCTACACCGCTCGCGTCCTCATCTCCTGGGGAGATCCGCTCTCCGACGGCCCGGCTTTCCTTCCTGATGCCAGCAATACCGCGGCCGACCAGGAGCGGCAGTGGGGGATGCACAACGACGGCGTGCATTTCTTCCCGTTCCCGCGTGGCTACCGCGACGATGACGACGACGGGGACTTCGACCGGGCCTGGACCGTACGCCGCGGGTTGCTGGTCCAAAACCACGAGTACACCGACGACGGCCTGCTGTTCCCGGACGGGGTGGCGAACTGGAACGCGGGCAAGACGGCCAAGTCGTTGGCCGCGCACGGGGTGTCGGTCATCCACCTGCGGCGCACACGACGGGACGGCTGGCAGGTCACGCGGCCGTCGCCGTTCGCCCGCCGCATCACCGGATCCACGCCGATCACCCTCGGCGGCCCGGCCGCAGGCCATCCCCTGCTACAGACCGGCGCCGACCCGACCGGCCGCCTCGTGCTCGGCACGCTCAACAACTGCGCCCACGGGTACACACCGTGGCACACCTACCTTGCCTGCGAGGAGAACTTCAACGGGTACTTCCGGACGGCGACGGATCCGGCCCCCGGCACGCTCGCGGCCCGCTACGGGCTCAGCACCGCCGGTTTCGGCTACCTGTGGCACACGACCGACTCGCGGTTCCAGGTCGAGGCCGAACCGAACGAATCACACCGTTTCGGCTGGGTCACCGAGATCGACCCGTTCCGGCCACGATCTGCGCCCGTCAAACGCACCGCGCTGGGCCGGATCAAGCACGAGAACGCCTGGGTGGTCGAGGACCGCGACAAGCGGGTGGTCGTCTACCTGGGCGACGACGAGCGTTTCGAGTACATCTACCGTTACGTGTCGAATAAGCCCTGGCCCGAAGCGTTTCGCCGGAACTCGCATCCGCTCGACGACGGCATCCTCTACGTCGGGAGGTTCAATGCCGACGGTACGGGTGAGTGGTTGCCGCTCGCTGCCGACAATCCGGCGTTGTCCGGCTTCTCCGGACAGGCCGACATCCTGATCCGGACCCGGCAGGCGGCGGACGCCCTCGGTGCCACCAAGATGGATCGCCCGGAGTGGATCGACGTCGACCTGCGCAGCGGCTTCGTCTACTGCACGCTGACGAACAACAGCCAGCGGGGCACCACCGGCCGGCCTCCGACCGACCCGCCGAACCCGCGGGCCAATAACGTGTACGGACACATCATCCGCTGGCGGTACCGCAACGACTTCTCCGAGAACGCCTTCCGCTGGGACATCTTCGCCCTGGGCGGTGACCCCGCCGTACCGGCGCACGGCTCGACCATCATTGGCGACAAGTACGGCTCGCCGGACGGGCTCTACGTCTCGCCGGCCGGGAGGCTGTGGATCCAGACCGACGTGTCGACCTCGACCATCAACGCCGGGGACTATGCGGGTTTCGGGAACAACCAGATGCTGTGTGCCGACCCGTCGACGGGCGAGACCCGGCGCTTCCTGGTTGGTCCCCAGCAGTGCGAGATCACCGGGGCCGTCGTCACGCCCGACGAGCAGGCCATGTTCGTCGGGATCCAGCACCCCGGCGAGCGACCCGACGACAGGCCGAGTGAGCCGGCCAACCCCAAGGAGTTCAGCTCCTGGCCCGACGGCGACGCCGGTGGTCGGCCTCGATCATCGACCCTGGTCATCACCAAGGACGACGGTGGTCCCATCGGAAGCTGATCCGCCCACGATCAGGTGGATGATGGTAGCCGCTGCGGCCGCGGAGCCAGCCGTCAGTTGACGGCTAGGACCCTCCAGGATCGGTCTCGGGTCGCTGGGGGGCACCCGAATCGCGGGCCCTGTTCCAGGAGGTCCGGATCTCCTGCTCCGCATCGTCTCGGTCCACCCAGTGGGCGCCTTCGACGCTCTTGCCGGGCTCGAGTGCCTTCGACACCCGACACTCCGCGCAAAAACGAACATCGTTTCCGATAAGGTGAGCCATCCCGGCCACGCGGGCAGCCTGTGGTGCACCATCTAGATTGCTTTGAGCAGCGGAAACCTGGTGAAGCCGACGTGAACCGGAGAATCCATGGATGAGAAGGTGGACGGCACGCGGCTGAGGGGTGTCCCGGAGACGACGCTGTGGACCCTGCACAACCGCGCCAGCGAGGCGGCCCGCCCGGACGCACTGATCCACGACCCGTGGGCGGTTGCGCTACGCCGCAGCATCGACCACCCGTACCAGCGCGCCTTTGGCAGACCGTCCCAGAGTCACCCGTTGCGTGCGCTGTGCTTCGATCAGGTGATGCGCGAGTTCCTCGCCGAACACCCCGGCGGAACAGTCGTCTCCCTCGGCGAGGGTCTGGAAACCGGCTTCTGGCGCATCGCCGACCCCGGGGTCCGTTGGGTGTCGGTAGACCTTCCCGAGATCATCGCCCTGCGCGAGCAGTTGCTGCCCACCGAGCCCCAGGTACGCAACGTCGCCTGCTCCGTGCTGGACCGGTCCTGGATGGACGCTGTCGAGCGGGACGCCGATCTGCTCATCGGTGCGCAGGGCCTGCTGATGTACCTCCAGCCCGCCGACGTGTTCGCCCTGCTCACCGACTGCGCACGACGCTTCCCCGGCGGTCGGATGATCTTCGATACAATCCCCCGCTGGTTCAGCAGGCGCACGCTGCGCGGGTGGAGGCTTTCCCCAACCTACCTCGCGCCGCCGATGCCGTTCGGTATCTCCGTGCCCCAACTCGCCCAGTTTCCGCAACGGCTGCCGGCCATCGCCACGCTCACGGACCTTCAGCCACCTCGTGGCCGCGGCCGCTGGGGATGGCCCGCACCGCTGATTTTGCGCCTACCGGTACTCCGCGCGCACCGTCCGGCGATCTCACTGGTCACCTTCGCTCACCACTAGAGTGACCGTCTTCCACAGAACCTGGACGACTGCCATCTCTGCTTTGGCTGATCATGTAACGACTGAACCCGAGGTCAGGGTCTGGTGTTGAGCTCGGGGGCGGGCGCTCTATTTTCTGAGCACGCAAGAGCAAGTGCGGTGGTGGAGGAGAGCCCAGTTTGAGAGCCCCAGCGTGAAAGCCCCAGTGCCGGGATTTGGCGGCCGGATCGGTGCCACGCTGCACCTACCCGCCCAGCGCGGCAAGCGGATCGCGGTGGTCGTCGCCGTCCTGGTGTTCGCGGCCCTCACCGGGACCGGCGTCGGGTTTGGCGCCCCGGTGCTGGCCGGGTACCTGGCAGCGGCCGGTGTGGTCAAGGTAATCGCGCCACCACCCGCGCCGGTGATCCCGCATCCGGCGTTGCGGCCGGCTGCGGTCGACGGCCCGGCACCGACCAGCTCAGGGGTCGGCGCCGTGCTCGACCCCCTGGTCGCGGCCGGCGGGCTGGGCACGCTGTCTGGTCACGTGGTCGACCCGGCGACCGGCACAGTGCTCTGGCAGCGAGAACCGGGGACGCCGGTGGTGCCCGGATCGACCGCCAAGCTGCTCACCAGTGCGGCTGCGCTGCTCGCGCTGGACCACCAGGCCCGGTTGCACACCACCGTGCTGGCCGGCTCCGAGCCGGGCACCGTCGTGCTGCTCGGCGGAGGCGACCCGACGATGTCCGCGGCGAAACCCGGCACGGTGACCGTGTACCCCGGTGCCGCCCGACTGGACGACCTGGTCGGCCAGGTGCGGGCGGCCGCACCTGGTCCGGTGCATCGCGTCCTGGTCGACGTGCACCGATACACCGGCGACGCGATGGCGCCGGGTTGGTTACCCGCCGACGTGGCCGGCGGGTACATCGCGCCGATCGTGCCGGTGATGCTTGACGGGGCCCGGGAAGATCCCACCCAGGAGGTCTCACCACGAGCCGCCAAGCCGGCGACCGCCGCTGCGGCGGAACTGGCCCGCCGGCTGGGCGCCGACCCCGATACCGTCGCGGTCGGCAGCGCTGCGCCCGGGGCTGCGGTGCTCGGCACGGTGTCGTCCCCACCGGTCCAGGACCTGGTCGCCACGGTGCTGAGCAGATCGGACAACGTGCTCGCCGAGGTGTTGGCCCGCGAGGTGGCTCGGGCGACCGGTGCGCAGCCGTCGTTCTCCGGGGCAACGCAGGCGGTGCTCACGGTGCTGCGCGGCCACGGTTTCGACGTCAGCGGTGTCACCCTGATGGATGGCAGCGGGCTTTCGGTGCAGGATGCGGTCCCGGCGCTGCTGCTCACCGACCTGCTGAGCGCAGCCGCTGCCCCCGACGAGTCCCAGCGGCGGACCGCCGCGCTGCGACCGATACTGGCGGGACTACCGGTGGCCGGAAGCAGCGGCACTCTGGCCGACCGCTACGACGGTCCGGCGGCCGGCGGCCGGGGCTGGGTCCGGGCCAAGACCGGCACTCTGACCGGCGTCAACAGCCTCGCCGGCACCGTGCTGGACTCCGAAGGAAGGGTGCTGGTGTTCGCGCTACTGTCCAATGGGCCCAACCCGGTGTCGGTTCGTCCACGGCTGGACGCCCTGGCCGCAGCGCTAAGGTCATGCGGTTGTCACTAGTCCGCGTTACCGTCGTGACTATGGGACATCTCGCGCTGGACACACCGCCGGCATCCGGGGGCGGTCCGCCCGTCCGCGCCGGCTCCCCCATCGACTGGGCTGTCGCGGCGGTCACCGCCCAACGCCTGCTGCCGCCCGGGCCCGCGGTGCCCCCCGAGGACGCGGCGGCGGCGGTGCACCGGATGCGGGCGCTGTCGATCACCGCAGAGCGGCACGTGCGGGACCTGACCGGGCTGGACGACGGTCGCCCGCCACGTCCCGCCGATGTGGTGGATCGCCCGGGGTGGGTGCTGGCCGCAACCGAGGGCCTGTCGCGGCTGCTGTCCGACTACCGGATTCCGGAGGGGAGGGCTCGCCGGCTGCTGGCCACCACCGCAGGTGTGCAGACCGGGGTCGCGCTGGCGTTCCTCGGGTCCCGGGTGCTCGGGCAGTACGACCCGTTCGGCGGGCCGTCTGAAGACCCAGGCCGGCTGCTGCTGGTAGCCCCCAACGTGATCACCATTGGATCGACGCTGGACGTCCCGGCCGATGAGTTCCAGATGTGGGTGTGCCTGCACGAGGCCACTCACCGGCTGCAGTTCAACGCCGTGCCGTGGCTGCGCGAACATTTCTCCAACCAGGTGCAGGCCTTCGTCACCGCCGCGGAGGACCCCGAGACCGTGGCCAAGATGGTCGGCAGGCTGCCCGCGGCGCTGCGCGGCGCCCGGCGCGGGGAGGCGTCGGATGCGCTGGGTGTGCTCGCCCTGCTGCAGGGTCCCGAGCAGCGGGCGGTGCTGGAGCGACTGCTCGCCCTGGCGACCCTGCTGGAAGGGCACGCCGACCACGTGATGGACGCGGTCGGACCGTCGGTGGTGCCCTCGGTGCGCCTGATCCGCCAGCGGTTCACGGCCCGCCGGCACGGCGGTGGCCTCGCCGAGCGGGTGCTGCGGGCGGTGATGGGCATCGACGCCAAGCTGCGCCAGTACGCCGAGGGCGCGGCGTTTACCCGGTATGTGGTGGATGCGGTCGGCATGGACGGGTTCAATGCAGTGTGGACCTCGCCCGAGACCCTGCCCACTCGCGCCGAGATCATCGATCCAGCGGCGTGGCTGTATCGAGTGAACTGAGCCCCGGGGCCGGTCGCGACACTGGACCCAGCGGCAAACCTGGATCGCCGCACCCGGCGGTCAGCGAGGTGCGCGCCGCGGTCCGCCGTTTCCTTGCCGCGCACCGGACCGGGGACGCGGTCGCGGTGGCCTGCTCCGGCGGTGCCGACTCCCTGGCGCTGGCCGCGGCGACCGTGCACTGCGCCGGGCGGCTCGGCCTGACGGTGCACGGCCTGGTGGTCGACCACCGGCTGCAGCCGGGCTCTGCGACGGTGGCCCAGACCGCTGCCCAGGCGCTACGCCAGCTCGGCTGCGCCGCGGTGCGAGTACTCCAGACCACCGTGGAAGGTCCGGGTGGTCCGGAGGCGGCAGCCCGCCGGGCCCGGTACGCGGCATTGCGCGCAGCATCGCCGGGCGGTGCCCTGGTGCTGCTCGGGCACACCTTGGACGACCAGGCCGAGACGGTCCTGCTGGGACTGGGGCGCGGCTCCGGGCCCCGGTCGGTGGCCGGGATGCGGGAGATTGACCCACCCTGGGGCCGTCCCTTGCTGGGGGTGCGCCGCGCAGTCACCGCCGCGGCCTGTGCGGCACTGGGCCTGTCACCGTGGGTCGACCCGCACAACGCCGACCCCCGGTTCCGGCGAGTAAGGCTGCGCACCGAGGTACTGCCGCTGCTGGAGGATGTGCTCGCCGGCGGGGTGGCCGAGGCCCTGGCCCGCACCGCCGGGCAGCTACAGGAGGATCTCGACCTGCTCGACGAACAGGCATGCGCGCTGCTGGCGCAGGCGCGGCGGGGTGCTGTCCCGGACGTCGCCGCTTCGGACGTCGCCGTGTTGGACGTCACCGAACTGGCTCAGGCGCCGGCCGCGCTGCGCCGCCGGGTGCTCCGTCGCTGGCTGCTCGACGCCGGTGTGACCGAGCTGACCGACGCCCACCTGCGCGCTGCCGACGACCTCATCGGCCGGTGGTCGGGGCAGGGCGCGGTGCGGTTGCCGGGCGGTGTCGAGCTGTTTCGATCCCATGGCAAGCTGCACGTTTCGTGACACCGTCTCCCGACACCCAGTCCTGAAACCCCGTCGGTTTCTGCACGCTGCATGTTCTGACGCCCAAGGGGGTGATCCCCGTCGTTTATTCGGGTGATATTGCATCCGTGCTCGTCACGGAGGAGCAGATCAGGCGCCGCAACGCGGAGCTGGCCGAGCAGGTCGCCGCCGACTTCCAGGCCGAGCACGGCACCGGCGACCTGCTGCTCGTCGGCGTGCTCAAGGGCGCGGTGATGTTCATGACCGACTTCGCCCGGGCGCTGCCGATCCCGGTGCAGCTGGAGTTCATGGCGGTGGCCTCGTACGGTTCGGCGACGTCGTCCTCGGGTGTCGTACGAATCCTCAAAGATCTTGACCGCGACATCGCCGGTCGCAACGTGCTGATCGTGGAGGACATCATCGACTCCGGCCTGACGCTGTCCTACCTGCTGCGAAACCTGGCGGCCCGGCACCCTGCTTCCTTGCAGGTGTGCACGCTGCTGCGCAAGCCGGACGCGGTCACGATCGACGTGCCAGTGCGCTACATCGGGTTCGATATCCCCAACGAGTTCGTCGTCGGTTACGGCCTGGACTACGGCGAGCGCTACCGCGACCTGCCCTACATCGGTACCCTCGATCCCAAGGTGTACACCAACTAGCGGTTACCTGCGTGTCCCCCAGTGGTGTACGCCGGGTAGGTCTGGGTGTAACCCTGGGCACCCAGGGGAACACTGCGGGGGGTACTACCGTTGTTGCGGCATCGGCTCCGGTTCGTCCGGAACCGGCGGGCGGACCCGCCCGGTAGGGTGGATCGAACGGGAGTGCTCCGCTGTCCTGCGGTGTTCTGGGACGGTGGAGCACCACCATCGACGTCAGCTCAGGAGGGTTGAGGCCGCCGAGGGCCGTAGCCGAATGGATCGCAAGAAATTACTCCGCAACCCGTTGCTGTGGGTCGTGGCCGGGTTGCTGTTGTACTTCGCATTCGGCTTCCTGCTCGACGACACCCGCGGGTACACCAAGATCACCACCTCGCAGGCGTTGGAGCAGCTCACCACGCGCAACGTCAAGCAGGCGACTCTTGAGGACAAGGAGCAGCGGCTCCGCCTCACCCTGGTCCAACCAGTCCAGGGCATCGAGGGCACCCAGGTGCTCACCCAATACCCGGCGCAGAGCACCGACGAGATCGCAGAGGCGCTGCGCGAGTCGCAGGTCGCGGACGGCTGGGACACCAAGGTTACCCAACAGTCACTGCTGTTCCAGGTGTTGATCTACCTCATCCCACTGGGTCTGCTGCTCCTGCTGCTGCTGTGGATGATGAACAACGCCCAGGGTGGCGGAAACCGGGTGCTCAACTTCGGTAAGTCCAAGGCCAAGCAGCTGACCAAGGACATGCCCAAGACCACCTTCTCCGACGTTGCGGGCGCCGAAGAGGCCGTCGAGGAACTGGAGGAGATCAAGGACTTCCTGGCCAACCCCAGCCGCTACCAGGCGCTCGGCGCAAAGATTCCCAAGGGCGTGCTGCTCTACGGTCCGCCCGGCACCGGCAAGACACTGCTGGCGCGGGCCGTGGCCGGTGAGGCGGCCGTGCCGTTCTACTCGATCTCCGGTTCGGACTTCGTGGAGATGTTCGTCGGTGTCGGCGCGTCCAGGGTGCGGGATCTGTTCGAGCAAGCCAAGCAGAACGCACCGTGCATCATCTTCGTCGACGAGATCGACGCGGTGGGCCGGCAGCGCGGTGCCGGGCTCGGCGGCGGACACGACGAGCGCGAGCAGACTCTCAACCAGCTACTGGTCGAGATGGACGGCTTCGACGCCCGCGGCGGCATCATCCTCATCGCCGCGACCAACCGCCCGGACATCCTGGACCCGGCGTTGCTGCGGCCGGGCCGTTTCGACCGGCAGATCCCGGTCGCCGCGCCGGACATCCGCGGCCGTCGCGCGATCCTTGAGGTGCACTCCAAGGGCAAGCCGTTGGGCCCCGACGTCGACTTGGAGGGGCTGGCCAAGCGCACCGTCGGCTTCTCCGGAGCCGACCTGGCCAATGTCATCAACGAGTCAGCGCTGCTCACCGCCAGGGAGAACGGTCAGATCATCACCGGCGTCGAGCTGGAAGAGGCGGTCGACCGGGTGATCGGCGGTCCGCGCCGCAAGAACCGGATCATCACCGAGCGGGAGAAGAAGATCACCGCCTACCACGAGGGTGGGCACGCGTTGGCGGCGTGGGCGATGCCCGACATCGACCCGGTGTACAAGCTGACGATCCTGCCTCGCGGCCGCACCGGCGGGCACGCCCTCGTGGTGCCCGAGGACGACAAGCAGATGATGACCCGGTCAGAGATGATCGCCCGGCTGGTGTTCGCGCTGGGCGGGCGTTCGGCGGAGGAACTGGTGTTCCACGAGCCGACCACTGGGGCGTCCTCGGATATCGAGCAGGCCACCAAGATCGCCCGCGCGATGGTCACCGAGTACGGCATGAGCGCCCGGCTCGGTGCGGTGAAATACGGCCAGGAGCAGGGTGACCCGTTCCTCGGCCGTTCTGCGGGACGGGCACCGGAGTACTCCCTCGAGGTCGCGCACGAGATCGACGAGGAGGTGCGGGCGCTCATCGAGGCCGCGCACACCGAGGCCTGGGAGATCCTCAACACCTACCGGGACGTCCTCGATGAGCTAGTCGTCGAGCTGCTGGAGCGGGAAACTCTGCACCGCAAGGACCTCGAGCGGGTCTTTGACCGGGTAGAGAAGCGGCCGCGGATCACGGCGTTCAATGACTTCGGCGGCCGTACCCCTTCGGACAAGCCGCCGATCAAGACGGCCGGCGAGCTGGCCAAAGAGCGGGGTGAGCCGTGGCCGCCGGTGCAACCCGAACCGCAGCCCACCCCAGTGGGTGTGCTGCCGGGTGCGGGCGACTTGCCCGGCGGCCCGCCGCACGCCCCTCCAGGCCACCCCGGTCCCAACGGCGCCGGGCCGCAGTCCCCAGGTCAACAGGCGGGGGGCCGCCCGGCAGGTGACGCCAACGGTGGGGCGCCCGGGCAACCGGTACCGGGCTCCCCGCAGGTCGGCTTCCCGTATCCACGGTCGCACCCGCCGTCTCAGCGCGAGCCGGGTGGCCCGCCACAGCCGGGCAGCGGTCATGGTCCGCCGACCCCCGGTCCGCCGACCCCCGGTCCGCCGACCCCCGGTCCGCCGACCCCCGGTCCGCCGAACCCCGGTCCGCCGAACTATGGCGCACCACCGGGGTGGCGCCCGGCCACCGAACCGCCTGCTCCGGCGTGGCAGCCTGCACCGCCGACCGGTCACCCGCCCCAGGTTCAGCCGCCCCAAGGTCAGCCGACTGGTTCGTCTGATGCGCACACCGACGACCAGTCGACCTTCTGGTTCGGCGATGACGTTGGCCGCAACCCGCGGGATGGCGATCGCTGAGCACTCGGACCGGCTACCGGGCGCGGAGGTCCGCCATGACGAGCACCGTCGATTCCCAGTCCGGCGTGTCCCAGTCCGGCGTGAACTCGCGCCGGGCCTTCGACCATGCCCGCGCCGAGGCAGCTGTGCGTGAGTTACTGATCGCTTGCGGTGAGGATCCGGATCGGGCGGGGTTGCGCGAGACTCCGGCGCGCGTCGCGCGCGCCTACCAGGAGATGTTCGCCGGCCTGTTCCTCGACCCCGACGCGGTGCTGGAGCGGACCTTCGACGAGGGGCACGACGAGCTCGTGCTGGTCAGGGACATCCCGATGTACAGCCAGTGCGAGCACCACCTGGTGCCGTTTCATGGCATGGCGCACGTGGGGTATATCCCGAACGTCCAAGGCACGGTGACCGGGTTGTCCAAGCTGGCCCGGCTGGTCGACCTCTACGCCAAGCGCCCGCAGGTGCAGGAGCGGCTCACCTCGCAGATCGCCGACGCGCTGGTGCGCAGGCTGCAACCGCGGGGCGCGATCGTGGTGATCGAGGCCGAGCACCTGTGTATGGCGATGCGCGGCGTCCGCATGCCCGGATCGACCACCACCACATCGGCTGTCCGAGGCCTGTTCAAAACCAGCGCGTCCTCCCGCGGTGAGGTGCTGCAACTGATGATGCGGAGGTGACGGTGCACCCTGCCCTTCCCGATCCCGGCCGCTGCATCGTGATGGCCGTGCTCAACGTCACGCCCGACTCGTTCAGCGATGGCGGGCGCTACCTGGACCTCGACGACGCCGTGGCGCACGGCGTGGGGCTGCGTGCGCAGGGTGCCGATCTGGTCGACGTCGGGGGCGAGTCGACCCGCCCGGGGGCGCAACGTGTCGAAGCTCGCACCGAGATCGCCCGGGTGGTGCCGGTGCTGCGGGAGCTGGTCGCCCACGGCGTGCCGTGCAGCGTGGACACCACCCGCGCGGCGGTAGCCGAGGCGGCCCTGGAGGCCGGTGCGATCATGGTCAACGACGTCTCGGGTGGCCTCGCCGATCCCGCGATGGCGCCGGCGATGGCCCGTTGCGGCGTGCCGTGGATCCTCATGCACTGGCGCGGGCACAGCGATCGGATGCACGAGCTGGCGAGCTATTCCGATGTCGTCGCCGAGGTGCGGGCCGAGCTGGTGGCCCGGGTGGACGCCGCGGTGCTTGCCGGGGTGGACCCCGGCGCGCTGGTGCTGGACCCCGGGCTCGGATTCGCCAAGACGGCGGCGCACAACTGGGCACTGCTGGGCAACCTGGACGTGCTGACCGATCTGGGGTTCCCGGTGCTCGTCGGGCCGTCCCGCAAGCGGTTCCTGGGCACCCTGTTAGCCGGCGCGGACGGCATCCCACGTCGCGCTGACCACCGGGACACCGCGACCGCGGCGGTGTCCGCGCTGGCCGCGGCTGCGGGAGTCTGGGGGGTGCGGGTGCACGACGCTGCGGCCTCGCGCGACGCCATCGCGGTCGCCACAGCCTGGCAGCTCGGCGCCATGAAGTGCAGCCGGCTGTGAGCCCCAAAGACGTGAGCCCCAGCAACCACGGGGACCGGATCACCCTCACCGGTTTGCGGGTGCATGGCAGGCACGGGGTGCACGAGCACGAGCGAGTACAGGGGCAGGAGTTCGTCGTCGACGCGACGGTCTGGCTGGACCTGAGCCCCGCCGCGACCACTGACCAGCTATCCGCCACGTTGGACTATGACGCGCTGGCCCACCGCGCCGCCCGGATCGTCGGTGGGGACCCCTGCAACCTGATCGAGACCGTCGCTGCACGGATCGCCACCGACGTGCTCACCGACCACCGCGTCCACGCTGTCGAGGTCACCGTCCACAAACCCCACGCCCCCCTCCTCCTCCCCTTCGCCGACGTGGCGGTCACCACCCGGCGCTCCCGGTCATGACTGCGTTCTGGATGCATAACGCGCTGAATCGAGTCCGTTTTACCGCGTTCTGCATCCAGAACGCGGTAAAGGGCGGCAGTGCCCGGTGAGTAAGGCGGTGTTGTCGGTTGGGTCGAATGTGGGGGATCGGATTGGGTATTTGCGGGGGTGTGTTGGGTTGTTGGGGGATGTGGTGCGGGCGGTGTCACCGGTGTACTCCACGACGCCGTGGGGTGGCGTCGTGCAGGGCGAGTTCCTCAACGCCGTCCTGCTGGTCGACGACGTGGACGCGGACGCGCCCGAGTGGTTACGCCGCGGGCAGCGTTGCGAGGTCGCCGCGCAGCGCACCCGCGAGCTCCGGTGGGGGCCGCGCACTCTTGACGTGGATGTGATCGACGTGGATCAGACCCGCTGGGACGATCCGCACCTGACCCTGCCTCATCCGCGGGCCCACCAGCGGGCCTTCGTGCTGGTGCCGTGGCTGGACGTGCAACCGGGCGCCGTGCTCGCCGGCCACGGCACGGTGGCCGAGTTGGTCGCCGCGTTGTCGACCGCCGAGAGACGGGGTGTGCGCCGCCGCGACGATCTAGAGCTGAGGTCGCCGTGACCCCCACTCGGGCGCGGGATCTGGTCGGTGCTGGCGCCGTCGCAGCGGTACTGGTGAACTTGCTCCTGCAGCTGTCCTATGGTGACCTGCCCGCGTTGCCGACGCTCGCCGGCACCACGCTGCTCGCCTTCGCGGTCGCCGAGGCGGCGCTGGGAACGACGCTGCGAGCGCGGATCCGGCAACGGCCGAGAACCCGGCCAGTGCAGGCGCTCACCGCGGCGAAGGCGGTGGTGCTGGCCAAGGCGTCCTCGCTGGCCGGCGCGATCACCGGGGGTGCCTGGCTTGGGGTGCTGGGCTATGTGCTGCCGTTGCGCTCCCAACTGCTGTCCGCCGCATCGGACACCGTCACCGCCTCGATCGGGGCGGTCTGCGCGGGGGCGCTGGTGGCGGCCGGATTGTGGCTGGAGTACTGCTGCCGGACCCCGGACGGTCCCGAGGACCCCGAGCCGGACCGCTGATCGACATCGGGTTGTCAGCCCAGCGTCCGGTGAACGCCCTGTCATCGCACGATGGCTGCCTGTTACCGCCGGAGCTCTCCTCCAGGTGCTCGCGAGCAGGTACGGTGTGCGCCATGTCCGAGCCCGACGAGCGTCCGTTGCCGTGCGGGAGCGGTCGGGTCCTGATGCTGGCCACCGTCGTGCTCGCTGCTGCGGCAGCAGCAGTGCTCGCTGTGGGGGCTCAGGACGCCCGCTTGCTGCGGCTGGGCCTCGTCGCGGCGCTGTGGGCGGCGTTACTCGGCGCCTTCGCAGCGGCGCGGATGCGGCGCGAGATCAGCTCGGGTGCCCATCGTGCCGACGAGTTGCGGACGATCTACCAGCTCGAGCTGGAGCGCGAGGTGACCGCACGGCGAGAGCACACGCTGACCGTTGAGCGCGAGCTGCGCGAGCAGGCCGAGCAGGTCGATCGGCGAGAGATCGCGGCGCTGCGCGCCGAGCTTGCGGCCATGCGGGCGAACCTCGAGAAGCTGATAGGCGGGGACAGGCTGGGGGAGCGGGTCGCATTGCGGGCCGAGTCCGCCCGCCTGCTCCCGATGCCCACCCACCCCAACAAGTTCGACGACAGCTCCAGCTTCGACGACAAGCGCAGCACAGCCGCGGTGCTGGGAGCGACGGCCATGGCGACTCGCAGCCTGACTGCCGCCGGATCGTCCGCGCGGGTTCCGGGCGGCGCAGGCGTAGGCAGCGCTGTTTTCGGATCCCAGGACCTGCGGGGGCCGCTAGAGGAGCAGCCTCGCGCCGATCGATTGCCCGTGTCCAGCGCGCTGCCCACCTCGGAGTGGCCGGTCAACGGGCACAGTGAGACCGCGCCGACCCCGCGCGAGGACTCCGAGCTCCGATTCGGTCCCGGCCGCCGCTACCGGCCCGAACTGGACACCATTGCCCGACCGCCGGCCCACAGCAACGGGTCCCACAGCAACGGGAACGGGTCCCACAACAATGGGTCCCACAGCAACGGGAACGGGTCCCACAACAATGGGTCCCACCAGAACGGGTCCCACAACAATGGCGGCGGCGCTCGGCGGGCGGCTCACGAGGTACCTGCGGTGGGAGTCCAACGGTCGGTGAACGATCTGCTTGCCGCCAACGGGGTGGCTTCGCCACTCCGGCGCAGGCGTAGCCGCGAGGACGGCCCGCAGGCGTAGCCGCACGACGGCTGAGCCTAGGCTGCGGTGCCATGAGTGGGTTCGGACCGGCTGCCGCCTCCCGCTCACTTGGCGCACCTGGGGCGTATAAGGCGAGCCAGCCGTACCAGCCGTGGGGGCAGCAGCACAACCGGTGGGTGCTGCTGCCGGTGCTGGGCTTGGTCGCGCTGGCCATCCCAGGCCTGATCGTGCTCGGCGCCATCAGCACCAACATTGGTGGTGGTGCCGTGCTGGTCGGTGCGATGGCGGCGGTTCTGCCGGTGGTGGCTGTGGTGGCGGCGTTCCTGTGGGTGGATCGCTGGGAGCCCGAGCCGTCGCAGCTGTTGCTCGCCGCGTTCCTGTGGGGCGCGGGGGTCTCCGTGCTCGGCGCGGCCATTGTCAACGACACCGCGGCAGTGGTCGGGGAGCAGGTGCTCGGCAAGGGCGGTGGCGATCTGGTCGGGGTGGTGATCTCCGCCCCGATTGTCGAGGAGGCCTTCAAGGGCGCGTTCCTGGTCGGCCTGCTGCGGCTGCGGCGCCGGGAGTTTGACGGCGTGGTGGACGGGATCGTCTATGCGGGCCTGGTCGCTGCGGGGTTCGCGTTCACCGAGAACATCCTCTACTTCGGACGTGCGTTCGCTACCGACGGGCTGGTTGGCGAGAGCGGCAGCGTGATCATCGTATTCATGATCCGGGGGGTGCTCTCGCCGTTCGCGCATCCGGTATTCACCGTGATGATCGGGATCGCGGTAGGGCTCGCGGTCCGTCGGCGCAACCCGGTCGGGAGGGTAGCGCTGCCCCTGGCCGGGTATCTCGGAGCGGTTGCGCTGCACGCATTGTGGAACGCCTCAGCCGGTCTCGGCTTCCTCCCTGCCTTCTACGCCGTGATCATGGTGCCGCTGTTCGGCGGGCTGATCGCGCTGGTGGTCTGGCAGCGCCGCCGGGAACAGCGGGTGATCGCGGCACAGCTGGTGGGGTTCGCCGGCGCGGGATGGATCGCCCCCAGCGAGGTCCCGCTGCTGGCGAGCCTTGCCGGTCGGCGGGGTTGGCGCTCGGCGGTGCGTCGCCGCGCTGGCGAGCAGGCCGCCGATGCGGTGCGTGACTACCAGAATGCGGTTACGGAACTCGCATTCATCTCCGACCGGGTGCAACGCGGCACGGTCGGAGAGGAGACCGGACGATGGCACCACGACACGCTCGCCGCAGTGATGGCCGCCCGGGACCGAGCGGTGCACGCCCCGTCCGGGGTGCGGTGGCCTGGATGACTTGGGCGCTCGGCGGGTGAAGCTGCTCACCTGAACCGGCGCGAAGGGCTCCAGCGGGGTTAGCCTGCGCCCACGGAAGTCCGGTACCCGCGGCCACGGTGGGACTGGAACGTCTGGAGGACGGCGATGGCGACGATGCCTCGGTCGGGGACGTTCGCGTCCAGGGGCGTGACCGACCGCCCGGCCCGGCTGGCCGTGGGCGTGGTCTCCGCCGGGAGGGTGGGGTCGGTGCTCGGCGCTGCCCTCGCCGGTGCCGGGCACGTGGTGGTCGCAGCCAGCGCGGTGTCCCGGGGCTCCCTGCGCCGCGCCGCGGACCTGCTGCCCAACGCGCCGGTGCTGCCCCCCGACGACGTGGTACGGCGTTCAGATCTGGTGTTGCTGGCCGTCCCCGATGACGTGCTCCCGGGCCTGGTGTCCGGGCTCGCCGCGACCGGGGCGTTCCGGGCCGGTCAGATCGTGGTGCACACCTGTGGCGCTCGCGGGGTGGAGGTCCTGGAGCCGGCGGCGGCTGCCGGGGTCCTCCCGCTGGCGCTGCATCCCGCGATGACCTTCACCGGGCGCGCTGAGGACGTCGCGAGGCTGGCTGCCGCCTGTGTCGGTGTCACCGTTGCCGACGAGACCGGCTGGAGCGTCGGGGAGGCGCTGGTGCTGGAGATGGGCGCCGAGCCAGTGCGCGTCCCGTCGGAGGCCCGACCGCTCTACCACGCCGCCCTGACGCACGGGGCCAACCATCTCGCCACCCTGGTGCGTGACGCGGTGGACGCGCTGGAGCAGGCCGGCGTGGTGCCCGCCGAGCGGTTGCTGGGCCCGCTGCTGGAGGCGGCGCTGGACAACACGCTGCGCCACGGTGACCGCGCCCTGACCGGGCCGGTAGCCCGCGGCGATCTCGACACCGTCCGGCTACACCTGCGGGTGCTCGCGGAGTCCGTCCCGGAGCTGCTCGATCCCTACCGCGCGCAGGCAGCCAGGACCGCCGACCGGGCCGAGGCCGCCGGGTTGCTGGAACCGGCGGCCGCCATCCGGATCCGCGAAACCCTGCGGGAGCAGCAGTGACCGGCTTCGCCCCCGCTGGGCTGACCGTGCACGACGATCCCGCCGCACTGTCCGGCGTCACCCGCGCGATACGCCGGACGGGGCGCCCGGTGGCGCTGGTCCCGACGATGGGAGCGTTGCACGCAGGCCACCGGGATCTGATCCGAGCCGCCCGGGCCACCCCGGGCGCCAGCACCGTGGTGTCGATCTTCGTCAATCCCTCGCAGTTCGGATCGCAGGAAGACCTGGACAGCTACCCCCGCCCGTTCGACACCGATCTCGCGATGTGCCGGCAGGAGGGGGTGGCGCTGGTGTTCGCGCCCAGCGTGGCGGCGATGTTCCCGCCCGGATCTGACACCACCGTGGTACCCGGAGCATTGGGCGCCGAGCTGGAGGGCGCCAGCAGGCCGGGTCACTTCCCCGCAGTGCTCACGGTGGTAGCCAAGCTCTTCGGAATCGTCGGACCCGACTGGGCGTTCTTCGGTGAGAAGGACTACCAGCAGCTTGTGCTCATCCAGCGGATGGTTCAGGACCTGCGGCTGGGTGTGCAGGTGGTGGGGGTGCCCACGGTTCGGGAAGCGGACGGGCTGGCCCTGTCGTCCCGCAACGTCCACCTCGACGCCCAGGCGCGGGCCGCCGCTGTCGCCCTGTCGGCGGCCCTGACGGCTGGATCGCAGGCCAGCGTGCATGGTCGTGACGCGGTGCTCAGCGCGGCCCGGCAGGTGCTGGCCGCGCAACCCGCCGTAGCGCTGGATTACCTGGCACTGCGCGGTCCTGGGCTGGGTCCCGCCCCGTCGCGGGGACCAGCCAGGCTGCTGCTGGCCGCCACGGTGGGGACCACGCGGTTGATCGACAATGTTGGCCTGCACCTGGGCGCGGCCGGCTCCGCCGGTGGGGACGTTGCAGCGCACAACTCGACCAGACGAGGAGGCCCGTGATGTTCCGGACCATGCTCAAGTCCAAGATCCACCGGGCCACCGTCACCCAGTCGGATCTGCACTACGTGGGATCGGTGACCCTCGACGAGGACCTGATGGACGCCGCCGACCTGCTCGCCGGGGAGCGGGTGGCGATCGTGGACATCACCAACGGGGCGCGCCTGGAGACCTATGTCATTCCCGGTACCCGGGCCAGCGGCGTGGTCGGGATCAACGGTGCCGCCGCGCACCTGGTGGAACCTGGTGACCTGGTGATCCTGATCGCCTACGGCACGATGGACGAGGCCGAGTCGCGGGGCTATCAGCCCCGGGTGGTATTCGTCGACGCCGGCAATCAGATCGTGGAAACGGGTAGCGACCCGGCGCACGCCCCAGCGGGGAGCGATCTGATGAGGGGTAGCGAGTGCTGCTCGCCCTAGATGTCGGCAACACCAACATCGTCCTCGGGCTGTTCGGCGGCGATCGGGGAGGCACTAGGTCCGACGCCACGCTGGTGCAGGACTGGCGAATGCATTCCGACGCCAGGATGACTGCCGACGAACTGGCGCTGACCGTGCGCGGGCTGCTCGGCGGGTACTCCAGCAAGGTAACCGGTATCGCGGCACTGTCCACTGTGCCTGCTTTGCTGCGCGAGCTGCGGGTGATGTTGGGCCGGTACTGGTCGCAGCTGCCCCGGGTGATCGTGGAGCCCGGAGTGCGCACCGGGGTGCCGTTGCTCTACGACAACCCGCGCGAGGTGGGCGCCGATCGGATCGTCAACACATTGGCCGCCTATACCCTCTACGGCGGCCCGGCGATCGTGGTGGACTTCGGTACCTCTACCAACTTCGACGTGGTCAGCGCCCGGGGTGAGTTCCTCGGCGGCGCGCTGGCGCCCGGCATCGAGATCTCCGTCGATGCACTCGCTACCCGGGCGGCCCAGCTGGTGAAGGTGCAGCTGGTCCGGCCTCGGTCGGTGATCGGCAAGAGCACCGTGGAAGCCTTGCAGTCCGGGCTGCTGTTCGGCTTTGCCGGGCAGGTCGACGGACTGGTGACCCGGATCGCGGCGGAGCTGGCCCCGGGAGCGGAGAGCGATGTGGTGGTGGTCGCCACCGGAGGGTTGGCCCCGCTGCTGATCGCCGAGTCGCAGACCATCATCCACCACGCGCCCGATCTCACCCTGCAGGGATTGCGGATGGTCTACAACCGCAACATCGGCTGACCCCCCCATCCCCGGCGTGTCCGTCACCCGTGCACGCCGTGTCGCCCTGCTGTGCACGGTCAGGCGCGCCGGGTGGTTCGTCGCACCACCGTCTGCATCGGCAGCTCGAATGTCCCATCGCGGGTGGCGGGGTGCTTTTCAAGGAACCGGCGGATCGTCCCCAACGCGGCCGCTCGCTCGGGTGGGGAGCTGATCACCGCCCACGAATGAGTCGACATGGTCTCGAGCAGGGAGTCGATGGTGCGCGGCCAGTGCCAGCGGAACTGACGCTGTTCCAGCTTGCCGAACGCCGGATGCTCGGGCACGTCGGCGAATCCCTGTCTGATGCTTCCAGCCGGCCGCGCAGCTTGGGCCGCCTCGGTGAGCTCGGCCACCCAGTCCACTGAGTCGTCCTCGGTATTGCCGATCACGGCCAGCGCGCCCCCCGGTCGTAATACTCGGGCGATCTCCGGAAGTGCGCGGTCGGGGTCGAACCAATGGAACGCCTGGCCGACGAGTACCGCGTCCACGGCCCCGCCTTCGGCCGGGATCCGCTCAGCCGACCCGCGAACGGCCGCGATCTCGGGCAGCTGGCGGGAGAATTGCGCGCGCATCTCGTCGTCCGGTTCGACGGCGAGCACCGCAGCCGGGCTCTTCGCTGTTTTTAGTGGGTTACTCAGCGTGAGGTCATGTAGGCGGGTGTGGGATTGGTGAGGGTGGGCAGGCGGAGTTTGGCCGCGGTGAGGTAGACGATGG
>JBOHGH010000042.1:0-34228 GCA_050699975.1 Pseudonocardiaceae bacterium | reverse complement strand
GGCTATCGGTGCCTCATTACCCCCGCTGAGCCCGCTGAATGCGGGGTGCTGGAAGGCACAGGGTTCTCTCAGGGTGCGGGGGTATTCTCGGCGGGCGTGCCGGCCCTGCCCTCTGGAAGTGTTGCCCGTCCGCGGGTGCTTCCGGCCCGGCCCGGGCAGGCCGCAATGATCATCGCCGCGTTCACCGGTTTGCTGTATCTCACCGAGGCCGTGGACACCGTGCTCCGGGGCGCACTGGACAATGAGGGCATCTGGCCGCGACAGGTCGACGGGCTGGACGGCATTGTCTGGGCCCCGCTGTTGCACGGCGGCTGGCAGCATCTGGTCGCCAACACGGTTCCGGTGCTGGTGCTCGGGTTCTTGGCGCTGGCCGGCGGCATCGGCCAGTTCGTTGCGGTGACCGCCACGATCTGGCTGGTCGGCGGCCTGGGGACGTGGCTCATCGGAAGCCCCGGTGTGCATCTCGGGGCCTCGGTTCTGATCTTCGGCTGGCTGGTCTTCCTGCTCGCCCGCGGCTTCTTCGCCCGCAGTCCGATGCAGATCCTGCTGGCCGTGGTGCTGTTCGGGTTATGGGGCGGCGTGTTGTGGGGTGTGCTGCCGGGCACTGTCGGAGTTTCCTGGGAGGGGCACCTCTTCGGAGCGGTGGGTGGGCTGGTCGGGGCCCGGCTGAGCGTCCGTGCTGATCGACCCAGGGTGAGAAACCCGTGAGCGGTCCGGACGCCCCGATCGGTGTCTTCGACTCCGGTGTTGGCGGGCTCACCGTCGCCCGTGCCATCGCCGACCAGCTACCGGGAGAGAGGCTGTACTACGTCGGCGATACCGCGCACGGCCCGTATGGCCCACTGCCCATCGCACAGGTCCGCTCCCGCGCGCTCGGGGTGGCCGACGAGCTGGTGCACAGTGGGGTGAAGCTGCTGGTCATCGCCTGCAACACGGCGTCTGCGGCCTGCCTGGCTGATGCCCGGGAGCGCTACTCGATCCCGGTGGTGGAGGTGGTGCGCCCCGCGGTGCGGCGCGCCGTCGCCGCAACCCACTCCGGTCGAGTCGGGGTGATCGGGACCCGGGCCACCATCCAATCCCGGGCCTACCACGACGCCTTCGCCGCGGCCCCGCACATCGAGGTGACCGGGGTGGCCTGCCCACGGTTCGTGGACTTCGTCGAGCGTGGGATGACCTCAGGGCGTCAGGTTCTCGGCCTGGCGCAGTCCTATCTCGAACCGCTGCAGCGGACCGGCGTGGACACCCTGGTGCTGGGCTGCACGCACTATCCGCTGCTCACCGGCGTGCTGCAGATCGTCATGGGTGATCGGGTGACCCTGGTGTCCAGCGCGGAGGAGACTGCCAAGGACGTCTTGCGGGTGCTCACCGAGCTCGAGTTGCTGCGCAGCGGGCCCGATGAGCCTGATCACGTGTTCACCGCGACCGGGGATCCGGCATCCTTCGCCCGGCTGGCCCGTCGCTTCCTCGGACCGTCGCTGGCGGCGACAGCGCCCGCCACAGGTTGGTAGGAGCGTCGGTTGGTAGGAGGATGACATGTTGCTCACGGTGCTGGGCTGCTCCGGCAGTGTCCCGGGTCCCGAGTCCCCCGCGTCCGGTTATCTGGTCCGAGCCGCGGATACCACGGTGGTGCTCGATCTGGGCAACGGGACGTTCGGCGCGCTGCAGCGCTACCTCGACCCCTTCCACCTGGACGCGCTGATCCTTTCCCACCTGCACCCGGACCATTGCGCTGATGTCTCGGCGATGACCGTGTACCGCCGGTATCACGCGCACCCACCGCCATGTGACGCGCTTGCGCTGTACGGGCCGACCGAGGTCGCCGAGCGTCTTGCGGCCGCCTACGCCCCCAGCGCTGACGAGCGGAACGTGACCGACCTGTCCGACGTCTATGACTTCCGGCCGGTCGCTGACCCGTTCCGGATCGGTGAACTCGAGGTGCGCGCCGCGCCGGTCGAGCACCCCTGCGAGGCCTACGCGCTGCGGATCAGCCACGCCGGGTGGACGCTGGTCTACTCCGGAGATACCGGCCCGTGCCGGCAGCTCGTCGAGCTGGCTACCGGCGCGGACGTCCTGCTCGCCGAGGCGTCCTGGCCAGACGGGCCGGACAACCCGCGCGGGATACACCTGTCCGGCAAGCAAGCCGGGCAGGCGGCGGCGGCGGCCGGGGTCGGCCGGCTGCTGATCACCCACGTGCCCCCGTGGACTGACACCGAGCAGGTGCTCAGCGAGGCAAAGGGCGCCTTCGACGGCCCCACCGAGCTGGTCCGCCCCGGCGCTCACTACGAGATCTGACGGCGCGACTGTGGGTGGGCAGCCGTGGGTAGGCTGGCGCGGTGGCACGAGCTGACGGCAGGACCGACGAGGCGCTCCGCGAGGTGCGCATCACCCGCGGCTACCAGCGGTGGCCCGCCGGATCGGTGCTGATCGAGTTCGGCGGAACCCGGGTGCTCTGTGCGGCCAGCGTGGTGGAGGGTGTACCGCGCTGGCGCAAAGGTTCCGGGCAGGGCTGGCTCACCGCGGAGTACGCGATGCTGCCGTCCTCGACGCACACCCGCAGCGACCGGGAGTCGGTCAAGGGACGCCTCGGTGGGCGGACTCACGAGATCAGCAGGCTGATCGGGCGCGCCCTGCGATCCTGCGTCAGCCTCGCTGCGCTGGGGGAGAACACCATCTCGCTGGATTGCGATGTCATCCAGGCCGACGGGGGCACCCGTACCGCGGCGATCACCGGTGGCTATGTGGCGTTAGCCGATGCGGTGACCTGGCTGCGAGCGGCCGGTCGGCTGCGCAACCCGCAACCGCTGTCCTGCTCGGTCGCCGCGGTCAGCGTCGGTGTGGTGGACGGTCGGATCCGGCTTGACCTGCCTTACGAGGAGGACTCCCGCGCCGAGGTCGACATGAACGTGGTGGCCACCGATACCGGTTCGCTGGTGGAGCTTCAGGGCACCGGGGAGGGTGCGACCTTCGCGCGGTCCACTCTGGACCAGATGCTGGACTTGGCGCTGAAGGGCTGCCAGGAGCTGACCGCACACCAGACCACCGCGCTGGCCCAGCCCTACCCCGGCGAATTGCCCCGGCGGTGAGCCCGGTTCGGGTACTGCTGGCCACCCGGAACACGAAGAAGCTGGTCGAGCTGCGGCGAATCCTGGTGTCGTCGGACACCACCGGAGGGTTACAGATATTGGGGCTGGACGACGTGCCAGCATTCCCCGAGACCCCGGAGACCGCAGCCACCTTCGAGGCCAACGCGCTGGCCAAGGCCCGGGACGCGGCGGCGGCGACTGGTCTGCCTGCCGTCGGCGACGACTCGGGCCTGGAGATCGATGCGCTCAACGGCATGCCCGGGGTGCTCTCGGCCAGGTGGGCCGGCCGCCACGGCGACGACGCCGCGAACCTGCAGCTGGTGCTCGATCAGCTGGCCGACGTGCCAGCGGGTCGTCGGGGCGCTGCGTTCGTCTGCGCCGCGGCTCTGGTCGTGCCGGGCGGTGCCCAGGCTTCAGGGACCCAGACCGTGGTGCGCGGACGGTGGCGCGGCACGCTGAGCCGTGCGAGGCGGGGGAGCAATGGTTTCGGCTACGACCCGATCTTTGTTCCGGACGGGGACCGGCGCACCTCCGCTGAGCTGGACTCGGCCGAGAAGGATGCCGTCTCCCACCGGGGCCGGGCGCTGCGCGCGCTAGTGCCCGCGCTGCGTCAGCTGCTTCCCACGCAGCGTTGACTCAGGGCACGACCTGTACGACCTGACCCACCGACAGCTTGGTGAAGAAGGTGGCCGCGGCAGCGCGGCCCAGGTGGATGCATCCGTGCGAGGGCACCTTGAGGCTGCCCTGGTGAAACGCGATACCGGAATGGGTGAAGAACACCGAGTAGGGCATGGGGGCGTTGTCGAATGCCCTGCTGCGGTGGTGGCGGTCCTTCCACAGCACCGTGAACGTGCCAGGCGGGGTCCGGTAACCCGGCTTGCCGGACGTGATCGGGGTCGGCCCATAGGTGACTTGGCCGCCGTTCATCAGCCAGGTCTGCTGGCGGCTGAGGTCGATGCAGGCTGCTGCGGACGACCCGCACGGCGCAGCGGCCGACTGGGCGGCGGCTGCCACCGTCGCGGACAACACCGTGCACACCGCAGCGATGGTCAGCGTCATTACTACTCGACCGAAGTTACGTATCACAGAGTCCCCCTCGGTAACTAGAAGTAAGGGTACTCCTCGAGGGGATCCGATTTGTAGTGTTTTCTCACCAATTGCGCGCGGCCCGGCCGTCCCCGGGCGGGGAGGGTGTCCGGGTTCGGCCGGTCCGCAGCGCCCGCCCGTCGGGTTCGGCCCCGGGCGGTGCTTTTCCGGGCCGTTCCCGGAAGAGCGCTGATGAGACGCCCGTCGGGCGTCATGGGTTCCCAAGCGACCGAGTTCGTGATCCGATTCAGGGGTGATGAGCGACACTTCCCACCCCGGTCCAGACGCCGGCCCGCAGCTGGCCGCCGCCGAGCACAACCTGCCCCGGTTCGATGACATGCCGATCGCCGTGGAAACCGCGAATCTGGGGCACGGCATCGAGTTGCACCCGCAGTGCCAGATGTTGGCGCCGCTGTTGGGGGTGTGGCGGGGGGAGGGCCTAGCCCAGTACCCATCGCTGCTCGGAGAGTTCCGCTACGGCCAGCAGATCGCCTTCGGTCACGACGGCAGGCCGTTCCTGGCCTACGAGGCGCGGGCCTGGCTGCTCAACTCATCCGGGGAGGTGCTGCGCCCGGCTGCTCGAGAGGTCGGGTGGTGGCGGGTGGACGAGGAAGAGATCATCGAATTGGTCCTCGCACACATGTTCGGCATCTGCGAGATCTACTACGGTGGGCGCACCGGAGCGACGTCATGGGAGCTTGAATCCGACACTATCGCGCGAACCGACACGGCTAGGGAGACAACCGGGTCCGCTCGGTTGTACGGCATCGTGAACAGCGAGCTGGCCTACGCCGAGGAGCGGGCGCTTCGCGGCCTGCCCATGAAGCCGCACCTCTCCGCCCAGCTGCGGCGCGTCAGCGGCTAGCTCCTGAGCCCCCCGGCCCGTTCACGTGCGAAACTCTGCCCCATGGCCATCGCTGTTCCGGACGCCCTCGCCGCCGAGATCGTCGGGGTGCTTCGCGGCGCCGGGGCACGATTCGGGCTCCTGCACGGCAGCCGGGCGGCCGGTTCGCCGCAGGCGAATTCCGATATCGACGTCGCGGCCTGGTGGCCGTTCGACCCGCCGCCGGCCTTCGAGGTGCTGCTCCCGCCGGGGGTCGATCTCGTGGTGCTCAACGGCGCCCCCCTCGAGCTGGCTGGCAGGATCGCGCTGCACGGCCGTGTCCTCTTCGACGACGACCCGCCGGCGCGG
The DNA here is from genome assembly GCA_050699975.1 of Pseudonocardiaceae bacterium. GTDB lineage: Bacteria > Actinomycetota > Actinomycetes > Mycobacteriales > Pseudonocardiaceae. The sequence goes on along the minus strand of JBOHGH010000042.1, from coordinate 28,867 downwards.
GTCCACTGGACCGCCACTACGCGCAAGATCTACGCCGACGAGCAGCCGCGGCTGCGGCGCAGCCACCGCGAATTCGCCGAGGCCGTCCGACGTGGTCGATGAGGTCCGGGTCCTTCGGCTGCTCCGGTCGATCAGCGACGACCTCGCCGTGCTCCGCGCCGAGGCGTCGGCCGACCCCGAGCGGCGCGCCGATTTGCTGTGGTTGCGCGGAGTCAAGTACACCTTCGTGACGGCGATTGAGGCGGGCGTCGACGTCGCCCAGCACGTGTGCGCGTCGAAGGGGTGGGGTCCGCCACGGGACAACGGCGACGTGATCCGGCTGCTGGGTGCCCACGGAGTGCTGTCCGCCGACCTCGCGGACCGCCTGCGCCGCGCGGTGGGGTTCCGGAAGGTGCTGATCCGCAGGCGTCCGAGACGGAGGCGTTTGAAGATCTGTACCGGTTCCTGCGGTGGCGGGCCGATCCGGACCGTCGGGTGGCCAGCGAGTCGGAGTTGGTGGGGTGGGTCGGGGCCTGGATCGGGTCTGCGGCGTTGGGGGAGCAGGTCGGTCGGGCCATCGTGGCGGCAGCACCGGTGACAGTGCGAGTGCAGGTGCCTGCCGGCGCGGAGTTCCTGGCGTTCCGGCCGTGGGAGCTGGCCCATGTCGGTGGGGTGCCGTTGGCTGCCCGGGGTGACGTGGCCCTGGTCTACGATTTGCCCGGCCCGGCCGGGGTGGTGAGGGTGGCGCGCCTCCCACATTCCGGACAGGGGACCTTATAAGGTCCGCTCCCGGAATGGAGGGGACAAATGCCAGAACGGCGCAGGAAGTACACGGTCTCCACTCGGCACTCGGCTACCAGACCCCGCAAGAGGTCTACGACGAGTACCTGAACTGGCAATCCGCAGCATGATATAGCAATTAGTCAGCTGTCCGGAAAAAACGAGGCGGCCCACCCGGCTCCGAGAACTCGAAGCGGCCCTCTCCCATGCCGCCGACCACGCCGACCTCCAGCCCCACCGCCGAGCCGATACCCCGCCACCCACCGAAGGTGACCTCGCCCGCACCACGCTCACCCACCTCGCGGCCACCCGCCCCGAACTTTCCCCGTCATCGATCACGCCGTACGACTGGCCGAGGACACCACCCGCTTCGAACCCGCCGCCCTCGCCCTCGGTGGCGTGGTTCTCATCGCCCTGCAAACCGAGATTAAAATCGACCGCAACACCGCCGGACAATGGCAGTTCCGGCTGCACAAGAAAGCCATTCGGGATTCCACACTCTGTCAGCTCCTCGGAAAAATCCTCGCCCTCTACGCCGACCTATGATCACCGCTTGGGAAGAACCAGCCGCGGTCACCGCGGTTTATTCTTCCCAAACGACGATCACGACCGAAACTCCGGTGATATCTGAACCCGTCGCCGTGGCGCATCGCGCCCTGCCCGCTCCTGACATCACCTGATGGTGGCCATGGCGGATGGCTGGTCGAACTGGGTCCGGTACAGCTCCTCGTATCGGCCGCCCGCCGAGACCAGGTCGGAGTGTGTGCCGCGCTCCACGACTCGCCCGTCCTCGATCACGAGGATGAGGTCCGCGGCTCGGACGGTCGACAGCCGGTGCGCGATCACCACCGCGGTCCGGCCGGCCAGGGCTTCGCCCAGCGCGGCCTGTACTGCCGCCTCCGACGTCGAGTCCAGGTGCGCGGTGGCCTCGTCGAGGATCACCACGCGTGGGCGCGCCAGCAGCAGCCGGGCGATCGTCAGCCGCTGGCGCTCACCACCGGACAGCCGGTACCCGCGCTCGCCGACGACCGTGTCCAGCCCATCGGGCAGCGACGCCACGAGGTCAGCCAGCCGGGCCCGGCCCAGCACCTCCCACAGCTCGTCCTCGGCTGCCTCCGGACGGGCCAGCAGCAGGTTCGCCCGGACCGACTCGTGGAACAGATGCCCATCCTGGGTCACCATCCCGAGCGTCTCGCGGATCGACTCGGCGGACAGGTCGCGCAGGTCCACACCGGATAGCCGCACGGCACCGCTCTCGACGTCATACAGCCGCGCCGCCAGCTGCGCGATCGTGGACTTCCCGGCGCCCGACGACCCGACCAACGCCACCATCTGCCCCGGTTCGGCCCGGAACGACACCTCGTGCAGCACCTCCACCCCCCCGCGGGTGTCGAGCTTGGCGACCTCCTCGAGCGACGCGAGCGACACCTTGTCCGCCGACGGGTAGCCGAACTGCACGCCGTCGAACTCCACCGACACCGGCCCATCCGGCACCCGCCTTGCATCGGGCTTGTCCTGGATGAGCGGGGTCAGATCGAGCACCTCGAACACCCGCTCAAAGCTGACCAGGGCGCTCATCACCTCCACCCGCGCGCTGGCCAGGGCGGTCAGCGGGGCGTAGAGCCGGGTGAGCAGCAGCGCGAGCGCCACGACCGCACCCGGCTCCAACTGCCCCCGCAGCGCGTAGAACCCGCCGAGGCCGTAGACGACGGCCAGCGCCAGCGCCGACACCAGCGTCAGCGCGGTGACGAACACCGACTGCACCATCGCGGTGCGCACCCCGATGTCGCGCACCCGCCGGGCCCGGACGGCGAACTCCGCCGATTCCTGCGCTGGCCGGCCGAACAGCTTCACCAGCGTGGCGCCGGGCGCGGAGAATCGCTCGGTCATCTGCGTGCTCATCAGCGCGTTGTGATTCGCCGCCTCGCGCTCCAGCCGGGCCAGCCGGGTGCCCATCCGCCGCGCCGGCAACACGAACACCGGCAGCAGCAGCAGCGCGAGCAGCGTGATCTGCCACGAGATCCCGATCATCACCACGAGCGTGAGCACCAGTGTCACCACGTTGCCGACCACCCCCGACAGCGTGTCGCTGAACGCCCGCTGCGCGCCGATCACGTCGTTGTTCAACCGGCTGACCAGCGCTCCGGTGCGGGTGCGGGTGAAAAACGCGATCGGCATGCGCTGCACGTGATCGAACACGGCGGTGCGCAGCTGAAGGATCAGGTCTTCGCCGATTCTCGATGACAGCCACCGGGTGGCCAGCCCAAGCCCGGCCTCCGCGACCGCAATGACGGCGATGAGTGACGCAAGCCCGACCACGATGTCGGGTGCCCTGCCCTGCACGATCGCGTCGACGACCCGGCCGGCGAGCACCGGTGTCGCCACCGCCAGCACCGCCGTTGCGACGCTGAGCAGCAGGAAGCGCCCCAACTGCGCGCGGTGCGGCCGGGCGAACCCGCCGATGCGCCGCAGCGTGGCCTTGGAGAACGGGCGCCGCTCCTGCTGGGCATGCATCGCGTTGTACATCGACATCCACGCGGTGACTTCCATGTCCATCGCACACCACCGGTTTCTCGTTCTCGCTGACCGTCCTGACATCGCCGGCATCCTCGACCGGCGACCGTACGGAGGCTAATAGCTCAACTAAACTTGAGGTCAAGTATGACCGTCGTATCCTATGTGCTCGCCGCTTGAGTCGAAAGGTGTCGCGGGCCGGTCGCTGCTCTCCCGCCTGCTCGACGAGGCGGGCATCGAAACCATCCCGTTCACGGCAGCACACTGGCCCGTCGCAGTCGACGCGTTCGCGCGCTACGGCAAGGGGCGACACCCGGCCGCACTGAACTTCGGGGGCTGTCTGACCTACGCGACGTGCTGGCTGGCAGGGCGCCCACTGCTGTGCACCGGGGACGACTTCCCGCGCACAGATCTCGCGGTGCTGAACCCACCAGGGTGAGGGCCCACGCCTCGTCGACCTATCCTGGCTGAGGTCCACGAGCGCAAGGAGGACCAGTGAGCGAGGTCTGGCTGGGGGATATCCGGCTGCGCAACCGGCTGGTCACCTCATCCAGTCTGCTCGGCTACGGCGCACCCGACTCCGGGCTGGTGCCTTACGGGATGAGCCCGATCTCCCGGTTCGTGCCGCTGGAGCGGTTCGGTGCGGTCACCACCCGCACCCTGACGGTGCAACCCCGCGACGGGCATTTCACCAACCGCGCCGACTGGCCGCTACGCGCACTGCCCGGCCTGCTGCGCCGCTACGCCACGGTGCTGCGCCGCGCCGATGCCGGCTGGATCAACGCCTTCGGCTGGTGCAACGTCGGGATCGATGCCTACCTGCGCGACTACTACCCGCGCACCCGCGATCAGAACACCATCATCTCGGTGGGTGGCTTCGCGGCCGAGGAGTTCGTCTGTCTCGTCGACGCGGTGAATGCGGCGGTGCCTCCCGGGGAGATCGCGGCCGTGGAGTTCAACGTCTCCTGCCCGAACATCGATCATGACTTCGAGCCGATCCTGGACGGAGTGCTTGCCGACGCGGTGCCCCGCAGCAGGCACCCGGTGATCCTCAAGCTGTCGCCGGACCGCGACTACGTCGGGCACGCCCGGCGGGCTGCCGCCGCAGGGGTCTCGGCGCTCACCGCGATCAACACGGTGCGCGCGCTGCGGCTGGACCCCCGGACCGGGGCGCCGTGGCTGGCCAACCGCTACGGCGGGCTGTCCGGCCGGGCGGTGAAGCCGATCGGGCTGCGGGTGGTCGCGGAGCTGCGCGATGCGGGGGTCACCCTGCCGGTGATCGCAACCGGCGGGATCCGCACCTTCGACGACTGCCGGGAGTACTTCTGGGCCGGCGCGGACGCCGTCAGCCTGGGCAGCGCGAGCTGGCTGGCGTCCTATCCCGGCTATGCGCTGTCCCCGCTGTGGGGGTGGCGGATTCGGTCGATACTTCGGAGGGTGGAGGCCTACGGCCTCCCTGTGAGTGGCAAACAGTGCTATAGCTCGCAACGCCACTCACATGGCCAGCCGTAGGCTGCCACTCGATGGCCGACCCTTGCACATATCGCCCGGCGCCAGGGACGATCCCTGACGACCCCGGGGTGTACCGGTTCCGGGACGAGCATCGCCGGGTGATCTACGTCGGCAAGGCGAAGAGCCTGCGCAGCCGGCTGAACTCCTACTTCGCCGACCTTTCCGGGCTGCACCCGCGGACCCGGCAGATGGTCACCACGGCTGCGTCGGTGGAGTGGACGGTGGTCAGCACCGAGGTCGAGGCCCTGCAGCTCGAATACAATTGGATCAAGGAGTTCGACCCGCGTTTCAACGTCCGGTACCGCGACGACAAGTCCTATCCGGTGCTGGCCGTGACGCTGAACGAGGACTACCCACGGTTGCACGTCTACCGGGGGCCACGCCGCCGGGGGGTCCGTTATTTCGGGCCGTACGCGCACGCCTGGGCTATCCGCGAGACGCTCGACCTGCTCACCAGAGTGTTCCCGGCGCGGGTGTGCTCGGCCGGCGTGTTCAAGCGGCACGGCCAGATCGGCCGGCCCTGCCTGCTGGGTTACATCGACAAGTGTTCGGCGCCGTGCGTGGGCAACGTCACCGCCGAGGAACACCGCGCCATCGTCGAGGATTTCTGTGACTTCCTGTCCGGCCGGACCGACAAGATGGTCCGGCGGCTGGAGCGGGAGATGGCGACGGCGGCTGCCGAGCTGGAGTTCGAGCGCGCCGCGCGGTTGCGAGACCACCTGGGGGCGCTGCGCCGGGCGATGGAGAAGCAGGCTGTGGTGCTCGGCGACGGCACCGACGCGGACGTGATCGCGTACGCCTGCGATGAGCTCGAGGCGGCGGTGCAGGTGTTCCACGTGCGCGGCGGGCGGGTCCGCGGCCAGCGCGGCTGGGTGATTGAGCGGGTCGACCAGGTCGACCTGGTCGGGCAGTTCCTGACCCAGTTCTACGGCGAGCAGGCCGCACTGGCCGGGGCTGCAGATGACGCCACCCAGCCCGTGCCTCGCGAAGTGCTGGTCCCGGAGCTACCGGAAGATGCCGACACGCTGACCGAATGGCTTTCCGGACTCCGCGGCGCGCGAGTGGCGCTACGGGTGCCACAGCGGGGAGACAAGCGGGCGCTGGCCGACACCGTGGCACGCAACGCGGCGGAGGCCTTCGCGCAGCACAAGTTACGCCGCGCGGGCGACTTGACCGCCCGCGCCGCGGCGTTGCAGGAGATTCACGAGTACCTGGGGCTCGACGCTGCACCGCTGCGCATCGAATGCATCGACGTCAGCCATGTGCAGGGCAACGACGTGGTCGCCTCGCTGGTGGTCTTCGAAGACGGGCTGGCGCGCAAGTCCGACTACCGGCGCTTCGCGATCCGCGACGCGGCCGGCGACGGGCGCTCTGACGACGTGGCTAGCATCGCCGAAGTGGTCCGCCGGCGCTTCACCCGCTACCTGCAGGAGAACGACCAGCGCACCAGCAAACCCGGCTTGGACCCCGAAACAGGGCGTCCCCGCAAGTTCGCCTACCCGCCGAACCTGCTCGTGGTCGACGGCGGCCCAGCGCAAGTGGCCGCGGCGGCCGAGGTGCTGTTCGAGCTCGGCGTCACCGACGTGGCGATCGCCGGGCTGGCCAAGCGGCTGGAGGAGGTCTGGTTACCCGGCGAGGCCGACCCGGTGATCCTGCCACGCACCAGCGAGGGGCTCTACCTGCTGCAGCGGGCGCGCGACGAGGCGCACCGGTTCGCGATCAGCTACCACCGGCAGAAGCGGTCAGCGCGGATGACAAGCTCGGAGCTGGACAGTGTTGCCGGGCTCGGACAGATCCGGCGCACAGCGTTGCTCAAGCACTTCGGCTCGGTCCGCCGCATCCGGCAGGCCAGCGTGGACGAACTCACCGAGGTACCCGGGGTTGGCGCGAGCACCGCTCGCGCGGTGCTCGCCGCCCTGGGTAGCGAAGGGAACAATGGAGCCGCATCGTGACTGAGGCCCACGGCGTTATTGAGACCCAGGGCGGTATCGAGGTGGCCGTGGTCTCCGGGCTGTCCGGGGCCGGTCGCAGCACGGCTGCCAAGGTACTCGAGGATCTGGGCTGGTTCGTGGTGGACAACCTGCCGCCCGAGCTGATCGCCACCATGGTGGAGCTCGGAGCGCGCTCCCAAGGCGTGGTGACCCGGGTGGCGGTCGTCATGGACGTGCGCAGTCGGGCGTTCACCGACGACCTCGCCGCGGTGATCAAGGATCTGGATGCCCTCGGCTACCGGCCCAAGGTGTTGTTCCTGGAAGCCACCGATGCGGTGCTGATCCGTCGCTTCGAGCAGGTCCGGCGCAGCCACCCGCTGCAGAGCGATGGGCGGCTGGCCGACGGGATCGCCGCGGAGCGTGCGCTACTCGCCCCGCTACGGGAGGAGGCCGACCTGGTGCTGGACACCACCGGGGTGTCCGTGCACCAGCTCCGGGCCAAGATCGAGCACGCCTTCGGGGGCGAAGCCAGCAGCCGGACCCGGATCACCGTGGTGTCCTTCGGCTACAAGTACGGGCTACCGATGGACTCCGACCTCGTGATTGACGTGCGGTTTCTGCCCAATCCGTTCTGGATCCCGGAACTGCGGGACTTCACCGGTCTCGATGCCGACGTCCGCAACTACGTGCTGTCCCAGGAGGGCGCCGAGGAGTTTCTGGACCGCTACCTGGAACTGCTGCGGCTGATCAGCGGCGGGTACCGGCGGGAGGGCAAACGCTACCTCACCCTCGCGGTGGGGTGCACCGGTGGTAAACACCGCAGCGTGGTCGTGTCCGAGGCGCTGGCCGCCCGGCTCGGCCAGGAGGACGGGATCACCGTCAAGGTGGTGCACCGGGACGTGGGTCGGGAGTGAGCCACCCGGATCTCCGCCACGCGGATCTCAGCCATCCGGGTCTCAAGGCCGTCGCGTTGGGCGGCGGTCACGGACTGTACGCCACGCTGCTGGCGCTGCGCGCTATCACCGAGGACGTCACCGCGGTGGTGACGGTGGCCGATGACGGCGGCTCGTCCGGGCGGCTGCGCCGGGAGCTGGGTCTGCTCCCGCCGGGTGACCTGCGGATGGCGCTGACCGCACTGGCGGCCGACGACGGCGGCGGGGGGCGCTGGCGGCAGGTGTTCCAGCATCGCTTCGGCGGCACCGGGGCGTTGGCCGGGCACGCCGTGGGCAACCTGGTGCTGGCTGGCTTGCTGGAGGTGCTCGGCGATCCCGTGGTGGTGCTGGATGAGGCGTGCCGGCTGCTCGGCGTGACCGGCCGGGTACTGCCGATGGCCGCTGAGCCGCTGGAGATCGAGGCCGACGTGGCCGGCCTGGACTGCGACCCGGATACCGTGCGGCGGATCCGCGGCCAGGTGGCGGTGGCGACAACGCCGGGTCGGGTGCACCGGGTGTGGTTGCGTCCGGAGCGGCCGCAGGCCTGCGCCGAGGCGGTCCGCGCGGTCGCCGACGCCGACGTCGTGGTACTCGGGCCGGGCTCGTGGTTCACCAGTGTGCTACCGCACCTGCTGGTCCCCGACCTGGTCGACGCGCTGGCCGGTACCGCGGCCCGCCGGATAGTGGTGCTCAACCTGGCGCCGCAGCCGGGCGAGACCGCCGGGTTCTCCCCCGAGCAGCACTTGACAGTACTGTCCGGTCACGCCCCGCCCGGGTTCACCGTGCACGCGGTTCTCGCCGATATCGACGCTGTCGCGGTGCCGGCTCGGCTGCACCGCTGCGCCGAGGAGCTCGGCGGGCTCGCGTACCTTGACCGGGTCGCCGTTGACGGATCCGCCGATCGTCACGATCCGGTCGCACTGGCCGCGGCGCTGCGTCGGATACTGAGACCTGCTTGCCAGGGTCGAAGCATTAACGACTGAGACCTGCTTGTCAGGGTCTGCAACGGGAGGAGAAGCGCCGGTGGCCATGACCTCCGCCGTCAAGGACGAGCTGAGCCGGCTACGGGTGACCAAGACGTGCTGCCGGCGGGCCGAGGTCGCCTCACTGCTGCGCTTCGCCGGTGGACTGCACATCATTGCCGGGCGTGTCGTGGTGGAGGCCGAGCTGGACACCGGCTCCACCGCGCGGCGGCTGCGCCGGGAGGTGCACGAGCTCTACGGGCACAACTCCGATGTGCACCTGATCACCGCCGGAGGGCTGCGCAAAGGCACCTGTTATGTGGTGCGGGTGGTCCGCGACGGGGAGGGGCTGGCCCGCCAGACCGGGCTGCTGGACCTGCGCGGCCGCCCGGTGCGGGGGTTGCCCCCGCAGGTCGTCTCCGGTGGTCTCTGCGATGCCGAGGCCTCGTGGCGTGGTGCGTTCCTCGCGCACGGGTCGCTCACCGAGCCGGGCCGCTCGGCTGCGCTGGAGGTGACCTGTCCTGGGCCGGAGGCGGCGCTGGCCTTGGTCGGGGCGGCCCGTCGGCTGGGCATCCAAGCCAAGGCCCGCGAGGTCCGGGGCGCTGATCGGGTGGTGGTCCGCGACGGGGACGCCATCGGAGCATTGCTCACCCGGCTCGGTGCGCACGACACGGTGCTGGCCTGGGAAGAACGCCGGGTTCGCCGCGAGGTCCGCGCCACCGCCAACCGGCTGGCCAACTTCGATGACGCCAACCTGCGCCGATCCGCCCGCGCGGCGGTGGCCTCGGCAGCGCGGGTCCGCCGGGCCCTGGAGTTACTCGGCGACGACACCCCGGCACATCTGCTCACCGCGGGCCGGCTGCGGCTGGAGCACCGGCAGGCCTCGCTGGAGGAGCTGGGCCAGCTCGCTGACCCGCCGATGACCAAGGATGCCGTGGCGGGCCGGATCCGCCGGCTACTCGCGATGGCCGACCGGCGGGCCGAAGAACTCGGGGTACCGGACACCGAGTCCGAAGTCACCCCCGACATGCTGGACGCGTGACGTCCCCGGCGGCTTGAGGGGGATCGACCGGGTCGCGAGCACCCCCGCAGCTCCCCCTCCCGGGGGGCCTGCGCGGTGGTATCCGGCCGATAGGGTGGCGCCAAGCCGTGCCAGCCGTGGTGCTGGACTGTGGGTAGAGGGAACTTGGGTAAGGAGAGGGCGACGTGACTGTTCGGGTAGGGATCAACGGATTCGGCCGCATCGGACGGAACTTCTGGCGCGCCGTGCAGTCCGGCGGCCATGACATCGACGTGGTGGCGTTCAACGACCTCGGCGACATCGCGACCATGGCGCACCTGCTGAAGTACGACAGCGTGCTGGGCAGACTGAAAGAGGACGTGCACGTCACCGACGACGGCATCGCGGTGGGCGGCAAGACCATCAAGGCGCTCGCCGAGCGGGACCCGGGTGCGCTGCCCTGGGGTGACCTGGGCGTCGATGTGGTGCTGGAGTCCACCGGCTTTTTCACCACGGCCAAGGACGCCCGCAGGCACGTCGACGAGGGCGGCGCCAAAAAAGTGGTCGTCTCCGCGCCGGCCAAGGGCGAGGACCTCACCGTGGTGCTCGGGGTCAACGACTCCGCATTGGACGGTTCCCAGACGGTGATCTCCAACGCTTCCTGCACCACCAACTGCCTGGGCCCGATGGCCAAGGTGCTCCATGACGCCCTGGGCATCAAGCAGGGCCTGATGACCACCATCCACGCCTACACCCAGGATCAGAACCTGCAAGATGGCCCGCACAGTGACCTGCGCAGGGCCCGGGCTGCCGCGATCAACGTCGTGCCGACCTCCACCGGGGCCGCCAAGGCCATCGGGCTGGTGCTGCCCGAGCTCAACGGAAAGCTGGACGGCTACGCGATGCGGGTGCCCGTCCCCAATGGATCGATCACCGATCTGACCGCTTCGGTCTCCCGCGAGACCAGTGTCGAGGAGGTCAACGAGGCCTTCCGGACCGCCGCCGATGGCCCGCTGAAGGGCATCCTGCGCTACAGCGACGCACCGATCGTGTCCTCGGACATCATCACGGACCCGGCGTCGTGCATCTTCGACTCGCCGCTGACCAAGGTGATCGGCAGCCAGGTCAAGATCGTCGGCTGGTACGACAACGAATGGGGCTATTCCAACCGGCTGGCTGACCTGATCGTCATGGTCGGCTCGCAGCTGTGAGGACGCTCGACGACCTGCTTGCCGGGGGTGTGTCGGGCCGGACGGTGCTGGTTCGCGCCGACCTCAACGTGCCGCTCGACAGCGGCCGGATCACCGATGATGGGCGGATCCGTGCGTCACTGCCCACTGTGCGGGCGCTGACCGGCGCTGGGGCCCGGGTGGTGCTGACAGCCCATCTCGGCCGTCCCCAAGGCGCACCCGACCCGGCGTACTCGCTCGCCCCCGTCGCCACCCGGCTCGGCGAGCTGCTCGGGACCCCGGTGGCGGCGGCGACCGACGTCGTCGGTGACTCGGCTCGTGCGGCAGTGGCCGGCCTGGCCGAAGGTGGGGTCGCGCTGCTGGAGAACGTGCGCTTCGACCCGCGGGAGACGTCCAAGAACGCCGCTGAGCGGGGCGCGCTGGCCGCCGAGCTCGCCGCACTGGTGGGCTCCGACGGCGCATTCGTCTCGGACGGGTTCGGCGTGGTGCATCGCGTGCAGGCCTCGGTCGTCGACGTCGCCGAGCGGTTGCCGGCCTATGCCGGCACATTGGTACTCGGCGAGCTGATCACGCTGCGGCGGCTCACCGAGGCGCCGGACCGTCCCTACGCCGTGGTGCTGGGCGGGTCGAAGGTGTCCGACAAGCTCGCCGTGATCGAGGCCTTGCTGCCGAAGGTGGACGCCCTGCTCGTCGGCGGCGGGATGTGCTTCACCTTCCTGGCAGCTCTTGGTCACCCGGTGGGCAAGTCGCTGCTGGAACGGGACATGGTGGACGTGTGCGCGCGGCTGCTGAAAACCTCCGGTGACACGATCCGGCTGCCCCGCGACGTGGTCGTCGCCGACGAGTTCGCGGCACACGCGCAGACCCGCACGGTGCCCGTCGGGGACATCCCGGACGGGTGGATGGGACTGGACATCGGCCCGGAGGCGGTTGCCGACTTCGCCGCGGCGCTGGCCGGTGCGGCCACGGTGTTCTGGAACGGTCCGATGGGAGTGTTCGAGCTCGCCCCGTTCGCCGCAGGCACCTGTGGCGTCGCGGAGGCGATCGCGGGGTCGGCGGCGTTCAGCGTCGTCGGCGGCGGTGATTCGGCGGCCGCGGTGCGGCTGCTGAACCTGCCTGAGGACGGGTTCGCACACATCTCCACCGGCGGCGGCGCGTCTCTGGAGTTCCTCGAGGGCAAGACCTTGCCCGGCGTCGCCGTACTGGAGGAGTAGGAGTGCCCAGGCAACCGCTGATCGCCGGCAACTGGAAGATGAACCTCAGCCACCTCGAGGCCATCGCCCTGGTGCAGAAGCTCGCCTTCGCCCTGCCGGAGAAGTACTTCGCCAAGGTCGAGGTGGCGGTGCTGGTGCCATTCACCGCGTTGCGCAGCGTGCAGGCCCTCGTCGAGGGGGACAAGCTGCTGGTGGGCTATGGCGCGCAGGATCTGTCTCCGAAGGACGCCGGTGCCTACACCGGCGATGTGTCCGGACCGATGCTGGCCAAGCTGGACTGCCGCTACGTGGTCGTCGGGCATTCCGAGCGGCGCGAACACCACGGTGAGGACGACGCGGTGGTGGCCGGCAAGGTGCGGGCCGCGCTGCGCAATGGGCTGATCCCGATCCTGTGTGTGGGGGAGGGTCTCGAGGTCCGTGAGGCCGGTGAACACCTGGCGCACAGCACCGAGCAACTGCGGGCCGCGCTCAAGGGCCTGTCCGCGGAGCAGGTCCGCACCATCGTCGTGGCCTACGAGCCCATCTGGGCGATCGGCACCGGTCGGGTCGCCACTCCGGCCGACGCGCAGGAGGTCTGCGGCGCGTTGCGGGAAGCGCTGGCCGACAAGTACGGGGTCGCGGTCGCCGACGATGTCCGGGTGCTCTACGGCGGATCGGTCAAGTCGAGCAACGTCGCCGATCTGGTGGTCGAGCCCGACATAGACGGTGCCCTGGTGGGGGGCGCCAGCCTGGACGCTGACGAGTTCGCGAAGCTCTGCGCGCTGGCCGCAGGCGGCCCCCTGCCGTGACCGTCGACGTGGTGGCGGGGAGGCCGGGCTCACAGCTGTTGCTGGACGGAGTAATCTTGCGAATCAGCCGTTGTCCCATGAGGGTGTGATGAAGCTCTTCCTGCAGATCGTGCTCCTGGTCACCAGCATCGCCCTGATCCTGCTGATCTTGCTGCACCGGAGCCGCGGCGGAGGGTTGTCCAGCCTTTTCGGTGGCGGCGTTCAATCGAGCCTGTCCGGATCCAGTGTCGTGGAGAAGAACCTGGACCGGCTGACGCTGTTCGTCAGCGCGGTCTGGGTGATTTCCATAGTGGGGATCGGACTTCTGATCAAGATCGGCTGAGCACGCCCGGGGTGCCCGGGCGGTTCCGCGAGGTGAGGCGATCGATGGCAAGCGGCAACGCGATCCGCGGTACGCGGGTCGGAGCAGGTCCGATGGGCGAGTCCGAACGGGGAGAGACTGCCCCCCGTCGTCGGGTGTCCTACTGGTGCGCGAACGGGCACGAGTCTCGGCCTTCGTTCGCGGTCGAGGCTGAGGAACCCGAGGTGTGGGACTGCCCGCGGTGTGGTTTTCCGGCTGGGCGCAACGAGCAGCGGCCACCGGATGCGCCCCGCAACGAGCCGTACAAGACTCACCTGGCCTATGTGAAGGAGCGCCGCTCCGATGCCGACGGTGAGGCCATCCTCGCCGAGGCCCTGGCCAGACTGAAGGAAGCCCGCGGCACCTAAACGTTGGTCGCCCTTCAAGTACCGCCAACCTGGGTGCTGGGCGTCTTTAACGGGGGCCAACCCTGACCGGGGGACGGGGCACTGGCCTGCAGGTGCGCTCGCGCGGTGCCTGCAACGTGACGAGGAGTGGGCGTCGATGACCCGCTGGACCCTGCCGACCGACAAGATCCCGTCCGCCTGGTTCAATGTCGTCCCGCACCTGTCGGCCCCGCTGCAGCCGCCGCTGCATCCGGCTACCCGGCAGCCGGTGGGCCCGGATGACCTGGCGCCGTTGTTTCCTGCCACGCTCATCGAGCAGGAGATGGCGACCGCGCCGTGGATCGATGTACCCGGTGAGGTACTCGACATCCTGCGGTTGTGGCGACCCACCCCGCTGGTGCGCGCGACCCGCCTGGAGCAGACCCTCGGCACCCCCGCCCGGATCTACTTCAAGGACGAGTCACTCTCTCCAGCGGGCAGTCACAAGCCGAACACCGCCGTAGCGCAGGCCTTTTACAACGCTCAAGACGGCGTTGGCCGGTTGACCACCGAGACCGGGGCCGGCCAGTGGGGCACCGCGCTAGCGTTCGCCTGCGCCCAGTTCGATCTGGAGTGCATGGTGTACATGGTCCGGGCCAGCTTCGAGCAGAAGCCGTACCGGCGCGTGATCATGGAGACCTGGGGCGGTTCGGTGGTGCCCTCGCCGGTCGACGAGCTCGACCACCCCGGTTCGCTCGGCACTGCGATCTCCGACGCGGTACGTGACGCCGTCGGTCGCGAGGACACTCACTACTCGCTGGGTTCGGTCCTCAACCACGTATTGCTGCACCAGACGGTGATCGGGCTCGAGGCCCGGGAGCAACTCGAACTGGCCGGCGAGCGGCTGCCCGATGTGGTGATCGCACCGTGCGGTGGTGGGTCCAACTTGGGCGGGATCTCTTTCCCCTTCGTGCCCGAGGCAGGGGTGCGACTGCTCGCCGTCGAGCCGCTGTCCTGCCCCACCCTGACCCAGGGCCGATTCGACTACGACTTCGGCGACGCCGCTGGTTTCACCCCGCTGCTACCGATGTACACGCTGGGTCACGACTTCGTCCCGCCGAGTATCCACGCCGGCGGGCTGCGCTACCACGGGGATAGCCCGCTGATCTCGGCGCTGGTCCGGGACGGTCGGATGGAGGCGGTGGCCTATCCCCAGGGCAAGGTCTTCGAGGCGGCCGTGCAGTTCGCCCGCGCTGAGGGCAAGGTAGCCGCCCCGGAGGCCGCGCACGCGATCCGCGCGGTCGTCGACGAGGCGCTCGCCGCCAAGGAGACCGGCGAGGAGAAGGTCATCCTGTTCAACTACTGCGGCCACGGGTTCCTTGACCTGTCCGCCTATGACGACTACCTGCACGGCCGGCTGCCCGACGAGCAGGGCTGAACCAGCTCCCGAGCACGGATGTCGAGGTCGTCAACAGGATGCGGTTCGAGCCGTCGTCCCCGCTGGCCTTCTAATGTGTTAGCTGCTAACGTCTGTTAGTCACTAACACAAAGGGGTTAGGTCTATGTCGTCGGCGTCTGTGCTGGTAGTGGGTGCTGGTCCGACGGGGCTGGCGGTGGCGTGTGGTCTGCGTGGCGCCGGGGTCGAGGTGCGGGTGCTGGATCGCGCCACCGGTCCGGCGGTGACCTCGCGGGCGTTGGGATTGCAGCCGCGTGGGGTCGAGGTGCTCGCGCGGCTCGGTGCGCTGGGGGACCTACCGGCGCGCAGCCTGCCCATCGGTCAGGTTGTGGTCAGCATCAACGGTCGCGTGGTCGGCCGGCTAGCGGTGGGCCGCCCGACCCGGCTGGTACGCCAACCCGGGCTGCTGATCTCGCAGGCTGAGATCGAGGCCGAGCTGCGCGGCCGTCTCGCGAGACTGGACGGCGAGGCCAGCGTGCAGTGGGGACGCGAGGTTGTCGGCCTTGAGGAGGACCCTAGCGGCGTCACAGTGCGGTTGGCCGATGGTGAGACCCTGCGGACGGACTGGGTGGTGGGTTGCGACGGGGCACACAGCGCGGTCCGCAAAGCCGCCCACATCGGTTTCCCCGGGGTGGCTCTGGTGGAGCGGTTCCTGCTCGCCGACGTGCGGGCTGAATTGCCGCTGCCCCGGGACACGGTGGCGGTGTGGTTGCGCGGCCACGACATGCTGGCAGCGTTCCCGCTGCCGGGCGCGGACCTGTGGCGTCTGATGGCCCCTGCGCCGCTCACCGCGGGTGGCGCAGCGCAGGACCTGACGGGCGACGCGGTGCTCGACGCACTCACCCGGCTGTTGGAAGTCCACGCCGGCTACCCCGCCGGCGTCGTGCGCGGCGCGCAGTGGACCTCGGCCTTCCGGTTCCACCGCCGGCTTGCCGAGACCTACCGGCAGGGCCGGGTATTGCTGGCCGGAGACGCGGCGCACATCCACAGCCCCTTCGGCGGGCAGGGCCTCAACACCGGGATCGGGGACGCGGAGAACCTGGCCTGGAAACTGGCCTTGGTCACCGAGGACCGCGCTGGCGAATGGCTGCTGGACAGTTACGAGGCCGAACGCCGCCCGGTCGCCGCTGAGGTGCTCGCCTCGACCAGTTCGATGACCCGCCTGGTCCTCGGCGATACCGCCGTGGCCCGGCTGGTGCGCGACCGGGTGTTCGTGCCGTTGCTGAACCGGCCGTTGGTGCAGCGCCGGCTCTGGGAACAGGCGTCCCAACTCACCCTGAGCTACCGCAGCGGCCCCCTCGCCTCGCCGCGGCGATGGTTTCCATCACGGCAACCAGGTGATCGGGTACCCGATCTGATGTGCCGACGCCAGGACGGTACCTCCACCCAACTGCACGCCGAGCTGGGCCCGCGCTGGGTATTGCTCGCTGCGCCGTCCCTGACCGCGCAGGGCTGCTTGCAGCTCGCCCGCGGGTGGCTCGGTGCTGACCGGGTGGTTGCTCTCACCCCGGACGAGCAGCCACCAGGCGCGGTGCTGCTGGTCCGACCCGATGCGCACCTGGCCTGGCGGGGCACGAACAGCAACGGGTTGCGGCGGTGGCTGGCCGGTGTGCTTGACCCCGGTCCCGCCGTGACGCCGGCGTCGCGGCCGGCGGTCGGGAACCAGGAGGCCGCCACCCAGTGAGCGCACCCCGCGACGCGGCGGCAGGGGAGCCCGCTCCTCGGCCGGGACTGCGCGCGCGCAGGAAGGCACAGACCCGTCAGGTGATCCAGGCCCACGCGCTGCGGCTCTTTCTGGCCAACGGTTACGATGCGACCACGGTGGAGGAGATCGCTGCCGCCGCCGGGGTCTCGCACATGACGTTCTTCCGGCACTTCCCCACCAAGGAGTCCGTGGTCGATACCGACGACTACGACCCGATGATCGCCGAGCTGATCGCCGGGCGACCAACGGCTGAGGACCCGTTGACCGCTATCCACCGAGCCCTCATCGAAGGGCTGGGCGCCGTCCTTCCCGAGGGGCGCGACGTGCTGCTCACTCGGACCCGGCTGATCCTGGCCACCCCAGCGTTACGGGCCCGGCTCTGGGAGAACCAGCACGCCACCGTTCGGCTGTTCACCGATGCTCTGACTGCCCGCCACCCCGCCGCCGAGCCGCCAGACCTGGGGGTGCGGGTACTGGCCGGCGCGGCGCTGGCCACCCTCACCACCGCCCTGATGACGTGGGTGGACGGCGACGGGGCTGAGGATCTGCTCGAGCTGGTCGACCGGGCCTTCGCCGCGCTGCGTCGAGGGTTGGGCTGAGGGTGTGCCCAACCCACCGCCGGGCGTCGGGCACGAGAGGGCACGAGAGACCGACACACCGGGCACGGGAGGACGACACACCGGGCACGGGGAACGGACACGCCGGGGGTGTTGGGTCAGCGGGGGAGGAGGTCTGGGGGGAGTTTGGCGGCGGCGGGGCGGTCCAGCAGCCAGAGCGTGCGACGGCGTCCCGTTGCGCGCGCGGCGGGTAACTGGACCTCTCCCGCTCCGCCCAGTGCCATGGTCACCGCTGCGGCCTTCGCCGACCCTGAGACGATCAACCACACCTCGGCGGCACATCGGATGGCCGGCAGGGTCAGGGTGATCCGGGTGGATGGCGGCTTGGGACTGCCCCGCACGCCGATCACCGCGCGGTCGGTCTCGTAGACCGCGGGGGAGCCGGGGAACACCGAGGCGACATGGCCGTCCTCGCCGACGCCGAGACAACAGATGTCGAACGACGGTGCGGGGCCACGATCCTCCGGCCGCAGCCGATGCAGCAGCAGGTCTTCGTAGGCCTGCGCGGCGGCGTCCGGGTCGTCGCCCCACGGCCCGTACGAGACCCCCATAGGGTGGACCCGGGACGGGTCCACCCCGACGTGGTCGAGTAGCGCCTTGCGAGCCTGAGTCTCGTTGCGGTCGGGATGACCGGCGGGTAGGAAGCGCTCGTCGCCCCAATAGACATCCAGCCGGCGCCAGTCCACCGCCGCGACGGCTTGGGTGCTCGCCACCTGACGCAGCACTGCGATACCGATGTCGCCACCGGTCAGCACCACCGACGCGGACCCCGAGGCGGTCTGGATGTCCACGATCCGGGTAACCAACCGGGCAGCGGTCGCCGCGGCGAGCACCTCCGTGGTGGCATGCACCACCACGTCGGGGCGGCTCACGGGTTGCCCCGGGTCTCGCCCATCGTCGCACCCGATCGGATCCGGCGAGGAGCGCTCCCGGCCCGGCTGTCCACCTCGGTCAGGGCTTGCAGCGCCTCGTGGTAGATCTCGTCGGGGTCCAGCCTGCGCAGCTCCTCGGCGAGGCACTCGCGCACCGGGCGGCGCTTCAACGGCACCCGGCGGTCCGGCTGACCCGGCTGGCGCAGCGTGCCGACCTTCCCATGGGGCCGGATCAACTCCACCGGGCCGCAACGACGCTCCAGCACTGCCGCGCTGATCCCGCCGCCGGGATCGCTGGCGCGACGCCGTACCGGGACCTGCAGGCGAGACCGCAGCCAGCCGGCAAGCAGGTCGGTGGACGGATTGTCCGCGGAGCCCGTGACGGTGACTGCCTCGACCTCCTCGTAGGGCGGCAGATCGAGTGCCGCCGCGAGCAGTGCGCGCCACGGAGTGAGCCGGCTCCAGGCGAGGTCGGTGTCGCCGTCGGTGTAGGAGGTGCGGCGGGTCTCCAGCGCCTTGATCGGCTGGCGGGCCGCGGCAGCATCGGTGATCCGGCGCTGCGCCAGCCTCCCGATGGGGTCCTGTGCGGGGATCGCCGGGGCCACCCCCGGCCACCACGCCACCACCGGGCAATCCGGCAGCAGCAGCGGTATCACCACGCTGTCTCCATGGTCGGCCAGTTGGCCATACAGGCGCAGCACGAGCACCTCGGAGGCGCCAGCGTCACCACCGACGCGGATCTGCGCGTCCAACCGCGTCCCGGCCCGCTTGAGACCCCTGGCCACCACGAGCACCCGGCAGGGATGCTCCCTGCTGGCCTCGTTCGCGGCGTCGATCGACTCCTCTACCTGCGCGGAGTCGTCGGTCACGATCACCAGGGTGAGCACCCGGCCCAGCGCCACCGCACCACCCCGCTCCCGGATGTCGATCAGCGCGTGGTTCACCGCGGACGTGGTGGTCGAAGGCAGGTCGACGATCATTGCTCGCCGCCGGCAAGGGAAATCATTGTTCTCCTCCGGGCACGACCCGCGCCATGCTATCGGTTTCTCTCGCGCGCGGCGCGGAAGTAGTCCGCCCCGTCGCGAAAGTCAATGATGGGATCGGGGTAGTGCAGGTGGGCTCGATGATATGTGTCCAGTTTCCAGGGTTGGTGTACCGCGGGGCCGGGGATGTCGTGGAGCTCGGGAAGGTAACGGCGGACGTAGTCCCCGGATGGGTCGTAGCGTTGCGCCTGGCGCAGCGGGTTGAGGATCCGGTTGGGTCGGGTGTCGGTTCCGGTGCCGGCCACCCATTGCCAGTTGAGCTGGTTGTTGGCGACGTCGGCGTCGACGAGCAGGTCGAGGAAATGCCGGGCGCCGATGCGCCAGTCCAGGTACAGGGTCTTGGTGAGGAAACTGGCGGTGATGAGGCGGGCGCGATTCTGCATCCACCCCTCTTGTTGGAGCTGTCGCATGCCGGCATCGACGATCGGATAGCCGGTGCGGCCATCCCGCCAGGCTGCCGCGGCTGTCTCGTCGCGGCGCCAGCTGTCGTGGTGGGTGCGGTAGTCGGCAGTTGTGGTGTCGGGGCGCGCGGCGAGGACCTGATGGTGGAAGTCCCGCCAGGCCAGTTGCCGGATAAAGGCCTCGCCACCCGGCATCGAATGGTCGGCGGCACGAAACGCCTCGGTGGGTGAGACGCAGCCGAAATGCAGGTAAGGCGACAGCCGGGAGGTGCCGTCGGCTGCAAGGTCGTCGTGGACCTTCTCGTAGTCATGGATCGGCCCCGCGAGCCAGTCGTGCAGGAGGCGCCGTCCCGCGGTTTCACCACCCCGCGGCAGGTGCGGCGAGCGCTTGCCGGAGCAGATGTCCTGGGCATTGGGCAGCGGTTCGGTAGCGATGGGCGGCACGGTGATCCGGCCGGGCGCCGTGAGCGTGCCGCGAGTGTCTGCTGCGACCCAGCGCCGGTAGTAGGGGGTGAAGACGGCGAAATGAGCACGTCCGCCAGCAGGGGTGATCGCCCCGGGCTCCACCACGGTGACCGAGTTGGCGTGGACCCGAAGCGTGGCGCCGTGGCCGGCAAGGCGTTGGCGTAGATCCTGTTCGCGACGGTGGCTGTAGCCACTGACATCGGCGGCCAGATGTATCTCGCCGACACCCAGGTCCGTGACAATGCGCTCGACTTCATTGGCCACCGTGCCGGAGCGCACCACAAGATGCCCTCCCCTGGCGCGCAGCGCAGCGTCCAGGTCGGCCAGTGCCTCGGCCAGAAACACTGCCCGGTTCGGCGATCCGAAGCCGTTTCCGGGGCCGTGCGTGAGGATCGCTGTGTCCAGCACGAACAGCGGCACCAACTCGGTGGCGGCACGGCAGGCGGCGTGCAGCACGGGATTGTCGTGCACCCGCAAATCGCGGGTGAACAAGGCGATGGCCACGCTCATCGTGCTGATCTACCGTGGGTCGCCGGACACGGCGCGCGGGCAGCGTGACTCGGCGGCGCCGGTGATGTTGCGGGCCATGCCGCCGAAAATGACGTCGTGGAACGGGGCGATGGTTCTCCAGTACAGGTGCCCGCCCAACCCGTGGGGTTCGAACAGTGCCCGCTGCCGGTAGCGGGCACCGCCGTCACCGTCCGGAATAACCTCGAGTTCCAGCCAGGCGCGGCCGGGCAGCCGCATCTCGGCGCGCAGCCGCAGCAGCCGGGGACGGTCGAGATGTTCCACCCGCCACCAGTCCAGGGCTTCGCCAACGTGGAGCCGGCGGGGGTCGCGGCGGCCGCGGCGCAAGCCGACTCCCCCTGCGAGCCGGTCGATCCAGCCGCGCACAGACCACGCCAGCGGGAAGGAGTACCAGCCGTGCTCACCGCCGATGGCTTCGATGACATCCCACAAGGTGCGCGGGTCAGCGGTGCTGCGGTGCTCGCGGATGTCCTGGTAGAGCGAGCCGCCAGACCAGTCAGGGTCGGTGGACAGCGGATCCGACGGTGCCCCGTGCCAGGACGCGTCCGATACCTCGGTCAGCTTGCCGGGTGTGCGCGCCATCGCCCGCACCTGGTGGCCGGCAGCCAGCAGCGCGGGAACGAGCCGGCCACCGATGTATCCGGTGGCGCCGAACACTACGCAGCGCATGTCATGGCCTTCTCCAGGTCCGTCCGGTCCGGGCGATCATCCGGTCCGCCGACGGCGGCCCCCAGGTACCCGCAGAGTAAGGCTCGGGCCGATCCTGTTTGGCCCAGTGTTCGAGCACCGGGTCCAGGATCGCCCAGGACAGCTCCACCTCGGCGTTGACCGGGAACAACGACGGCTCGCCGAGCAGCACGTCCAGCAGCAGCCGCTCGTAGGCCTCGGGCGAGGACTCGGTGAACGCCGTGCCGTAACGGAAGTCCATCGTGACGTCACGGACCTCCATCGCGGTTCCGGGCACCTTGGAGCCGAACCGGATCGTGACGCCCTCGTCCGGCTGGACCCGGATGACCAGGGCGTTCTGCCCCAGCTCCTCGGTCATGGTCGCCTCGAACGGCAGGTGAGGAGCCCGCTTGAAGATCACTGCGATCTCGGTGACCCGTCGGCCCAGCCGCTTACCGGTGCGCAGGAAGAACGGCACCCCGGCCCACCGCCGGTTGTCCACCTGCAGCATGATCGCGGCGAAGGTCTCGGTGCTGGAGTCCTGATGGAAGCCCTGTTCTTCGAGCACCCCGACGACCTTGGTGCCACCCTGCCAGCCGGCGGTGTACTGGCCGCGTGCGGTGGTCTCGTCCAACGGTTCCACGACTTTGGTGGCGGAAAGCACTTTGATCTTCTCGCCGCGCAGCGAATCGGGGGAGAAGGACAGCGGCTCTTCCATCGCAGTCAGCGCGAGCAGCTGGAGCAGGTGATTCTGGATCACGTCCCGGGCGGCCCCGATGCCGTCGTAATAGCCGGCCCGGCCGGCCAGCCCGATGTCCTCGGCCATGGTGATCTGCACGTGGTCCACATAGTGGTTGTTCCAGATCGGCTCATAGAGCTGGTTGGCGAAGCGCAGCGCGAGGATGTTCTGGACGGTCTCCTTGCCGAGGTAGTGGTCGATGCGGAACACCGACTCCTCGGGGAAGACGTCGTTGACGATCTCGTTGAGTTCGCGTGCGCTGTGCAGATCGTGCCCGAACGGCTTCTCGATGACCACGCGGCGCCACTGGTGGCCGTTGGGTGCCGCCAGCCCCGTGCGGGCGAGCTGCTTGAGCACCACCGGGAACATCGCGGGCGGGATGGACAGGTAGAAGGCGTGGTTGCCGCCAGTGCCCCGGTCCCGATCGAGATCTTCGACGGCCGACGCGAGGTCATCGAAGGCGGCGTCGTCATCGAAGTTGCCGGCCACGAACCGGACGCCCTCAGCCAGCCGGTCCCAGACCTCCTGGCGAAAGGGGGTCCGGGCATGTTCCCGGACCGCATCGTGGACCAGCTCGGCGAAGTCCTCGTGGGCCCAATCCCGGCGGGCGAACCCGACCAGGGCGAAGCCAGGCGGCAGCAGGCCGCGGTTGGCGAGGTCGTAGATCGCCGGCATCAGCTTCTTGCGGGACAGATCCCCGGTCACACCGAAGATCACGATACCGCACGGGCCGGCAATCCGGGGCAGCCGCTTGTCCCGGGGGTCCAGCAGCGGGTTGACCCCGCTGTCGGGGGTCATGACCCGCGTTCGGGCAGCGCGCGGACCACCTGGACCAGCCCCGCCACCCGGTCGATCAGGTGCAGCCGCAGCACCGGCCGGCCGTGCGCGGCGAGCACCTCGGCATCGCCCACAGCCTGGGCCCGTTGCAGGTCTCCGAGGGTGAACCCGGTGCCCGGTACCGGGATGTCCTCGACGACCGCACCGGTCAGCTGCAGGAACGCCCCGTTCTGGTGACCACCCTTGTGGTACTGGCCGGTCGAGTGCAGGAAACGAGGGCCCCATCCGAAGGTGGTCTGCACGTGGGTGCGGCGGGCGAACTCGGATCGCAACACCGCGACCGAGGCGTCGGCGACGCGATCCAGATACGCCTGCACCGCGAGGTAGCCCCGCTCCGGGGTGGCGGCGACCAGCGCGACCACGGCGTCGCGCAGGGTGGCAACGCCGGTCGGCAACCAGTCCCCGACGGGATGGACTGCGACGGCACCGTCGACGAATGCGGGCGCGGGCCCGGCAGTGCTGTCCAGCTGGGCCCGTGCCGCTGCCTTCGCGGCCTCCACGTCGGGCTGGTCGAACGGGTTGATCCCCAGCAGCCGGCCCAACACCGCGGTGGTGTGCTCCCAGAGCAGCACCTGCTCACCCAGGGTGCCGGTGACGGCCACTGCGGCGGCCTCGACACCAGGGCCGATCGCGACCGGGATGGCGTCCGGTCTGGCGTCGGCGAAGCCGGGCGAGGCCGGGTCCTCGACCACGACCGGGAGCAGCCCGGTGCCCTCCTTGCCGGTGGACTCGGCGATGAGCTGCTCGGCCCAGTCGGCGAAGCCGACGATCCCCGAGCCGGTGTCACCGAACACCACCTTGTCGGCACCGGCGGCATGCCCGGCAGCCAGCGCGGCAGCCAGTCGCAGTGCTGGGTTCGCCGGGTCGTCGGCGGCCAGCAGCGTCGCCAGGAGCGCCGCGTCGTCCAGCAGCGTCGCGATATCCGCCCCGGCCAGGCCGGCCGGGACCAGGCCGAAGGCGGTCAACGCGGAGTACCGCCCGCCCACATTCGGATCAGCGGTGATCACTGCGCGGTAGCCCTCGGCGTCGGCGATCTGCTGCAGCGGCGACCCTGGGTCGGTTACCACCACCAGATGCGCCGCCGGATCCAGCCCGGCGGCAGCGAACGCGGCGGCGAACACCCGACGGTGGCTGTCGGTCTCCACCGTGGAGCCCGATTTGGACGACACCACGAGCACGGTCCGCTCCAGGTCCCCGGCCAGGGCATCAGCCACCTGGCCTGGGTCGGTGGTGTCCAGCACGGTCAGCGCCACCTTGTCAGTGGCGCAGATGACCTCCGGGGCCAGCGACGAGCCACCCATCCCGGCCAGCACGACCCGATCGATGCCGTCAGAGTGCAGGTCGGCCCGCAGTGCCTCGATGGTGGCCAGCAGCGGCCGGGAGGTCTCAGGCAGCGCCACCCAGGCCAGCCGCCGCGCGGCCTCCGGCTCGGCGTGGCGGCCCCACAGTGTCGGATCCTGACCGGCCAGGGCCGAGGCCACCCGTTGATCGACGAGCTTGTCGACCAGTAACCCCGCCTCGCCTGCCAGGCCGCTGGAGCGGATGTCGACGGCGAGCTGTGACATCGGCGGTCAGTGCCCCGGCTGCTGGGTGACCTTGGCCAGCTGTGCGGCCACTGTCTCGCCCAGCTCGACCCAGGAGGCGTCGAACTTCTCCACACCCTCGCGCTCGAGCACTACGAACACGTCATCGAGGTCGATCCCGACCTCGGCCAGCTCGTCGAAGGTGCGCTGGGCCTGCTCAGCGGTGCCCGACACCTGGTCGCCGGGCACCTCGCCGTGGTCGGCCAGCGCGAACAGGGTCTTCTCGGGCATCGTGTTCACCACCCCCGGTGCGATCAGTTCGGTGACGTACTTCGTGTCCGGGTAGGCCGGGTTCTTCACCCCGGTGGACGCCCACAGCGGCCGCTGCGGCCGCGCCCCCAGCTCTACCAGCGAGGTCCAACGCTCGGTCGCGAACTCCTGCTGGTAGGCGGCGTAGGCGAGCCGGGCGTTGGCCACCGCGGCCTGCCCGCGCAGCGCCAGAGCCGGCTCGGTGCCGATCGCCTCCAGCCGCTTGTCCACCTCGGTGTCCACCCGGGAGACGAAGAACGACGCCACCGACGCGATCGTCGTGAGGTCGTGCCCATTGGCCCTGGCCCGCTCCAGGCCGGCGAAGAAGGCCGCCATCACCTCGCGGTGGCGTTGCACCGAGAAGACCAAGGTGACGTTGACGCTGATCCCGTCCGCGAGCGTGCCGGTGATGGCGGGCAGGCCCTCCGCCGTAGCCGGAATCTTGATCATGAGATTGGGTCTGTCGACCACCTTCCACAGCTCGCGAGCCTGGGCCAGGGTGGCCTCGGTGTCGTGCGCCAGCCGGGGGTCGACCTCCAGCGACACCCGGCCGTCAACGCCGCCGGTGGTCTCCCAGGTTCCGCTGAACACGTCGCAGGCCAGTTGCACGTCGGCCGCGGTGATCTCCCGCACGGCCTCGTCGACTGAGGCGCCGCGGGCAGCCAGTTGGCTCACCTGTTCGGCGTAGTCCTCGGCGTGGACCAGCGCCTGGGAGAAGATCGTCGGGTTGCTGGTCACCCCGACCACATGCTGGTCGGTGATCAGATCGGCCAGGTTCCCCGAGTTGATCCGCTGCCGGGACAGGTCGTCCAGCCAGATCGACACACCCGCCTCGGACAGAGCCTGCAAGGTATCGGTGCTGCCCATCAGGGATTCTCCCGCTCGGCTATGGGTGTTTAGTCCGTTATGCGACCCAGCGTACGGCGTGCCGCGTCGGCCACCGTTTCGCCGGTGAAACCGAACTCACGGAACAGGGTCTGCCAGTCGGCGGAGGCGCCGAAATGCTCCAGCGAGACCACCTCACCGTGATCGCCGACGAAGCGGTGCCACGGCATCGCGATGCCGGCCTCGACGGCAACCCGGGCCTTCACCATCGGCGGCAGCACCCGGTCCCGGTAAGCCTGATCCTGGGCGTCGAACCACTCCACGCACGGCATCGACACCACCCGGGCTTCGATGCCCTCGGCCGCCAGCGTCTGCTGCGCGGCGACGGCGAACTGCACCTCGGAGCCGGTGGCGATCAGCAGCACGTCGGGCAGGCCCTCGCTGGCCTCGGCCGCGGTGTCGGCGAGTACGTAACCGCCGCGGGCGACCCCCTCGGCGTCGGTGCCCTCCAGGACGGGCACGCTCTGCCGGGTCAGGGCCAGCCCGGTGGGCTGCTGACCCTTCTTCAGCACGGCCTTCCAGGCCGCAGCGGTCTCGTTGGCGTCCGCGGGCCGGACCACGTCCAGACCGGGGATGGCCCGCAGCGCGGCCAGGTGCTCGACCGGCTGGTGGGTCGGGCCGTCCTCGCCGAGCCCGATCGAGTCATGCGTCCAGACATAGATGACCGGCAGCTCCATCAGCGCGGCCAGCCGCACCGCCGGGCGCATGTAGTCGCTGAAGATCAGGAAGGTGCCGCCGTAGGGCCGGGTGGGTCCGTGCAGCACGATCCCGTTGAGAATCGAGCCCATCGCGTGCTCGCGTACCCCGAAGTGCAGCGTGCGCCCGTAGGGCTGGGCAGCCCACATCTTCGTAGAGGTCTTCTCGGGGCCGAACGAGTCAGCTCCCTTGATCGTGGTGAGGTTGCTCTCGCCGAGGTCCGCCGAGCCGCCCCACAGCTCAGGGAGCACCTCGCCGATCGCCGAGAGCACCTCCCCGGACGCCTTGCGGGTCGCCACCCCTTTGACGTCCGGCTCCCAGGTGGGCAGCTTCTCCGCCCAGCCGGCGGGTAGTTCCCGGCGGACCAGACGGTCGAACAGCGCGGCCTCCGCGGTGTTCGCCTGCCGCCAGGAGTCGAAGGAGCGCTGCCACTGCGCGTGCGCGGCCTGACCGCGGGCCATCACCTGCCGGGCGTGGTCGAGCACCTCAGGCTCGACGACGAAGGAGCGTTGCGGGTCGAAGCCGAGGATCTCCTTGACCGCGGCCACCTCGTCGGCACCCAGCGCGGAGCCATGTGCAGCACCGGTGTTCATCTTGTTCGGGGCCGGATAGGCGATCACGGTGCGCAGCACAATGAGCGAGGGCCGGCCGGTCTCGGCCTTGGCCGCCTCGATCGCCTCCAGGATGCCGACGACGTCTTCCCCGCCGTCGACGGTCTGCACGTGCCACCCGTAGGCCGCATAGCGCGCCGCGGTGTCCTCCGACAGCGCGATCGCGGTGTCGTCCTCGATGGAGATCTCGTTGGAGTCGTAGAACACCACGAGGTTGCCGAGCTCCTGGGTGCCGGCCAGCGAGGACGCCTCGGAGGTGACGCCCTCCTCGATGTCGCCGTCGGAGGCGATGACGTAGATGTGGTGGTCGAAGGGGCTCTCGCCCAGCGGGGTGCCGGGATCGAACAGGCCGCGCTCGCGGCGGGCGGCCATGGCCATCCCGACCGCGGCGGCCAGGCCCTGGCCGAGTGGCCCGGTGGTGATCTCCACGCCGATAGTGTGCCCGTACTCGGGGTGGCCGGGGGTCTTGGACCCCCAGGTGCGTAGCTGCTCGATGTCCTCCAGCTCCAGCCCGTAGCCGGACAGGTACAGCTGCAGGTACAGGGTCAGGCTGGAGTGCCCGACGGACAGCACGAACCGGTCCCGGCCGGTCCAGTCCGGGTCGGAAGGATCATGTCGCAACACCCGCTGGAACAGCGCGTAGGCCAGCGGGGCGAGGCTCATCGCGGTGCCCGGGTGGCCGCTGCCGCAGCGCTGCACAGCGTCGGCGGCGAGAACCCGGATGGTGTCCACCGCGCGGGTGTCCACATCGGTCCAGTCGTCGGGCACCCGGGGGGTGGTGAGCTGGGTCAGATCGTCGATGACGGACACACTCGTGCTCCTGACTGTGCTCGGTTCGGCGGCCGTGGCGAGGGCGGCCCGCGCAGGCCAGCCTCTTGACCTCCCACCCTAGCGAGAAGACGCCAGCTCGCGATCCGAACTCCGGCGCCGCCCCCACCCCGGGTGACGCACGCCACGCGATTACCATCGGCATTCACGTACCCACCCCCCGATCAGGCCCGATCAGCGACGACGAGGAGCCGCGGTGAGTAATGCCGTCGACGCTCCTGTGGCATCGCGCACCCGGCGCCGCGGCGGTGTGCTGCGCGGCTACCTCGCCCTGACCAAGCCGCGAGTGATCGAGCTGCTCCTGGTCACCACCATCCCAGCGATGTTGCTCGCCGAGCGTGGAGTGCCGTCCTTGTGGCTGATCCTGGCCACCCTGCTGGGCGGCATCATGGCCGCGGGCAGCGCGAACGCGCTGAACTGCGTCGCCGACGCCGATATCGACGCCCAGATGAAACGGACCCGGGCCCGGCCGCTGGTCACCCATGAGGTGCCCATCCGCCATGCGCTGGTCTTCGGGATCGCCCTGGGGCTGGCCTCGTTCGGCTGGCTATGGGCGACCACGAACCTGCTCTCGGCGTTGCTGGCGGTCGCGACGATCCTGTTCTACATCTTCGTCTACACGCTGTTGCTCAAACGCCGCACCGCGCAGAACATCATCTGGGGTGGCGCCGCCGGGTGCATGCCGGTGGTGATCGGCTGGTCGGCGGTCACCGGCACGGTGGGCTGGCCCGCGCTGGTGATGTTCGGGGTGGTCTTCTTCTGGACGCCGCCGCATACCTGGGCGCTGGCGATGAAGTTCCGTGAGGACTACCAGCGGGTGGGCGTGCCGATGCTGCCCGCGGTGGCTTCCCCGGTGTCTGTGGCCCGCCGGATCGTCGTGTTCAGCTGGCTGATGGTGGTGTGGAGCCTGCTGCTGATCCCGGCCACGAGTTGGGTCTACGCCGCGGTGGCGGTGCTGGCCGGCGGCTGGTTCGTGCTGATGGCACACCGGCTGCACGCCGCCGTGCGCCGCAGTCTGGCGGTCAACCCCATGCGCTTGTTCCACCTGTCCAACACCTACCTGGCACTGGTATTCGTAGCGATCGCGATCGACTCAGTTCTGCTTTAGGGACCGACGCGAACCGCAATTCGCTTCGAAATACGGGTGTGACCGACCCGCTCTGCTGTCGCCGAGTTCGACACCAGGGCTGTCCGAAGCGGCGCGGGCAGCCCTGGTGT
>JBOHGH010000041.1:0-37215 GCA_050699975.1 Pseudonocardiaceae bacterium | reverse complement strand
GAACTCCGCCGCCGCGTCGGGCGCGCCCCGAGCCAGGGCCCGCTGCGCGGCGTCACCTAACGCCTGCACGACCCACGGCAGGCCAGCGGGATCAGTGGCCAGCAGGTGCACCCCGACCCGGCCCGGCGTGGCCCCGTCGGCCAGCAGGATCTCGGCGGAGCGCCGGTGCAGGGCCATCCGCTCGCCCGCCGGCAGGTCCTCGCGAACCGCGGCCCGAACCACGGGGTGGACGAACTCCAGTGGCCGCCCCGGCCGGAGCACCTCGGCAGCGGCGAGCGCGTCCGCGGCCCGACGGGCAACCGTTTCGGTCAGTTCGGCCAGCGCCGCTGCGTGCCGCAGCTGGACATCGGTACCCAGCATCGCCACCGCTCGGGCCAGCGCGGACGCGCCATCCGCCAGCGGGGTCAGCCGGCGCAGCACCGCTTGGGCCACCGCACGTGGCCCAAGGTGCTCGATCCGGCCGGCCTCAGCATCCAACGGGGCGACGCCGGTAGCCCGCAGCTGGGTGAGCAACTCCGCGACGAGAAACGGGTTGCCGCCGGTTGCCCGGTAGCAGGCTGAAATGAACTGCGGCTCCGCAGGCTCGAGCGCTTCGGTGATCAGCGCGCCCACCGCCGGCTCGGTCAGCTCGCGTGGACGAACCACGGTTGCGGCCGGTGTCTGGGCGACGAGGTCGTGCGCGGCGCCGGGTGGCACCGGACGCTGGGCGGTGAGGATCAGCAGTGGCAGTTCCTCGACCCGGGCCCCGAGGTAAAGCAAGAACCGCAGCGACGCCGCGTCCGCCCACTGAACGTCGTCCACGCACAGCAGCACGGGGCCATCGGCGGCGAGATTGACCGCAAGCCAGTACAGCCCGTGCAGGGCGGCGAAGGACGCGTCACCCGGGCTGGCCACATCCCTATCGACAACATCCCCGCTGGCCGCATCGCGGCGCCGGCCCAGTGGCTCGGTGGCCGTCGCGGCGGCGCCGGCGAGCAACGTCTTCCTGCGCGACAGGTCGGCGAGCGCCACCTCGGCCTCGAAGAGCTGCCGGACGACGCCCCACGGGAAATCCTGTTCCAGCTCGCCGCCGCGCGCGGCGAGCACGGTGAATCCGCGGGCCATCGCGCGGGCGACGGCCAGCAGCCGGGACTTCCCGATTCCGGGCGGGCCTTCGATGACCGCCACCCCACCCAGGCCATCGCGGGCGGCCGTGAGCGCTGCATCGAGGACCGCCAGCTCATGGTCGCGCTCCAGGAGCAGCCTGATCCGCGGCACGCCCCGATGGTAGGTGCAGTGTTTCGGTTCGGCGTTGAAAACCTTTCGGTCTCGCTACGATGTGCTGGCTGGGTGAACTCGCGAGCATCAGGCGACCCCTTTCATGACAGGAGTTCCCCATGTTGCACACCCCGCTTTGTGACGTCCTCGGCATCGATGTGCCGATCATTTGCGCGCCCTTCGGGCCGATCGACTCAGTCGAGCTCGCCGGGGCGGTGTGCGCGGCGGGTGGGCTCGGCAGCCTGGGCACCGCAGTCCGTGCACTGCCCGAGCTACGCGAGCAGTGGGCCAGGCTGCGCGACCGGACCGACCGCCCGTTCGCGATCAACCACACCGTCCGGCCACTCGACGAGGAGGCGTTCACCGCCACCATCGAGTTCGGACCGGCCGTGATCAGCTTCCATCTCGCGGTCTGCCCGGACCTCATCGCGCGAGCCCACGACGCCGGGATCCGCTGGGTACAGCAGGTCATGAATCGCGATCAGGCCGATCAGGCGCTGTCCGCGGGCGCCGACGTGCTCGTCGCACAGGGGTGGGAGGCCGGCGGGCAGGCCGGCTTCGTCTCCACCATGGTGTTGGTCCCCCAGGTCGTCGCCCTCGCCGGCAACGTCCCGGTCGTCGCCGCCGGCGGGATCGCCGACGGCCGCGGGATGGCCGCCGTGCTCGCGCTCGGCGCTGCCGGTGTCGCGATGGGCACCCGGTTCCTGGCTAGCACCGAGATGGCCATCAGCGAGCAGTGGAAGCAGCGAATCGTGGCTGCTGACGCGGTCGACGCCGTGAGGGTGCCCAACAGCGAGCGGGTGATGGGGCCCTCTAGCCGCCCGGGCGTGCCTCCCTTCGAACCCCGCGCACTGCGCACCCCGCTCACCGATGCCCTCACCGACCACCCTGACTCGGTGGACCCGGCGGTGGTCGGCCCGGAGCTGCTGGCCGCGGTCGCTCGCGGGCGCGTCGACGAGTATCTCCCCCTCACCGGCCAGACCGCCGGCCTGATCAACGACATCCGGCCGGCGGCCGAGATCATCACCACGGTACTGGCCGAGGCGCGCACAGCGTTGATATCCGCTGCCGAGTGCGTCACGCCGGCCCTGGGCTAGATGACCACGCGGACCGTGGCCGTCAGTCGTCGGCCCACTCCTGCGCGGTGAGCGCGGCTGCCCGAAGCGCATCGCTGACCCTGCGCGCCTCGCCGCGAGTGAGCGCGACGGTCTGACCCCGAACGGTGAGAGTCAGGTAGGGATCGAGGTCGTAGGCCTCGACCCGGACCAGCGATTCACCCCTCGACGTTCCGATATAGACGGATGCGATCATCGCACTCACCCCGGAGTCTCAGCAGTCCAGTCCCTCTGGACATGGATGCCGAAACGACAGGGGGAAATACAACGACTTCAGCGGCCCTGCGTTGCTCCCTCCGACACGTCGAGCGCCGCCGACCACGCAAAGCCGGGGTCTAGGGTTTACGGCCGACCGCGCCGACGAGGAGGAGCTGCGCGGGGTCCCGCGGCTTAAGCCGCGGGCCATCGGGCCACCAGTCGGTGCACGGGACCAGGCCGGGCTCGACCAGTTCCAAGCCTGGGTACGTGCTCTCGAGCTCGGCGCGGGTGCGGAAGTATCCGTTGCCCAGAGTGCGCAGGAAGGCCTGTTCGATCTTCTGAGCGAGTTCGCTCAGCTCGGCGGGGGTCTTGGGGTCGAGGAAGTGGCTGCTCGACACGTAAGAGCCCGACGGCAGGGCGTCGATGAATTCCTGCATGATGCTCTGCAGGCTGCGCTCGCCGTCGTAGTGGAGCAACGTCCCCATTTGGAACAGCGCGATCGGCTCAGTGAAGTCGAGGTACTTGCGTACCATCTCGTTGTTGACGATCGTGTGTGGCTCGAAGATGTCAGCATCGATCAAGTGGGTTTGGTCGTTCTCCTCAAGCAGCGCCCGGCCGTGTGCGAGCACGACCGGGTCGTTGTCGATGTACACCACGCGGGCCTCAGGCTGGATTCGCTGGGCAACCTGGTGAACGTTCTCCGCCGTGGGCAGTCCTGACCCGCAGTCGAGGAACTGGGTGATGCCCGCCTCCTCGGCGAGAAATCGGGTCACCCGGATCAGGAAATTCCTGTTATCCCACGCGAGTAACCTGGCCTGCGGGGTAATCTTCAAAACCTGCCAAAGAAGCTCTCGGTCGATCTCGTAATTGTCCTTACCTCCCAGAAATGCGTCGTAGACCCGAGCAATGCTCGGCTTGGTCGTGTCGATATAAACTGGCGTGAAATCATCCGACAGCGGGTCACCAGTACCGGGCATAGGGAACCTCCCAGACGTTTGCAGTACGGGTCCGGACCGTTGCCGTACGGGTCTGGACGCACCCAAGGGTATGCGCGCGGACGCACCCGGTAAACGACGGGTGGTGCTTTGACCGTGCACCGCAGCGCGGTACGTTGAGTGATCGGGTGTCCGGCAGCGACCGCGCCACGCGAGTGCGGGACACTGGAACGACGCTGGAGGTGCGTTCGTGGCCATAGTCGATCCCACTGATGCATCCCATAGTCCTGCTGCTGCTCAGAGTAGTAACCCCACGGCCCGCCGCATCATCTTGGGCGCCCGCCTGCGCCGGCTGCGTGAGGCTGTCGAGATCTCGCGCGCGGAGGCTGGCTACGCTATCCGTGGTTCTGAGTCGAAGATCAGCCGGCTTGAGCTCGGCAGGGTCAGCTTTAAACCGCGGGACGTGACCGACCTGCTCACCATGTACGGGGTGACGGATTCCGAGGAACGCGAGGTGCTCCTCGAGATGGTCACGGCATCCAACGAGCCCGGCTGGTGGCACCGCTACACCGATATGGTGGCCGACTGGTTCGAGAACTACCTCGGGCTGGAGGAGTCGGCGTCCCGGATCCAGACTTACGAGCTGCAGTTCCTGCCCGGCCTGATGCAGACCGAGGACTACGCGAGGGCGATCGCGACCCGCGGCTGGTTTCAGCTGGAGAATCAGAGGGCAGAACGCCAGGTCGCGATGCGGATGCGGCGCCAAGCGCTGCTTGCCCGGCCGGATGCCCCCAAGCTGTGGGCGGTCATCGACGAGTCCGTGCTGCACCGTCCGATCGGCGGCAGGCGGGTGATGCTGGCGCAGATCGAGCATCTCCTCGCTCTCACCAAGCGGCCCAACATCACCCTGCAGGTCGTGCCCTATCCGCTCAGCGGGTACGCGGCCGAAGGTCCGTTCAGCATGCTGCGCTTCGCCGAGCCGGAGCTGCCTGATGTGGTGTACATCGAACATCTCAGCGGTGCGCTCTACCTGGACAAGCGGTCCGAAACCGAGCTGTACAGCAGGGTCTTCGACCGGCTGATGGTGGACGCCAAGACTCCCGATCACTCCAGGCAACTGCTGGCGAAGGTACGCGCAGAGATCTGAGCGGCCTGAGCCCCGGCCCGCCGAATCAGGCCTGCTAGAGCCCGTCCTTGCACCGGCGCCGTCCCGCTCCTGACGGGTTCGAGCGCGCCACCCCCATTTGCACGTGCATTTGACCGACACGACACTCCCTGCTATGGTTCTAGCCATGCAAATGCACGTGCAGATGTGTTGACTGGGGTGAGGCCAGCGTGGGAAAAACAATTCGTCGCGGCCCGTCGGACGCCCGACTTGCCGAGGCAACGTGGCGGAAGAGCACGTACAGCGGTCAGATCGGCAACTGTGTGGAAGCCGCATCACTGGATAGCGACGAAGTTGCATTGCGCAACTCTCGCCATCCGAACGGTCCGGCGCTGATCTTCAGCCGCGATGAGATGGCGGCCTTCTTGGCCGGCGCCAAGGGTGACGAGTTCTCAGGCGGCAAAGCCGGAGTTAACACCCGGTCATTCTGCCTTGACCAGCACCGCGAAGGCGCAACGGGCCGGTGAACCGGCAAGGTCGGTTCCGGTGTTGGCGAGATCCCGGCCGGCCCCGTCCCGGCGGCGCCCCAGTGGGCAGACGGCCGGCAGCAGCCACGGCGGGGCCGGGGAGTGTCACGAACGCCCCCAGTCTCGCCGTGCACCACACCACGGGGGCCGTCACCACGGGCGCGAGAAGGCCACTGTGAGCTGCGCTACGGTGTTGGCCGCCCGCTACCGGCCCGGGGTGGGCGCGCAGGCGAGCCACCCAGTTCACCTACTCCCGCTACCGGTCCGGGCCGCGGACCACGCCGCCAGCGCTCTCTGCGGGGCGCTGCTGTCCCCGCAGAAGCTGGAGACCGTCGAACCCGGTCAGGGCACGCCGTGCTCGATGTGTGCGCGGCAGCAGGCCGCCATGATCCAGGTCTCGACCACCGAAACCGCAACGCCGCAGCCGGCAGGATCTGCGACTGGTCTGGATCGCACCGCCTACCGTGCGCTGGGCTGGCCGGTGCACATGCAGGGCGATCACGTGGTGCTGCCGCTGGGAAATCGCGCCACGGCACAGATCGTGCCGGTGGATCTGGCTGAAGCGATCACGCCGATCTTGACCGCACTTGATCGTCCGGCGCCGGTACTCCTCCACCCCGACGCCCCGGGATGTGGCGTGGTCATCGCGGGTGAGCCCTACGGCGTGCCGCTGCCCTGGCCCGATGCAGTGCAGGTGGTCACCGGGATGCTGGCGCTGCCACCCAGCCAGACCCCGAATGGGCCGGTGCGCTGGTACGGCCAAGCCCCGACCCATCCGCTGGCCACTTGCCGGGAGATCGACATCTTCGCGGCGGTGCGCACTGCCGCGCAGGCCGCCAACTAGGGATCCTCGGTCCCCGAGGAGCTTGACACTTGAGCAGAGTTTGGGGACGTCTACCGTGGTGGTTGCCCGCTCCAAACTTCGCAGACGGTAGATCTGACCAGCAATTTAGGGTGTCACGGTCGCTTCGGTGACCGGACTTCGGCGCAGCGGGCGGCGGCGGTCTTCCGATCATGATCGCAGGTCCCCGCGTGTGCTTGCCCAAAATCGAATCAGCCAGCGAAAGCCGACCTGGCGGGGGCCTCCATGATCACCGTTTCGGAAGAATTACCCGCGCTGGGCGCGGCTCATGCTTCCCAATCAGCGATCATGAACCGGGTAGGCGGCGCTCTGAGGGCTCGGGCACGTCAGATTCACCGCATTACCGATCAGGGTGACCCCCGGCTCGGCGCTCCGAGGCTCGCCTCTTCAGCCGTAAGGCGGGGGACCGGCTCATCGCTCGACTCGTCAGGCACCTCCAGCGGAGCTCAGATCGAACGGTAGTCGCGGGGACTGAACCGGGGGCCGAAGCGGGGACGGCGCAACCCTGAAGCCTCGATGTAGCGCACCGCCCGGTGCCGCTGCGGCACGTAGGGTGCGAGGACCTCCAGCATGCCTTCGTCGTCCAGCGGCCTGCCTAACAGCGCATAACCGACGACGGACGGGATGTGGAAGTCGCCGATGCTCACCGCATCGGCGTCCGCCCAGGCCCTTTGGGCGACCTCGGCGGCCGTCCAGATCCCGATCCCCGGGACCTTGCACAGCAGGTCACGGCCGGCCTTCCCGCCCAGCGTCACGGCACCCTCCAACCGGTGCGCCACCGCAGCCGCCGCCAGCAAGGCCCGGCGCCTCGAGCGGTCCACCCCGGCGCGGTGCCACTCCCAGTCGGGGATCCCGCGCACCGCCGCCGGACCGGGCGGCACCCGCAGTTCGGCGGGACCCGGCGCCCGTTCCCCGAAGCGCCAGCACAGCTCGCGCCAGGAGCGCCGAGCCTCGATACCGGTGACCTTCTGCTCCAGCACGGCGGGCACCAGCACGTCCCACACCCGGCGGGTGGCGCCCAGGCGCAGGCCCGGCATCCGCCGCCGGACCTGCGCGATCAGCGGGTGATGCGAGACGAAGGTGCTGTCGTCATCGTCGGCACCAAGCAGCGCAGGCAGCCCGTCCAGCGCCCACGACGCGCCCGGTCCCCATCCGGTGACGTGCACGGTGCCACCGTCATCGCGGCGCAGCGCCAGGGTGGCTGCGCCCGCCGGGGTAGTGCCGGCACGCCAGATGGTGCCATCGGCATCCACCCGCATCGTGGGGTCACCCCGGCCGCGACGCAGCGGAGCCAGCACCGCGCGAAGGTCCAGCCGATACTCGGGTGTCCAGGACCTGCAGGTCTCGGCACCAATGCTTCGACCCTGCGAGCAGGTCTCAGGGTCAATGCTTCGACCCTGCGAGCAGGTCTCAGGGTCGATGCTTCGACCCTGCGAGCAGGTCTCAGGCATCCGCGGAGAAGCGCACGCTACCGTCGGGCAGCACGACGCCCGGCCAGACCCGCAGGCCCTCCCGCAACTCGCAGCCCGCCCCCACCACCGCCCCATCGCCGACCACCGCGTCGTGCAGCACGGCGCCCACTCCTACCTGTGCACCTGCGCCCAGCACGCTGCGCTGCAGGTCCGCGCCGGCAGCGACCCGCGCGCGGTCCATCAGCACCGAGCCGAACACCTGCGCGCCCCGCTCCACCACGCAGCCCGCGCCCACCACCGAACCACCCCCGACCTGCGCGTCGACGTGCACGTCAGCGCCGGGCAGCAGCAGCGCCTCCCCCACCGGCCCAGGAAGCTCAGGTGAGGGCGCCAGCCCGCGCACCAGATCCGCGGACCCCCGCACGAAGGCCGCCGGGGTCCCCAGATCCAGCCAGTACGAGTCGTCCACGTGCGCGTACAGGCGAGACCCTGCCGCGAGCAGCCCGGGAAAGGTCTCCCGCTCCACCGACACTGGGCGCCCAGCCGGGATCGAGTCGATCATCTCGCGGCGGAATACATAGCAGCCGGCGTTGATCTGGTCGGTCGGGGGGGCATCGGTCTTCTCCAGGAACCCGAGCACCCGGCCGTCGGCGGTGGTCGGCACGCAGCCGAAGGCCCGGGGATCGGGCACCCGGACCAGGTGCAGCGTCACGTCAGCCCGGGTGGCGCGGTGGGCTCGCACCACCTCGGCAGGGTCCAGACCGGACAGCACATCACCGTTGAACACGAGTACATCTGGCTCGCTCAGCGCAGGCGCAACGTTGCGGATCCCGCCCCCGGTACCCAACGGCTCGTCCTCGACGACGTAGTCCAGCACCAGGCCCAGCGCGGACCCGTCACCGAAATGAGCCGCGAAC
Source organism: Pseudonocardiaceae bacterium (assembly GCA_050699975.1). Taxonomy (GTDB): domain Bacteria; phylum Actinomycetota; class Actinomycetes; order Mycobacteriales; family Pseudonocardiaceae. Next base: position 28,887 of record JBOHGH010000041.1, on the reverse strand, counting down.
ACTTCGGCACGGTACGACGTGCCCAGCACCACGTGCCGCACCCCGGCGGCGCGGATCCGGCCCAGCAGGTGGGTGAGAAACGGCACGCCAGCGGTGGGCAGCATCGGCTTGGGCGCGGACAGGGTGAGCGGGCGCATCCTGGTACCCAGACCCCCGACCAACACCACTGCCTCGACGCCGGCCAGCGGCGGGATCGGCCTGACGGTGGGATGCGACACCATGGCACCGTCTCCTCGCAGGTTCACCACCTATCCGGACGACTAGTCTGGCCGCTGACTGCTTCGATGCGTGCGGCGGGTCCACCCAGACGGCGGGACCCGGGGGCGACGCAGGAGCGACAGGAGGCGCACCCATGGACGCTCTGAAGCGCGCTGACCAGGTGCTGGCTCGCGCAAGGGCCCGTCGGGCCGACATCGTCACTCCTGATTCGGCGACCTCGCCGATGGACCAGACCAACACCGTGCAGATCCCGCGGGTGATGGTAACTGCGGCAGACCCCTGCAACCCCGACGTTGACTCCGACGACACGATGGCCATCCCGACCGCTGTCTTCGGTCGGGGGACGCCCCCGCACGGCGGCTTCGGTCCCGCCCGTCCACACCGCTGACCGGCTTGCGGTCAGCGGGACGCTACCCGCGACGTGCGGCCCGACGTACCAATTCCGACCGGCCGGCCAGCCCGGCTCGCAGCACTAGCCGCAGCGGGGCGCGCAACGGACCGGGGTGCCGATCGGCGAGGTATCGGTAAGTGCTGCGATGGTGCTCGGCGAGCATCAGCTCCGAGACTCGGCTGGTGGCGTGCCCGCCGAGGTGAGTGACCTCCGCGGTCGGCACGTAGACATTGAGCCATCCCGCGCGACCCAGCCTGTCGCCGAGGTCGACGTCCTCGAAGTACATGAAGTAGCGGGAGTCGAACCCCCCGACGGACCAGAACGCGGCCCGGCGCAGCAGCAGGCACGACCCGGACAGCCACTCCGCGGTCCGCTCACCCAGCGCAGTGTCGGATTGGCGGTAGGTCGTGGTCCAGGGGTTGCCCGGCCAGACCGAGCCGAGCAGCGCGTGCCCGATGCCGCGACCCAGCGCGGGCAGCAGCCGCGCCGACGGGTACACCGTACCGTCGGGTTGCCGGATCAGCGGCCCCAGCGCACCCGCTCTGGGCCACCGATCCCCGGCGGCGAGCAGCTCGTCGAGGCTACCGGGGTGCCACTCGATGTCCGGGTTGGCCACCACCACCCAACCGACTTCCGGCCCGAACTCGACGACCCCCCGGTTGGCGGCGCTGCCGTATCCGACGTTCTCCCCGATGCGCAGCAACTGCACGCCGTCGCGGCGCGTCGCGCGCTCCGGGGCTCCGTCGGTGGAACCGTTGTCGGCCAGCAGCACTCGCAGCGGCCTGCTGGTCGCCTTGCCGACCGAATCCAGGAACGTCTCGAGCGTGTCGCCGGGCGAGTAGGTCACGGTGACCACGGCGAGCTCGTCGCCGTAGGAGTGGCGGGGGGTCACGGCGTCCGATTCTGCACCCCGGACCGCTCGGCGGAGCTAGCGGGACGTCCGGTGGGCCACCACGGCGGTGCCGTAGGCGCGCCGGTGCAGCACCGCACTGGCTGCCCAGGAGAATTCCTTGGCGCGCCGCTGTGCGGCGGCCGAGAGCTCGGCCCTGCGGGCCGGGTCATCGAGCAGTTCGAGGATCCCGGCGGCGATGTCCTCGGCCTGGGTGCCGCAGTAGGCCACCGCGTCGCCGCCCACTTCCGGGATCGCCAGCCGCCGGGTGGTGAGCACCGCCGCCCCGGCTGCCATCGCCTCCAACACCGGTAACCCGAAACCCTCTCCCAAGGACGGGTAGGCCACCAGTGCCGCGCCACCCAGGAACCCGGACAGCTCGCCCAACGGGAGGTAACCGGCCCGGATCACCCGCACCCGGTGCGGCACCGCCGCCAATGCGCGCTCCACGTGGCTGTCCCAGCCCGGCTGTCCGGCCAGCACGAGGACAGGCGGAGCAGCTCGGCTCGCGAGGATCTGATGCGCTCGGGCGAACCCACGGATCAGGGCGGGCACGTTCTTGCGCGGCTCGAGCGCTCCGAGGAACGCCACGTACCGGCTTGCGCCCAGCCCGAGCCGGGTCCGGACCGCGGCCACCTCCTCCGGCGACGGAAGGTGGAAGCGATCGGCATCGACCCCGTGGTGCACGACGTGCAGAGCTCGGCGATCGGCGCCGGCGACCCGCCCCAGCTCCCGGGCGGCCGACTCGCTGGGCACGACGCAGCCGGCGGCCCGGCGCAGCGAGGTTCGCGTCCAGGACCGGAAGAAGCGGGCCTTGACCGGCGAGTGCAGCTCCGGATCGGTGAAGAAGGTGGCGTCATGCAACGTGACCACTGTGGCCAGCCCAGCCACCCGGCTGGCCAGCGGCATTGTGTAGTGCGGGCAGTGCAAAACGTCAGCACGCAACCGGTTGGCCAGCCAGGGCAGCGTGGTCTGCTCCCAGGTCAGCCGCCCGGTCCGGGTGGCGACCTGCTCGGCAGCGGCCAGCACGTCGGCGTGCGGGGCCAGTCTGGCGTAGAGCTCGACGTCGCGCGGCTGGCACAACACCATCGGTGCCGCGCCGTCGGCCTCCAGCGCGGCGACCAGGCAATCCACATACCGGCCGACGCCACCACGCTCGGCCGGGACCGCCGTCGCGTCGATGAGTACCCGAGGCTCGGACACGCAGGGAGCTTAGGACGGCACTGTCAGTGACGAGTTTCGGTGTAGGTCAACGTGGACCGACCAGACCCGGTGGGCCGTGGCTTCCCAGGTGAACCGCTCCGCCCGACGCCGGCCTGCCGCGATCATGGTCGCTGCCTGGCTGGAGTCGGACAGCACCGCACGCAACGCGGCGGCCAGCGCGGCCGGGTCGTTGCGCTTGACCGTCACGCCGGCGCCACCGGCGACCTCGACCAGCGCGGGGGCGTCGGAATGCACCACCGGCACCCCGGCCGCCATCGCCTCCAGCACCGGCAAACCGAAGCCCTCCGCGCGGCTGGGTGCCGCCAGCACCGCCGCGCCGTGCAGCACGACGGTCAGCGCGGGGTCGCTGATCCGGCCCAGCACGTGCACCCGGCCCGGGTCCAGCCCGGCCTGCCTGGCGAGCGAAGCCGGATCGACCCGCCCCCAGCCGGGCTGACCGGCCAGCACCACCGGTAGCTCCGGGGCATCCGGCGCGGCCAGCGCCGCGAGCAGCGTGTCGATCCCTTTGCGGGGTTCGAGAGTGCCGATCGCCAGCACGTACCGCGGCGGCAGGCCAAGCCGTCCGGCGATCTCATCAGCATCTTGCGGAGGACGCGCCATCGTCCGGCTGACCCCTGCTCCGATCACGTGCACCCGTGCCTGACAGGGCACGTACCGCGGCAACTCGTGGGCGACCGCGGTGGTGGGTACCACCAGGGCACCCGCCCGACGGGCCGCTCGCCCGATCATCCGGCGGTGCCAGCTGACCCCGCGCCGGGTCAGTCCCTCGGGATGGGTCCAGGGCACCGTGTCGTGCACCGTGACCACCAGGTTGCAGCCGCGGCGGGGCCCGGGCGGGGCCAGCGGTGTCGGGGCGTGCACGGCGTCGCCTCCCGGCCACAGCGCGACGCCGGACTCCCAGGCGGCGACCAGCGCCCGGCGGGGCAGCGGCAACACCTGCGGCCCTTCCACTCCGGGGATCATGGCCGGGGTGGGGTCGGCGTGCCGGGCCACCGCGCTGCCCACGGTCCAGCCGGCCGGCGCGGTCGCCGCCAACGCCGCCGCGAGTTCGCGGGAGTACCGCCCGGTACCTCCCGGCACCGGCGCGAGCAGCTGCTCCAGCAGCACCACCAGCTTCGGCACGCCGCGAAGTGTGGCACGGGTACCGTCACCCGCTGTGTCGGCAGCTGAGCGAACGACGGTGGTCGTGGTCACCTGGCGAGGTCGCGGCCTGATCGGGCGCTGCCTGGACGCACTGGGCGCCCAGACCCGGTCGCACCGGGTGCTGGTGGTCGACAACGCCTCGACCGACGGAACCGCCGGGGAGATCGGTGCCCACCCGCTGCGCCCCCCGGTGCTGCGGATGACCCGCAACACCGGCTACGCCGGGGCACTGGCTGCCGCGTTACCTCAGGTCAGCACCCCCTATACGGCGTGGCTCAATGACGACGCCGAGCCCGAGCCGGGGTGGCTCGCCTCGCTGGAAAAGGCCCTCGACGACGATGACACCGCCGCCGCGGCAGCCTCGGTGCTGCACGCCGGGGACGGCACCGTGCTGTCCACCGGCGTCGCGCTCACCCGCATCGGGTACGGCCGGGACACCACCGGAGGGCGGCCGTTCGGCTTCTGCGGCGGGGCTGCGCTGCTGCGCACGGATGCGCTGCGGGCCGCGGGCGGTTTACCGGGCTCGCTGTTCTGCTACTACGAGGACACCGACACGTCGTGGCGGTTGCGGCTGTCGGGCTACCGGGTGATCGCCGTGCCGGCCGCCCGGGTCCGGCACGTCGGGGGCGCCTCGGCGCAGCACGGCACGGCGACCTTTCACCGCTGGAACGAGCGCAACCGGCTGCTGGTGCTGCTGCGCTGCGCACCTGCCGGGGTGGCCACCCGGGAACTGGCCCGCTTCGCCGGTCTGACGCTGGTGCTGCCGTTTCGCCGGAACCGTCCCGGCACCCCCAACTTCGCCCTCGGGTTGCGGCTACGGGTACTCGCGGAGGTGGCGGTCCAACTGCCCGCAACCTTGGTCGCGCGGCACCGGATCGGCCGGCGGGCCACCGTCAGCCGATCGCTGCTGTGGTCCACCTGGGCCGGCCGGGCGCCGGATCCCCTGGTGCGCTGAGGGGGCCACCAAGGTCCCGGGCCCAACGCTGCCCGACGGGGGTCAGGCGCTGATCACCAGAGAGCCCCGTAGCATCCGACGACGCCCGACCCGCCGACGATCTGGAGGCGTCCCCCGTGGCCGAGCCCGCCACCCTGTTCGCTGCTCCGTCCGGTGCCGCCGCGGGGCACTCGTGACCGACCCTCCCGATGCGGACACCGCCGGGCAGGCGTATACCGATCGCCTCGCGACGCTCCAGCAGGCCCGCTGGAAGCAGCTGCTGGACGTCCAGGCGCCGTATCGCTGGAACCTCTGCCGGCTGCTGGGCGAGCGCCGGGTCCTCGACGTCGGTTGCGGCATCGGCCGCAACTTGGCCCACCTCGGCGCCGGCAGTGTCGGCGTCGACCACAACAAGCACTCGGTACTCACCTGCCGGGATCGCGGGCTGACCGCATACACCGTCACAGAATTCCTCTCCTCGCCCCCAGACCAGCACGGCCGGTTCGGGGGGCTGCTGGCGGCGCACCTGGTCGAGCACCTCCCGCCGGGCGGCGCCGCTGACGTTCTCGCGCCCTACCTCGGCTACCTCGACGGCGGCCGAGACGGCGGCCCGGATAGCCCCGCCCGGATCGTGCTGATCTGCCCGCAGCAGCGCGGCTTCGCCTCCGACCCCACCCACACCGTCTACTTCGACCACGGCCGGCTGGCGCAGCTGTGCGCCGAGCTCGGGCTGGTGGTGGACCGCCAGTTCTCGTTCCCCTTCCCGGACTGGATGGGTCGGGTGTTCACCTACAACGAGTTCGTCACGGTGGCGCACCGCTGAGCCGGGGTGGGCCCGAGGGGAGGAACTCGACGTGAGCGAGCCGAGGGTGTCGGTGATCGTGGTGAACTACCGCGGCAGCGAGGACACCGTGACCTGCCTGCGCGCGCTGCGCGACGAGCTGGACTGGCCCGCCGGGGCGCTCGAACTGATCTGCGTGGACAACGCCTCCGGTGACGGCAGCGCCGAACGGATCACCGCCGCGGTGCCACAGGCCCGGCTGATCCGCTCGGCCACCAACATCGGATTCGCCGGCGGCTGCAACCTCGGGGTGGCTGACGCCACCGGCTCGATCGTCGCCTTCCTCAACAGCGACGCGCGGCCGCACCGCGACTGGGTCCGCGCGGCCGTCGAAGCCTTGAGTGAAGGCCCGGACGTCGCCGCGGTGGCCAGCAAGGTGCTGGACTGGGATGGCGAGCGGATCGACTACGTCGACGGTGGCCTGACCTGGTACGGGATGGGCTACAAACCGCACGTCGGCAGGCCTGACGACGGTACCCACGACACCGCCCGCGACGTGCTGTTCGGCACCGGCGCCGCGCTGCTGGTCCGGCGCGAGGTCTTCACCGGACTCGGCGGGTTCGACGAGCGGTTCTTCATGTTCTGTGAGGATGTCGACCTGGGCTGGCGGCTCAACCTGCGCGGCTACCGGGTGCGCTACGAGCCGCGGTCGATCGCCTACCACCGCCACCACGCCTCGCTGCGCGGCGCCGACCCGGCCCGCGAGACCTACCTGCTGGAGCGAAACGCGCTCGCCGCGCTGTACAAGAACGTCTCCGATGAGACGCTGGCCACGGTGCTGCCGGCGGCTCTCGCGCTGGCCGTGCGCCGGGCCACCGCCCGCGGCGAATGCGACCCCACCGAGCTCGAAATGACCCGGCGTAGCCCGGGAGCGGAGACCGCCGGTCCGATGGCGGTGCCTCGGGTGACCATGGCCGGGGTCTACGCCATCGACCGGTTCGTCGAGATGCTGCCCGCGCTGGCCGCGTCGCGACGCGCCGAGCAGGCCGCCCGGGTCCGCACCGACGCCGACCTGGTCCCGCTGATGCGCAACGCCCTGGAGCGCACCTCCCCTGAAGTCCCCTACCTGCTGGCGCACGACGCGATCGTCGAGGCCCTCGGCGTGGCTCAGGTGTATGGCGCGCGCCGGCGGATCCTGGTCATCACCGCGGACGCGGTGTCGCAGCGGATGGCCGGACCCGCGATCCGAGCCTGGAACATCGCCGAGGTGCTGTCCGGCGAGCACGATGTGCGGCTGATCAGCCTGAACCAGCACTGCTCGCCACCTCCAGCCGAGTTCGACGTGCGGCAACGGACCCCCAGGTCGATCGGTCCAGAACTGGACTGGGCCCAGTTGGTAGTCCTTCAAGGCCACGTGCTCGAGCAGATACCGTCTTTAGAGACGTCCAACCACCTTGTCGTCGCCGACATCTACGACCCGATGCACCTGGAGCAGCTCGAGCAGACCCGGGATCTCGGTGACGACCGGCGCGCCCAGGTCGTCGACGCGGTCACCGCGGTGCTGTCCAACCAGCTGCGCCGCGGCGACTTCTTCCTCTGCGCTTCGGAACGGCAGCGGCATTTCTGGCTCGGGCACCTGGCGGCGATCGGCCGGCTGTCCCCCACCGTCTACGACGCCGACCCGACGACCCGTTCGCTGCTTGCGGTGGCCCCGTTCGGGCTGTCCGGCAAGCCGCCGCAACGCACCGGACCGGGCTTGCGCGACACGCTGAGCTTCGGGCCACGCGACAAGGTGGTCCTGTGGGCGGGCGGTGTCTACTCCTGGTTCGACCCGCTGACCCTGCTGCACGCAGTACACGCATTGGGTGCCGAGCACGGCGACCTGCGGCTGGTGTTCCTCGGGATGCGTCACCCGAACCCCGACGTGCCCGAGATGGGTATGGCCGGGCAGACCCGCCGGCTCGCCGAGACCCTCGGGCTTACCGGGAAGCACGTGTTCTTCAACGAGACCTGGGTGCCCTACGCCGACCGGCAGAACTGGTTGCTCGACGCCGATGCCGGCGTGACCACTCACTTCGAGCACGTCGAAACCACCTTCGCCTTCCGCACCCGGGTGCTGGACTACCTGTGGGCGGGGCTGCCCATCGTCACCACCGACGGCGACGCCTTCGCTGAGCTGGTGGCAGCCGAGAATCTCGGTGTGGTGGTACCCGCCGGCGATCCGGCGGCGCTGGCCACAGCGCTGCAACAGGTGCTCTACGACGACGCTTTCGCCGCCGGCTGCCGGGATCGGATCGCGGCAGTGGCCCAGCGCTACACCTGGGAGGCGGCGCTTGCGCCGTTGATCGAGTTCTGCCGGCACCCACGACCCGCCCCCGACCGGCTGGGTGGCTCTGCGCTGGCCGCGGTCGGCGGCCGGACCGGGGTGGCCGGGGCGCTGCGCCGGGACGCCTCCCTGGTCCGCTCCTACCTCGCCGCCGGCGGACCGGGCGAAGTGGCCCGCCGAGCCGCGGGGCGCCTGCACAGACTGTGGACAACCCGTGAGCGGCGATAGGAGCGATAACTCGCATCGCCACTCACGGGTACTCATCGACGGTACGCCGCTGCTCGGGCAGCGCAGTGGGATCGGCCGATACACCGCCGCGCTGCTGCGCGAGCTGGCGACCCGGTCCGATGTGGACGTCACTGTCACCGCCTTCACCGCCCGTGGCCAGGCCGCGCTGTGCCGCGCGGTACCCCCCGGGGTGACGGTGCGCGGTAGACCGGTCCCGGCCCGGGCGCTGCGAGCGCTGTGGCAACGGGTGGGCTGGCCCCCCACCGAACTGCTCGCCACCAGCGCCGAGGTGCTGCACGCCACCAACTTCGTGCTGCCGCCGTCACGGCGCGCCCGCGGTGTCGTCACCGTGCACGACCTGGCGTTCCTGGACCGTCCGGACTATCTGGCCCCACAGCAGCGCGGTCTGCCCGAGCTGGTTGCACACTCGGTGGCCCGCGCGGCGGTGGTCTGCACTCCCAGTGTCGCAGTCGCCGAACTGGTAGTCCGACGGCTCGACGTCGCGGCGCAGCGGATCGTGATCACCCCGCTGGGCGTTGACCGCTCATGGTCAGGTGCCACCGCGCCCACCGAAGCGCAGCGCACGGCGCTGGGGTTGCCGCCGCGGTACCTGCTGTTCATCGGGGCCGCTCAGCCGCGAAAGGGCCTCGACGTGCTGCTCGACGCGCACGCGTCGCAGCGCGGTCTCCCGCCGCTCGTGCTCGCCGGGCCGGCCGGCTGGGGGCCGGCCCCGGTGATCTCGCCGCGGGTGCGCACCGTGGGTTACCTCGCCGACGCTGACCTGCGCTGCGTGGTCGCCGGCGCGGCAGCGCTGGTGTTGCCGTCGCGCGACGAGGGTTTCGGCCTGCCGGTCCTCGAGGCGATGGCGACTGGGGTGCCGGTGGTGTGCTCCGACCTGCCGGCGCTGCGGGAGATCGCCGGCGGGCTCGCCACGCTCGTCCCACCCGAGGATCCCGCCGCCCTGGCCACCGCGCTGGCCACTGTGGCCGACGCCGGCGACGGCGATCCGGTAGGCGTCGCTGCCCGGCGGGCGCACGCCGCCCGTTACACCTGGCGAGCCTGTGCGGAAGCAACAGTCCGGGCATACCGCCAAGCCTGCGACTGATAGTGAGCACCAGAGGCGGACACACCGGACACCAGTGACGGACACACCGGACACCGGTGATGGACACACCGGACACCAGTGACGGACACACCGGGGCAAAAGTGACCGACACGCCGGGTTAGCGGCCAGCTCTCTAGGATTCACCCACGAGGACTAGCGTGATCGACGTTACGATACGTGGAGTCGCACACTCGCTACTAATGGCGCCGGAAAGGGCAATCATGCCCCCTTCGAGTGCTGGGGGATGTCGCTTGTAGCTACGGAATGCTGACGCGTGCCTGCTCGCGCGACGACGCGTTCCGGTCAGAAGGGGGACAGGGATGCTCACTCAACGAGCACGGGCCGGGGTCGCCTTAGCGGCCCTGAGCGCGGCAGTCGCGACTGTCACGGTCAGCTCAGCGACGCCCGGGGCGGCGCAAACCGCGCCGCAGGGTCAGGCAAACCCGGTAGCCGTGATCACCGGTGCTGAGTCCATCAACGCGACCGAGGCGCGTTACAAGATCAAGGGAACCGACCTCGGCATCATGTGGACCGATGAGCGAGGGCAGATCCTGGCCGCCTTCGGCGACACCTTCGGGGCCGGATGGGCAGGTACCAGCAGCGGGTTCGGTGACCCTGCCACGATCGATTGGCGCTCGAACACGCTGGCCCGCAGCTCGGACCGCAACCCGGCCGACGGCATGTCCTTCAACAACTTCGTCACCGACCGTCCCGGCCACGCCAAGGAACTGCTCCCGTCGCTCAAGCAGAACGGCGTCGAGATGACCAAGATCCCGACCGGCGGCGTCAACATCGGCGGGCGCGACTACATGGCCTACATGTCGGTGCGCAAGTTCACCACACCCGGGAACTGGATCACGAACCACAATGGCGTCGCGTACTCCGACGACGGCGGGCAGACCTGGAAGGACGTCCCCAGCACGCACCGGAAGAACACCGATGCCCTCGACGAGAAATTCCAGATGATCGCCTATGCCCGCGGGGACGGCTTTGTCTACGCCTTCGGCACGCAGAACGGCCGCTTCGGCGCCGCCCACGTCGCCCGGGTGCCCGAGCGGCAACTGCTCGACAACTCCGCCTACGAGTACTGGACCGGGAAAGACTGGCAGCGGGGCGACAGCACGAACGCGGCCGCAATCGTGCCAGGGCCCGTGGGGGAACTGTCCGTCCGTTACGACGAGACCCTCAACAGCTGGCAAATGATGACCATGGATGAGTCCCGCGGTGAGATCGTGGTCAGACTGGCCCCGCAACCCACCGGACCGTGGGGCGACCCGATCACGGTCGCAACGTCCAAGGAGTACCCGCACCTCTACGGCGGTTTCCTGAACCCGGACTCGAAAGGGCGCGACATCTACTTCACGATGACCCAATACGACAGCTACAACGTCTCGATGATGCATGCCACGTTGCCGGCCGACACGGTGAGCAGCGCACACCCGCGCTGAGCTGCCTCAGCTGGGATCCGTCAGCGTGGCGAGCAGGCCCTCGGCGACCGCGGCGCGCAGGGCCTGGCGCCAATCCCGCAGTTCGGGCAGCCCGGCCGCCACCCACCCGGCGGTATCCAATACCGCGTTCGCCGGGCGCGGCGCGGGCCGGGGGAACTCCGCGGTGCTGCACGGCCGCACCCGGTCCGGGTCGGCACCGATCTCGGTGAATACCGCCCTGGCCAGCCCGAACCAGGTCGTCGAACCCGCGTTGACGCAGTGCAGAACACCGGGTGGCACCCGGTCGGCGGCCAGCGCGAGCGCGATCAAGCCGCTGGCCAGGTCCGCAGTCCAGGTCGGGTGGCCGCGCTGATCGTCGACCACCCGGACGGGGTCGCAACCGTGCGCCAGCCGCGCCATGGTGCGGACGAAATTGCCGCCGTGCGCACCGTAGAGCCAGGCGGTGCGCACCACATGCGCAGCAGACCCGGATGACAGCACCGCTGCCTCCCCCGCCAGTTTGGTCCGGCCGTACACGCTGCGCGGCACCGTCGGGTCGCCCACCCGGTGCGGCCCGGCCCCGTCGCCGGCGAAGACGTAGTCGGTGGAGACCTGCACCAGATGTGCCCGGTGCGCGGCGCAGGCTCGGGCCAGGTGCGCCGGCCCATCAGCGTTGACGGCGTGTGCACGCTGCGCACCATGGTCCTGCGCAGCATCCACCGCGGTATAGGCCGCCGCGTTGATCACGACCAGGCGGGTACCGGCGGAGGCGGCCGCGACTGCGTCGGTCACCGCCGCGGGGTCGGTGAGATCGAGTTGCGCCGAGCCCGGTGCATGTACCCGGGTGATCCCGGCCCGGACGGCCGCGGTCACCAGATCCCGGCCGAGCTGGCCGCTACCACCGGTCACCAGCAGGGTCACCGTCACCTCGGGACCGCCGCCGGAGCCGCTTTCAGTGGCTCCCACCAGTCCCGGTGCTCGGCGTACCAGCTCACCGTGTCTGCCAGCCCCTGGGTGAAGTCCACCATGGGGCGGTAACCGAGCTGAGTGCGGATCTTGGTCCAGTCCACCGAGTAACGGCGGTCGTGGGCCTTGCGGTCGGCCACCGGCCGGACGCTGGACCAGTCCGCGCCGGTGGCCTCCAACAGCAGACCGGTCAGTTCGGTGTTGGTCAGCTCGATGCCACCGCCGATGTTGTAGACCTCGCCGGCCCGACCGCGCTCGAGCACCAGCGCGATGCCGTCGCAATGGTCGTCGACGTGCAACCAGTCCCGCACGTTGAGCCCATCGCCGTACAACGGCACCGGCAGCCCGTCGAGCAGGTTGGTGACGAACAGCGGGATGACCTTCTCCGGGTACTGGTAGGGCCCGTAGTTGTTCGAGCAGCGGGTGATCCGCACGTCCATGCCATGGGTGCGGGCATAGGCCCGGGCGAGCAGATCGGCGCCCGCCTTGGACGCCGAGTAGGGCGAGTTCGGCTCCAGCGGATGGTCCTCGGGCCAGGACCCCGACTCGATCGAGCCGTAAACCTCGTCGGTGGAGACGTGCACGAACCTCGACACGCCGGCCTCCAGCGCGGCCTGCAGCAGCGTGTGGGTGCCCACCACGTTGGTCACCACGAACGGATCGGCACCGAGGATCGAGCGGTCCACGTGCGACTCCGCGGCAAAGTGCACCACCGCATCGACCCCGACCATCAGGTCGGCCACCAGCAGCCCTTCGGTGATGTCGCCCTTGACGAAGTGCAGCGCCGGGTCGGCCGCGACCTGCGCCAGATTCTCTGCATTGCCTGCGTAGGTCAGCTTGTCCAGAACCACCACGTCGGCACCGGTCAGTGACGGTTGCGCACCACTGAGCACCCGGCGCACGAACGTCGAGCCGATGAACCCAGCACCGCCGGTGACCAGAAGCCGCATCAGCTCACCCTCCCAACCTGGCCGGCAGTCAGATCCGACTGTGTCATGGCAACCCGACTAGGCATTCACACGTCTGTACCAAGAGACGCGTGCGCCACCCGGACTCCAACCCGCGGATACCCTGGCGCGACAAGCCTGGCACAGGCTCCGCACCAGCCGCCGGACGCAGGAGGGATGCGTGGACGACAGGCCACCCCGGCCAGGGGGTTATGCCGGGCGGCCCCACCGGCGGCGTCACGCGACACCACCTCTGCGGCGGCGCCCGGCCAATGGGTTGCGCGGCGCCAAGCTGGCACTCGCGCTGGTCTCTGCACTGGTGCTCAGCCTCACCGGGTACGGGTGGGCGACCTTCCAGAGCCTCCAGCAAGGCTTGAGCACCACGGATGTGATCGGCTTCAGCGCTCCGGACCGCGCCACCGACATCCTGCTGGTGGGCATGGACAGCCGGACCGACGCGCAGGACAACCCACTGCCCGCCGACGTGTTGTCCCGGCTGCGCGCCGGCGACAACGAGGGTGAGCTCACCGACACCATGATCCTGGTGCGGATCCCCAACGATGGCACGCGCGCGGTAGCGATCTCGCTGCCCCGGGATCTGTACGTGCAGATGCCCGACGGGTACGGCATGCACAAGCTCAATTCCGCGTTCATCCGCGCGAAGAGCGCCACCGCGGAACGGCTCGTGGCGCAAGACACCGACCCGGCCGTGGTGCGCACCGAGTCCATCGCCGCGGGGCGAAAGCTTCTGCTCCAATCCGTCAAGGACCTCACCGGGGTCGGCATCGACCACTACGCGGAGATCAACCTGCTGGGCTTCTCGCTGCTGACCGAGGCAGTCGGCGGGGTGGAAGTGTGCCTGCGGGAACCGGTTCGCGACGAGTTCTCCGGCGCGAACTTCCCGGTCGGTCCGCAAGTGATCTCGGGTCCGGACGCGCTGGCGTTCGTCCGGCAACGGCATGGGCTGCCCCGCGGCGACCTCGACCGCATCGTGCGCCAGCAGGTGTACCTCGCCGCGCTGGCCGACAAGGTGCTGACGGCGGGCACGCTGTCCAGCCCCCGTCGGATCCGCCAGCTGATCGACGCGACCCAGCAGTCACTGGTGCTCGACCAGGACCTCGACGTACTCGACTTCGCCGCTCGGATGCAGGGCCTCGCAGCGGGCAACGTGATGTTCGAGACCGTTCCGGTCTTGGGCAACGGCGACAGCGAGTCCGACGGCGACGTGCTCAAGGTCGACCCGCAGGCCGTGCAGGCCTTCGTCGCCCGGGCCGTCGACGTCGCGCCCGCGCCGGACCTCACACCCGGCTCTCCGGCCAGGGCGACGGTCACCGTCGACGTGCTCAACGGCTCGGGCCAGACCGGGCTCGCCAAATCGGTCTCCGAACAGCTGGCCGGGCAAGGGTTCGCCCAGGGGGCGGTCGGCAACACCCCCGCCCGAGCCAGCAGCGTGGTGCGCTACCCGAGCGGCGAGCAGGACGCCGGCCAGGCAGTGGCCGACACACTGGGCGGCCTGCCGGTCGAAGAGGGCTCCAACCTGACAGCCGGGACCGTGCAGGTCTACCTCGGCCGGGACCACCCAGGGCCGGTCAAGCCGCGGATTGCCGGCGCGTCTTTCCTGCGGGTGGATGGGTCGGCCGCCATCAATACCGGGCGTCCGATCGCGGATATCGCACGCGCCGCCCCAGCCCCGGCACCGAGACCGCCGATGATGAGCGGCGACGTGCCGTGCGTCTTTTGACCCGGCCTTGCTGAGGAGCCGATGACCATCACCGACGAACTGCTCGGCCCGCTACTGCGGGCGGATCCGGCCCGGCCACGAATCACCCACTATGACGACAGTGCCGGCAGCCGGGTGGAGCTGTCCGGCGCCACGCTGGCCAATTGGGCAGCCAAGACCGCGAACTGGTTACGGGACGAGTTGGACGTCCAACCCGGCGACGCTGTCGCGGTGTTGCTGCCACCGCACTGGCAAACCGCCGGGGTGCTGCTGGGTGCCTGGTGGTGCGGCGCGACGGTCACCACGTCGCCCGCCGGCGCGGTGGCCGTCGCGCTGTGCGGGATCGACCGAATCGCCGACGCAGCCAGCGCCGACGAGATTGCAACGCTGGGGCTGGACGCGCTGGGCATGGGCATCCGGGTGCTGCCGCCAGGGGTCCGGGACTACACCAGCGAGGTCCGGGTGCACGGTGACACCTTCACACCCGGCGGACCAGGACCGGACACCCAGGCACTCGGCGCCGTCGCCCGGTCACGGGCCACCGAACTGGGCCTGGCCGCCGGTGATCGTCTGCTGTGCACCACGAGCTGGGACATGACGGTGCCCGGCGAGGTCCTGCTCGCGGTGCTCGCCGCCGACGCGTCACTGGTGCAATGCACCGGCACCGACCCCACCGCGCTACCGGCCCGCTGCGCGGCCGAGCGGATCACGGCCACCCTCACCTGAGTTTCCGCATTCAGCGGGCTCAGCGGGGGTATCGGCACATCCTTTACCCCGCCGAGCCCGCTGAATGCGATCATCGCGGGCGGAGGCCATCGAGTAGTCGCGCAGGGCAGACCTGCACCGGGAACGGCCGTCGGGCGGTGAAGACCTCGTCACCGCTCACTGTGGCAGTTAGCTGAAAGCGGCCGTGCTCGTCGAGCTCGTAGACGTCGAGCCCGCCCGGCTGAACCGGATCGAGCAACCAGTACGACGGCACCCCAAGCCGCTCGTAGTGGGCCTTCTTGGTGTTGCGGTCGTGGAGCGCGGTGCTGCGCGACAACGCCTCGACTGCGAGCACCGGCGCCACTGGCAGGCAAGCCTCGGTGAGGTCGTCGAAGCGCGCAACCACCACATCGGGCTGCACCTCGTTGATGGGGGCGGTCCGCACCGCGAACGGCGCCGCCAGAACCCGCAGCCCCGGTGGACAAGCCGCTCGCAGCACCGTGTACAGCGTGAGCGACATCTCCTGGTGCGACCAGCCCGGGGCGGGGGTCACGAGGAGCATCCCGTCGATGAGCTCGTAGCGCCGTCCGTCATCGGGCATCGCCTCCAGGTCGTGCACCGTGAACGGGCGACCCTCGGCAAGTCCGGTCGGTTCGGTCATGGCCGTCATGGTCCCCCTCCTTCCTGTTCGGGGCCAGTGTGGATGGCGACGCCGACATTTCTGGGCGCGTCGATGACATGAGTCTGTGATCTGCCCGCGATACCCTGGCGCACAGGCAACGACGGGGAGACCATGGGTAGCGTGCTGGGCGGCGCCCGGGCGAATCGGATCGTCTGGACGCTGGTATTGCTTGTCGTAGGGGTCCTGCTGGCCGGGTGTACCGGCACGGGGCCAGCTTCGGGAACCTCCAGTGCTCCCCCGCGCCCCGCGGCTCAGGTCATCACCCTGCCGGGGGACAAGGCCGCGGACATCAGCCCCGTGCTGCCCGTCTCGGTGCGGGTCACCGGCGGGGTCCTGCAACAGGTGGCGCTGACCAACCGGGACGGCAAGGGCGTGGCCGGATCGCTCAGCGCTGACCGGCGCAGCTGGACCAGCACTGAGCCGCTGGGTTACGGCAGGACCTACACCTGGGGCGGCATCGCGACCGGCGCTGACGCCATCCTGGTGCCCATCACCGGCTCGTTCACCACCGTCGAGCCCCGCCAGCTTGTCCACGCCACCGTGAACATCGGCGACGGCGACACCGTCGGCATCGCCGCCCCGGTCATCCTTCAGTTCGACGACCACGTGTCCGACAAGGCCGCCGTGGAACGAGCGCTTCAGGTACAAACATCGGTGCCGACCGAAGGATCGTGGGCCTGGCTTCCCGACGCCGACGGCGGCTCCCGGGTGCACTACCGGCCCAAGGACTACTGGCAACCCGGCACCAAGGTCGATGTTGCCGCCAAGTTCTACGGCGTGGCCTACGGCGACGGCTCCTACGGCGAGGAAGATCTGACTACGTCTTTCACCATCGGCCGCGCCCAGATCGTCAAGGCCGACGTCAACAGCCATCGCTTGATTGTCATTCGGGACGGTCAGGAAGTGATGAACTTCCCGTCCAGCTACGGGCTGGCCTCGGACCCGAGGCGCCACACCACCAACGGCATCCACATCGTGATGAACAAGTCTCAGAAAGTGCTGATGACCAACCCCGCATACGACTATTTCAACCTACCCATGTATTGGGCGGTGCGAATCTCCAACTACGGCGAGTACATCCACGCCAATCCGGAGTCCGCCGGGGCGCAGGGCTCAGCTAACGTCACCCACGGCTGCGTGAACCTCTCCACCGCGAACGCCAAGCGATACTTCGAGACCGCGATCTTCGGGGACCCGGTCGAGGTCACCAACAGCCCGACCCCGCTCACCGCGGCGCACGGCGACATCTACGACTGGACCGTCCCGTGGGACGCCTGGCAGGCGATGTCAGCCCTCAATTCCTGACGTCGCGAGCATCCGCCAGGCCGTACCCGTCGGCCCGCCCTCACGACTATGTCGAGACCCTGCGCCCCGTCCTGATTGGTCCCAGCCGTTCGCGGAGCTTCCAGAACATGGGCCCCGGGCCGGGCCTCGGCCTGCAATGACTGGCAGCTCCCACAAACGACGCAAACAGCCCGAACAGCGCGAACAGACGCCGGATTGGAATCGCTGCGCATACGCACCACAACTTAGCGCTATCAACTGCGGATTTGTAACGTGGCCGTGTTCGGAAGCGATGAACGGCTTAAAGATGGCGCCACAGGGGTGGATCATGAGAACACGAACGAGCTGGCTTAGGCCGCATGCCGCAGCGAAGGCAG
Organism: Pseudonocardiaceae bacterium; assembly: GCA_050699975.1. Taxonomy (GTDB): domain Bacteria; phylum Actinomycetota; class Actinomycetes; order Mycobacteriales; family Pseudonocardiaceae. Next base: position 11,539 of record JBOHGH010000041.1, on the reverse strand, counting down.
CCGCTTATGGACAACACCCGGCCCCAGTTAGTGACAATCCGTGCCTGCGCCGTCACTCTGCGCCCATAGCCACGTTTACCTGGAGTTCTCCTGATACTCCCACCGCAGCCAATCCAGGTGAGCTTGAATGGTCAACAGACTCTGGTACTCGACCAACAAGAAGGAAGGCGCCGAGATGGGGAACTACCTGGTAAACGGCGAGATTATCGACATGCGCGAGGGGCAGCCAACTGCCGCCGATCTCAAGCGCCACTCCAAGAGCGTGCTGTCTGATTGGGTAATGGCCAGCATGCCCAATGGTCAGATTGTAAAGCTCGAAGATCATAAACCGCTGCCTGCCGATGCAGTCGACTACTCAGTGGTGACGCCGTTCACCTATGGCCGCGTTGGCTAGGCCGGGATGCCGCCGATAACCAACGGCCTCGAGACTCGGCGCCGGCTTAGCCGACTCAAGGCCGAGGCGCTATTACTCTCGCAGCGGTTTGGCGACATCCGCTTCGACACCGAGAGCGGCACATGGTTCTATGTCGAGCGTTTTCCGATTTCCCCGGGCTGGAACAAGACTCACATCGAACTCCTCATCGACATCCCGCACGGCACCCCCGGCTACCCCTCCGTACCGCCAGAATGGTTCTGGACGGACCATGATCTCCGGACGAACAAGCACCAGCCGCTCAATCACTTCTTCACGCGCGGGCCGGGCAGCGATAAGGAACATCTCTATCAAGGATGGGGACATTTCTGCGTACACCTCATCGGGTGGCGACCAGCCGGCGGGGTAGACTTGGCCCGGGGGCACAGTCTGGTGACTTACCTGAACCTGATTGCGGCAATTTTCCGCGATCGGCGCACCCTGAGTGGGGCAAGATAATGACGCCCGAGGTGCACGACATTGTCCTGAGTTCGAGTCTCTGGTCGCACCTCCGCAGCCACCTTCTGTCTATCAATGGCGAGCCAGGCCGATGGGACGACAATGAGCAGCTGGCGTTCATCCTCGCTGCGCCCAACGTCTCAGGTAGCAGAATACGCTTGGTAGGTCATGAGCTACTACGCGCACAACCGAAGGATTTAGAGCATCAGTCGCCCTCCGGAATCGTCCCGAACGGTCAGTTCGTCGCCTCCGTATTGACCCGGTGCAGGCAAGAAGGGTGGAGCCTCATTGAGGTCCACTCACATCCCTTTGACTCAGGGTCTCAAACAACGTTTAGTGGCATTGACTGGTCCAATGACCGGATGAAGATGCCTCGTCTCGCGTCAATGCTACCTGAGCCGTTTTACCACGCTACGATGGTCGTCGGGCGAGACAGCCTCGACGCTCATTACTATCAGCGGCTAACCGGGGCAATTCGGCCAATTCGACGAGTGACCATCGTCGGAAGCTTTTCCGATGACTCACCAGTCCTGCACTACCTCCAGACATCCGGTTGCGCGCCTGGACCAGCCCGCCCGCAAGAAGCACGTCATAGCCGCCAGCTGCCCCTGCTCGGGGCGGGCACCCAAGAGGCCCTCTCAAAAGCGCGAGTAGCAGTCATCGGCGTTGGCGGTCTTGGCTCGTTCGTTGCCTTAGAGCTCGCCTACCTCGGCGTCGGCCACCTGACCCTGATTGATCCTGACCGTGTCGAGCCCAGTAATCTTAACCGCCTCATCGGGGCCGGACCAGACGACGTCGGACGATACAAGGTGGACGTCTTCCGGGAGGTTATCGAGCGCGTGGCACCTAAGGTTGCGGTAACAGCCGTAGCGGCGCCACTCCTCGACAGCGGAGCTCTCAACCACGCCAAAGCAGCAGACTTACTGCTCGGATGCGTCGACGGGCACGGCGCGCGCTTGTCGTTGAACCATTTATCTGTCCGGTATCTTATACCGCTTATCGATGCCGGCGCTGGCGCTAGAATTGAGACCGACGGTCTCGCTGGGAGACTGGGCGGACAAGTCCAAGTCGTGGCACCGGGAATCGGTTGCCTCGAGTGCCGTGGCTTTATTAATCCACAACGGGCGGCGTATGACTTAGCGCCGCCAGAGGTACAGGAATACGAACGGGACCACGGCTACGGCACCGAGGAGGCCGCACCATCGGTCATATTTCTGAATGGTGTTGTGGCGTCGATACAGGTTGCAGAAACAGTGAGAATCCTTGGCGTCGTGCCAGGGCAAAAGTACGTCACTCCGAAGCTTGTAGTTTACGATGCGCAGACTCAGCGGACATTCCCAGCGGCTGTTCGCCACTCGCCTGAGTGCGCAACCTGCGGCAGTCACGGCGTTGTAGGGGTGGCTGATCTTGCGCCTTTACAAGCAGCGCCGACGACAGGTCCAGCTTTCGCGCCAGCATCACTGGATCTAGCCGGAGCCGAGTATGCCAAATCCTATTCCGCGGAATAGAAGCGCGGGCGGCCGTCAGCCGCGCCGACCTGTAAGACAACAGGCTTGGCAAATTCTAGCATTTCAGCGACCCCGGGAGAACGTCAGGCAGCCTGAGTCACCTCCACCTCCACCTCCACCTCCACCTCAGCCGCGCCCGCGAGCAAGACACCGGGCTAGGCCAGATCTACCATTTCGGCGACCCCAGGAGAACATCGGACAACCTCGGACACCCCCAACCCAGCCACGCCGGCCCGCAAGACACCGGGCTACGCCAGGTTTACCATTTCGGCGACCCCAGGAGAACATCGGACAACCTGGGGCACCCCTGCCGCCGACTCCAACGCGATCTGGTACTAGCGTAGCGGTCGGTGTAATAATTTGCGCAGTGGCTGCACTTGTAGTATGGATCGTGGCGCCGCTTTTCCCATCCGGAACGTCCGCCGGCTCGACGGCATTTCCGCCTATGAATGACCACGCGGCGGCGGCGGCGGGTGACAACCCTCCAGGCGCCGTCGGCGGCGAGCTTGCTACCCCGCCGGGCACGTTGGTGAATCTCGACCGTGGCCCCACGCCGGAAGGCGGAGCTCCTGACACCGGGGCGAATCCTGCTGTGGGATTACCGGTGGCACCGGTAGCAAAGAGTCAGCCAGTCCCAGCGACACAACCTGCCCGGCCGGGCGAACCAGCCAATGTCGCCGATCCGGGGCAGCGAGTTGACCCGCCGGTAGTAGACCAGGTCCAGCGGCGACCCGTGCACAAGCCCGGTCACGCCGAACAGACCCCGCCCCGGCAGCCGCCGACCCCGCCGCCCAGCCAGCCCCATGCGCCTTCGGACGCTGAGGCCGCACAGCTGCGCGAGCGGCTTGCCTCGTTGGCGCGCAAGCTGGCGCAACACCAGCAAGACAGCGCTCCGAAGGTCGTTCGTCCGCCGACTAAAGCTGCTCCCCCGCGACAGACGAGCAAGAAGCAGTCGGGCACCGGCGGCTCGAAAAATGTCAATCGCCCGTCGGACAGCAAGGGATCATCGACGTCCGGTTCAGGTTCTGCCTCCTCAACTTCTGGTTCAGGTTCTGGCTCCTCAGGTTCTGGCTCCTCAAACTCTGGTTCAGGTTCTGGCTCCTCGGGGTGAAGTCGGACACCGACGTTTCCCAGCGGTCACGAACCGGTCCCGCGGCCGCAGACGGCGTGTTCGGAAGGCCGAACACCTCTTACTACCCGGAGACCGCCTGACCCCTGGATCTGGAAAGGGTCGACAACACGCCTCTGACCGCCGCGAGCTAGGCTCCAAGCAGGGCTCGGGCCATGACGACGCGCTGGATCTGGTTGGTGCCCTCGTAGATCTGGGTGATCTTGGCGTCGCGCATCATCCGCTCGACCGGGAAGTCCCGGGTGTAGCCGTAACCACCGAAAAGCTGCACCGCGTCGGTGGTCACCTCCATGGCCACGTCGGAGGCGAAGCACTTCGACGCCGAGGAGATGAAGCTGAGCTTTCCGTCACCACGCTCGGCGCGGGCCGCCGCGATGTAGACCAGCTGCCGCGCCGCCTCGGTCTTCATCGCCATGTCGGCCAGCATGAACTGCACACCCTGAAAGTCGGCGATCGGCTTGCCGAACTGCTTGCGCTGCTTGACGTAGGCGATCGACGCGTCCACCGCACCTTGAGCGATGCCCACGGCCTGCGCCCCGATCGTCGGACGGGTGTGGTCCAGGGTCGCCAGCGCTGTCTTGAACCCGCTGCCGGGCTCGCCGATGATCCGGTCGGCCGGGATCGTGCAATCGGAGAAGTAGATCTCCCGGGTCGGGCTGCCCCTGATCCCCAGCTTGCGCTCCTTGGGCCCGACCGAGAATCCCGGGTCGCCCTTGTGCACGATGAAGGCGCTGATCCCGTTGGCGCCCTGGGCCGGGTCAGTAACGGCCATCACGGTGTACCAGGTGGACTCGCCGGCGTTGGTGATCCAGCACTTGGTGCCGTTGAGCACCCAGTGGTCGCCGTCGCGCCGGGCCCGGGTCCGCATCGCCACGGCGTCGCTACCCGCCTCCCGTTCGGACAGCGCGTAGGACGCCATCGATCCCGCCGCCAGCGACGGCAGCACCTGCTTGCGCAGCTCCTCGGATCCGGCCAGCAGCAGTCCCATCGTGCCCAGCTTGTTCACCGCGGGGATCAGCGAGGATGACGCGCACACCCGCGCCACCTCCTCGATCACGATGCAGGTCGCGACCGAGTCCGCGCCCTGGCCGCCGTAAGCCTCGGGGACGTGCACTGCGTGGAAACCCGAGCGCACCAGGGCGGCCAGCGCCTCGTGCGGGAACCGCTCCTGCTCGTCGACCTCCGCAGCGTGCGGGGCGATCTCTTTCTCCGACAGCGCCCGCACCGCGTCCCGCACCGCCTCGTGCTCCGGGTTCACCGCTACCTCCCGTCCCGCGCAGCGCGTTCTGGATACAGACTGCCGTAATCTCGCGGCGGTTTACTGCAGTTTGTCTCCAGAACGCGGTGGGGTCTGCCGGAGTTCGGCGTCGGAGTCGAGGACTCGTTGGGCTAGGTCCTGCTGGAAGGCCCGCATTTGCTGGACGAGGGCTGGGGTGGAGGTGGCCAGGATGCGGATGGCGAGCAGGCCGGCGTTGCGTGCCCCACCCACCGACACGGTCGCGACCGGCACTCCGGCGGGCATCTGCACGATCGACAACAGCGAATCCAACCCATCCAGATGCGCTAGCGGCACCGGCACCCCGACCACCGGCAATACCGTGGCGGAGGCCACCATCCCGGGCAGGTGCGCCGCCCCGCCGGCCCCGGCGATGATCACCTTGAGTCCCCGGCCCGCGGCGTCACGCGCGTAGTCGAGCATCCGCTCCGGGGTGCGGTGCGCGGAGATCACCGCAACCTCGTGCGGCACCCCGAACTCGTCGAGAGCCTCGGCAGCAGCGCTCATCACGGTCCAGTCCGACGAGCTGCCCATGATCACACCCACGAGCGGGCTGTTCACGCCGTCTCCTGCGCCAACCCGTGCACCGGGTACCCGTCCGGCCAGGTCCCGGTGGCGAGGAACGCCGCCGAGGCCACCGCCGTCTCCCGTACCGGCGCCAGCTGCGTACCGAGCACTGTGACATGCCCGATCTTGCGCCGGGGCCGCTCTGGCTTCGCATACAGGTGCACCTTCACCTCCGGGTATCGGGCCATCAGGTGGTGCAGCCGCTCGTCGGCCCCCATCGCCGGCGGGGTGTCGGCAGCGAGCACGTTGGCCATCACACAGACCGGGGCACGCGGCGCGGTCGACCCCAACGGGTAGTCCAGCACCGCCCGCAGGTGCTGCTCGAACTGGGATGTCACCGCGCCCTCGATGGTCCAGTGCCCGCTGTTGTGCGGCCGCATCGCCAGCTCATTGACCAGCAACTGCCCAGCAGACGATTCGAACAGCTCGACGGCCAGCACGCCGACCACCCCCAGCTCGCCGGCCACCCGCAGCGCCAGCTCCTGGCCGGCGTGCACCAGTTCGGTGTCCAGGCCGGGTGCCGGGGCGAGCACCTCGACACAGATCCCGTCCCGCTGCACCGTCTGTACCACCGGCCACGCCGCACCCTGCCCGAACGGTGAGCGGGCCACCAGCGCGGCCAGTTCACGGCGCATCGCCACCCGCTGCTCGACCAGCACCGGGGTGCCTGCGGCGAGCAGCTCGGCGACCACCCGGCGCGCACCACCCGGGGTATTGAGCAGCCACACACCCCGCCCGTCGTAGCCACCCCGGGCCGCCTTGAGCACGCACGGCCAGCCATGTTCGGCACCGAAGCGAACCGCGTCCTGTGGCCGGTTCACCTCGCGAAACGGCGGGACCGGCACGCCCAGGCCGGCCAGCGTCCGGCGCATCAGCAGCTTGTCCTGAGCGTGCGCCAGGGCGTCCGGGCCCGGGTACACTCGCACCCCCTCGGCGACCAGCGCGCGCAGGTGCTCGGTGGGGACGTGCTCGTGGTCGAAGGTGAGCGTGTCGCAGCCAGCGGCGAAGCGACGCAACGCGCCCAGATCGTCGGGCCGGCCGAGGACCACCTCGGAGGTCACCAGGGCAGCAGGCTCATCCGGGCCTTCAGCCAGCACTCGCAGGGACTGACCCAGCGCCACAGCGGCCTGATGGGTCATCCGGGCCAGCTGCCCGGCGCCCACCATGCCGACAACAGGCAAGCCGGTACGGGAGTCCACGAGCGAACGATCTTATCGCGTGACCGGCGCGGATGTATCACCGTGCCCTCGTGGCGTCTCTATGAGAGAAGGCCAAGCTACCTACCCTGTGAGGGGAGCTACGAAGGTGACCTGTGAACTCGCCCAACGCACCCGGATCCGCGCGTTTCGCGCTCAACAGTATGTGCTGATCATCGCCGAGGGCGAACTGCCCACGCCCGGTTTCACCGTCGACATCGCCCTAAGCCCGTTGCGGATCTTTCCTCAACAGTTCAACCTGCTGCGCTGCGCACGACCGGGCATCTGGCCCCAGGTCATCACCCCCTACCGCTACGCCGAATCAGTCCGCTTCCCCGCAGATCAGCCCACGGTGACAGTTCATCACGCCGACGGCACTGACCAGGTGGACATCGAAAAGTGCGGCCCGGAGCTTGCCGACTACGAACGAGTTATCAGCGGAGACGCCGCCCGGACGGGCCCGCAGGGCGCTGACCACGCCACCGGCTTTTCGAAGAATCTCAGTTTCGACGAAGCCTTCGCAGACGCGCGGGCCAACCTTCCGCCAGTGGAGCCCCCCGGCGCAGACATCTTGGAACGGATCCAGGTAGTCGAGATCGGTGGCCTGTTCGGCGGCATTGCCGGCTTCCACGACTTGTTCGTCCGCATCTGCCGTACCCACGACTGAGTCGCGGTCGCCCGCATCTTCATCAGCTATGCCACCCCGGACCGGGCGATCCTGCAGTGCGGGCCAGCGGCCTGGGGAACGCGAGGTCCTGGCCGGGTTGACTCGCCTGGTCACCGTCGGCGAGACCGGCCGTCAGCTTGTGGGGGCTGCCCCGCTTCGACAGATTCGAAGCGAGAGAGCGTCGGCTGGGCGGGGGAGCTTCTGCCCACGGTCCGTATGCTGCGGCCGTGTCCATGGTCGATGCCGTACTTGTCCGGATTCCGCAGCCTTACCGTGATATCGCCGTCCGCCACCGCGAGCTGGTGAAGTTCGCCATGGTCGGCGGGATCGCCTACGTCGTGGACATCACACTGTTCACGTTGCTCAAGACGACGGTGCTGGAGCCCAAGCCGGTTACTGCCAAGATCATCGCGGTGCTGATCGCAACGATCGTGTCCTACGTGCTCAACCGGGAGTGGTCCTTCCGCACCCGGGGCGGCCGGGAACGCCACCATGAAGCGACGCTGTTCTTCCTGGTCTGCGGGATCGGACTGGTGATCAACGCCACCCCGTTGTGGATCTCACGGTACATGCTGGACCTACAGGTCCCGGCGGTGAGCCTGCTAGCCCAGGAGGCCGCCGACTTCGCCAGCGCCAACGTGATCGGCACCGCCGTGGCGATGGCCTTCCGGTGGTGGGCCTTCCGGAGATACGTCTTTCCCGACCAGAACGTCCGCCGCCAGGTTCCGGTGCCCTGACAGGTCTCAGCGCACCACCCCGGTACCCGACCGTGCCGATCCCGGCAGCTCCTCGCCCCGCGGTACTCGCAGGTAGACCGCGAACCTTGCGGGTCGGGCCGAGCTGAGCTCGAGGCGTCCCCCGTCTGCCTCGATCAACGCCCGGGCCAGCGCCAGGCCGACGCCGGTGGAGGAGGCCCCGGAGACCCCCCGGTCGAAGACGTGCGGGGCCAGCTCCTCGGGCACCCCCTCGCCGCCGTCGGTCACCTCCACCACGACCATCCGGTCCGGTCCCACCCCACCCGGACGCGCGGACAGCGTGACCACCCCGGCCCCGTGCCGCAGCGCGTTGTCGATCAGCACTCCGAGCGCCTCGCGCAGCCGTCCGGGCGTGACCCGGGTGACCAGCCCGTCGGCCACCCGCAACCGCAGTGGTCGCCGGTCGGCGTCGGCCTGCGGCCGCCAGTCGGCGACCACCTCGCCGAGCAGCTCGGCCAGCTCCACCGGCTCAGCGGTCGCGGCCCGAGCCTCCTCGGTGGCTCGCATCAGGTCGTCGAGCACCGCACCGAGCCGCTCTGCTTGCTCCAACGCGGCCTCGGCCTCCGCGGCAGTGACCGGGTCCGGATTCGCGGCCAGCTCGTCGAGCCGCAGCAGCAGCGCGGTCAACCGGCTGCGCAGCTGATGCGACACGTCGCCGACGAGGTCGCGCTCCCGCTGGACGAGCTCGGCCAGCGCTGCTGCGGAGGTGTCCAGCAGGTCGGCGACCCGATCCAGCTCCGGGATGCCGTGGCGCTCCGGCGCGAGGCGGAAGTCCCCGGCCCCCAGCCGGGCGGCCCGGTCGGCGACGTCCTGCAGCGGCCCCGCCAGTCGCCGGGCGGTCACGGTGGCGACGGCTGCGCCGATCCCTACCGACAACGCGACCAGCAGCCCGACCAGCGCGGTCATCTGCAGCTGGTCGCCCCACATAGCATCCGCGGGTACTGCCAACCGAGCCGTGCCGCGCTGCCCCAGTGGCATTGACTCCACCACCGCGCCAGGCCCTGGATCGGCGCCGAGCACCAACCGGCCGGTCCACGGCGAATCCACCACCAGCTGCCCGTCGGGCGGCAGCGCCAGTTCCACCGAGCGCAGATCCGGCGACGTCAGGGTGGGCGAGCTCTGATCGTCCAGCCGGGACACCACCTGCTCCAGCCGGGTCAGCAGGTCGTTGCGGGTGAAGCCCTCGACCAGCCGCCAGCAGGCAAAGGCCAGCGGGCCACCCAGCACCAGGCCGGTGATCGCGACCACGATCAGCGTGGACTGCAGGATCTTCCACCGCACGACCGCACGCTACTTCGTCACGACGCGTCGAAACGAAACCCGACACCCCGGACGGTGGCGATCCGGCCGCTACCGATCTTGCGGCGCAGCCAGGATATGTGCATGTCCAGCGTCTTGGAGCTCTTGAGTTCCGGGTCGTTCCACACTTCGCGCAGGATCTCCTCGCGGCTGACCACCTGCCCCGGCCGGGCCAGCAGCACCCGCAGCAGCTCGAACTCCTTGTTCGCCAACCCGATCTCGGTGCCCTCGATGAGCACCCGGTGACCGGCGAGATCCATCCGCACCCCGCCCACCTGCAGCGCGTCCGGCGCGCTGCGGCGCAGCAGAGCCCGCACCCTGGCCAGCAGTTCGGCCAGCCGGAACGGCTTGGCGACGTAGTCGTCGGCGCCCGCGTCCAGCCCGACCACGAAGTCCACCTCGTCGGTTCGGGCGGTCAGCATGAGTACCGGGACGTCGGGGCGCACCAGGCGCAGCCGGCGGCAGACGTCCAGGCCGTCCATCCCGGGCAAGCCGAGGTCCAGTACCAGCAGGTCGACCTCCTCCTGGATCGCGCGGGCCAGCGCGGTGTGACCGTCACCGACCACGACCACCTCGTGGCCCTCCCGCTGCAGGGCACGGGACAGTGGCTCGGCGATGCCGGTGTCGTCCTCCACAAGGAGCACAGTCGTCACGCCATTCAGCCTAGGGGGACGTGGCAGCATCCGTCTTGTGACCGATCTCGCCCCCGATCTCGTTCTGGCTCTGACCCTTGCGGACATCGCGGACTGCATCACGCTGGACCGGGCGGGTGCGGCGGACCTGCAGGTCGACCGCAAGCCCGACCGGACCCCGGTGACCGACGCCGATCTGGCCGTCGAGGACGCGGTGCGCACGGTGCTGGCGGCGCAACGACCGCAGGACGCGGTGCTCGGTGAGGAGGGCGGCGGTCCTACCGGCAAGCGAGCCGGCCGGATCTGGCTACTGGATCCGATCGACGGGACGAAGAACTTCCTGCGCGGCGTGCCGGTCTGGGCCACCCTGATCGCGCTCGTCGAGCACGGCAGGCCGGTGGTCGGAGTGATCAGCGCACCGGCGCTGGGGCGACGCTGGTGGGCCGCCGCCGGAGCGGGTGCCCACACCCGAGACGCGCACGGGACCACCCGAGCCATCACGGTCTCCGGTGTCGGCGAACTGGCCGATGCCTACGTCTCCACCACGCACCTGGGCAGTTGGGTGCAGCACCACAGCCGAGAGTCCTATCTCAAGCTGGTGGACGCGTGTTGGGAGAACCGGGCCTTCGGCGACTTCTGGCAGCACTGCATGGTCGCCGAGGGGGCGATCGACCTGGCCGCCGAGCCGATCGTCAACCCCTGGGACGTGGCCGCCGCGCAGGTACTGGTGGAGCAGGCCGGCGGGCGGTTCACCGACCTCGGCGGGGTTCCCCGGTACGACAGCGGCACGGCACTGTCCTCCAACGGCCTGCTGCACGACGCCGCGCTCGGGTGCCTGCGGCACCCGTGAGGGCAAAAGGTGTTATAACCCTCGTTCCCACTCACGGGTGCGCAGGCACCGGCTCTTGCCCGTCAGGCTATCGACAGGTAAGGATATGCGAATGCGGCGCGCCGTTCTCGAGCAGTTCTGGCCGAGCCGGCGCATGGACGCCTTCGATCAGTTCTGTAGTTAGGCCGCGCGTCGGTGCATGGCCTCCCCCGCCCCGCGCGGCCGGTTCCCGGTGCCCTTGTCAAATTCCCGCACACCAGGAGAGCCCGTGTCCGCTACCGATGAACTGCTCGCCAACAATGCCCGCTACACCGAGACCTTCTCCGGCCCGCTACCGCTGCCGCCCGCCAAGGGCGTCGCGGTCGTGGCCTGCATGGACGCCCGCCTGGACGTTTACCGCATCCTGGGCCTGAACGAGGGCGAGGCCCATGTGATCCGCAACGCCGGCGGCGTGGTCACCGACGACGAGATCCGCTCGTTGGCGATCAGCCAGCGGCTGCTCGGCACCCGGGAGATCATCCTCATTCACCACACCGACTGCGGGATGCTCACCTTCACCGACGACCAGTTCAAGAAGTCCATCCAGGACGAGACCGGGATCAAGCCGGAGTGGGCTGCCGAGGCCTTCCCGGACCTCGACGAGGACGTCCTGCAGTCCATCGCCCGGATCAAGGCCAGCCCGTTCGTGCCGCACAAGGACTCCATCCGCGGGTTCGTCTTCGACGTGGCGAAGGGCAATCTGAACGAGGTCGCCTAAGCGTTGGTGGCTCTTCAAGGACCACCAACCCCCCGCCTGGGATGTCTCTAACG
>JBOHGH010000040.1:0-37610 GCA_050699975.1 Pseudonocardiaceae bacterium | reverse complement strand
ATGCGAGCCATGGCTCGCATCGCCACTCACAAGCGCAGTAGCGCCCGCAGGGGGGCGGCTTTGGTGTGGCATTCCGCCCATTCGGCGTCGGCGTCGGAGTCGGCGGTGATGCCGCCACCCACGCCGAACCAGACCCGGTCGCGGTGGAACTCCAGGGTCCGGATGGCCACGTTGAACTCGGTGCCCGCGACCGGCGAGGCCATCCCCACCGCGCCGCAGTACACCTCGCGCGGCCCCCGCTCCAGCGCGGCGATCACCTCCAGCGCCCGGTGCTTGGGCGCGCCGGTGACCGAGGCGGGCGGGAAGGTCGCGGTCAGCACAGCGGCATCGTCGGTCCCCGCCGCGAGCTGCCCGGTGACGGTGGACACCAGGTGCCACACCCCCGGATGCGGCTGGACGTCGAGCAGTTGCGGCACGGCGACGCTGCCGGTGGTGCACACCCGGCCCAGGTCGTTTCGAGCCATGTCGACGATCATCACGTTCTCCGCGACGTCCTTGGCTGACGCCCGCAGCGCCGCGGCGTTGCCCGCATCCGAGGGTCCTCGCCGAGGCAGCGTGCCCTTGATCGGTGCGGTGCGCACCGACCGGCCCCGGCGGGCCAGGAACAGCTCGGGGGACAGCGACGCCACCGCGCCCCACCGTCCGGTCAGCAGCGCCGCCCGCCGCGGGCGCTGCTGGGCGACCCCGGCGGCGAAGACCTCCACCGGATCGCCGGCGAAGCGCGCCTCGAACCTGGTGCACACGTTGACCTGGTAGATCTCGCCTGCCGCGATCTCCTCCCTGGCCAGCCGTACAGCCTTGCGGTAGTCCTCGGGGTCGGGGGCGTCGAGGTCACTGCAGCGCCACTGCCCCGGCTGCGGTGCAGCGCCGGCGCACGCCACGATCCCGGCGAGCTCGGCGATCAGCGAGGGACCCGGTTCGCTCAGCGCCTCGAACCACCAGCGCCCCGCGTTGTCGCGGCGCAGCACATGATCTGCCCAACCGCAGGCGGCCAGGGGAAGCCGGCGCACGGCGGGCCGCGGGTCGGCCAGTCCGTAGCCGAGGTAGCCGATCCATCCGCCTCCGACGGGCCCGCCAACCTCGCCTGCGCTGCCCTGCGGGAAGGCCCGAACAGCGGGCACCGCCCGGATCCGCACCGAAGGGGCGATCACGGCCGCCCCGCCGAACCAGTCACCGATCAGGGCAGCCGGCGGTGGCAACCGGCGCCGGCGGGACCGCTGCGCCAGCACCGGCAGCACGTCCCACGGCTCGGCGTCGCCGTGAAGCGCCCGCACGAAGGTCCGCACCGGGCTGCGCCTCACCGCGTCATCCTTGTCCGCTGACCCGTGGCGACGCACCGGGACACTTGGCGCCGCAGGAGTAACTGGTAGTTCTCGAGGTCGAAGCGTCGGGTCAGGCGGTGGAGGCGGGCGGTGAACCAAGGCCAGACGGTGGTGTTGCGTCCGGCGTGGTCAAGAAACCAGCTGCGGCAACCGCCCGTCACCCACACCGTTCCCGCGATCCGGGCCTGCACGTCGCGTACAAAGGTCTCCTGTACCTGGGGCTGCACCTCCACCGCCGCGAGCTCGTGGGACTGCATCACGCGCAGCGCGTCGAGTACGTAGCTGACCTGGGTCTCGATCCCCAGCACCACCGAGTTGTGGGCCAGCGCGCTGTTCGGACCGGTGAGCAGGAACAGGTTGGGGAACCCGGCCACAGCGGTGCCCAGGTAGGCCTGTGCACCGGTGTCCTGCCACTCGTGGGCGAGCAGCCGCCCGTCCCGGCCGTGGATCAGCCGCGCCATCGGCATCTCGGCGGCCCGGAAGCCGGTGCCGAAGACCAGCGTGTCCACCTGGCGCTCGGTACCGTCGGCCGTGATCACCGAGCGCTCCCGCACCTCGTGGATCTCCTCGGTCACCAGCTCCACGTGTCCGCGGCGCAGCGTCGGGTAGAAGGTGCTGGAGCGCACCACCCGCTTGCATCCCATCGCGTAGGTCGGGGTCAGCGCGGCCCGCAGCGCGGGGTCGGGCACCTGGCGCCGCAGGTGCAGGCGAGCGAGCAGGGCGACCACCTGCATGATCCGGGGGTGGGTGAAGCCGATCAACGCGCACTCCCGCCCCCAGTACAGCGCGGACCGCGCAGCACGTTGCAGCCCCGGAAGGGTCCGCGAGGCGCGGCGTTCCAGACGGCTGCGCCTCCGGTTGTGCTGCGGCAACACCCAAGCAGCGGTGCGCTGGAAGACGTGCAATGCTGCGACCCGGTCGGCGATCGCGGGGATCAGCTGCACCGCGGAGGCACCGGTGCCGATCACCGCGACCCTGGCTCCGGTGAGGTCCAGCGAGTGGTCCCAACGGGCGGTGTGCAAGGCCCTCCCGGTGAACTGCTCGAGGCCGGGCAGCTGGGGTAGCGCGGGTTCGCTGAGCTGCCCGGTCGCCGACACCAGCACGGTCGCGGTGAACCGGCCGCGGGAGGTCTCGATCGACCAGCGCGCGCCGACTTCGTCCCAGCGGGCCTCGAGTACTTCATGGCGCAGCCGCAGGTGGCTGTGCAGCCCGAAGCGACGCGCGCAGTCCCGCAGGTAGTGGTGGATTTCTTGCTGCGGCGAGAAGCTGGCAGTCCAGTCCGGGTTGGTGGCGAAGGAGAAGGAGTACAGGGTGGATGGCACGTCGCAGGCGCAGCCCGGGTAGGTGTTGTCCCGCCAGGCCCCGCCGACGTCGCCGGCACGTTCCAGCACCACAAAGTCCGCCGTGCCGTGGCGCTTGAGCTGGATCGCCATGGCCAGCCCGGCGAATCCGGAGCCGATGATCGCCACCTGGACGTGCGGGTGGTTATCCATCCGCGACGTCCTTCACCTCGGCTGATCGGCTGCTGACGTGCTGGGAGCACGCCCGTTCACGGTAACCGCTGGCCGTCCACGCCGCACGGGGCGCTCCGCCACGGACGCATACCGTTGACCTCTGGTCACGCGACCCACCAGCCCCTTGAGGACTGGGTGGGATCTGCTGCTTACGTGCCGGACAGCGCAACTTTCCGCGAAAAGCACTGGCGTGGCGGCGCCTGCGGCGGCGAGCTGTGGTCAGGCGCTCTCGCTGGAAGGTGTGGATGCCGAAGGCGACCGCGGCGATCGACAGCGCCACCGCGGCGAGCACCCCGAGCGCGACGGTGGTGCCGGTGAGGGCGCCCACGAACGCTGCGCGGGTGGCATGCTCGGCGCGCAGCGCGCGGACGTGCTGCCACAGGTTGGCACGGCTCTGCGGGTCTAGCCCGGTGGGTGGGTTTCGTCCATGAACAGCAGCCCCGGCACGTGCATCAGGCCCATCGTGATGTCCAACCTGCGGCGCTGACCACCGGACAGCGTGCCGACCAGCCAGCGCTCGGTGCCGGTGAGATTGAGCTGCCCGGGCGAGCGTCTCCCGGCAAGAATGGCCCCGGGTCGCAGGCCCGGAATGAGTCACGATCGCTTCTGGCGTTGATAGGTCAAGATTGCGATACCATTGCTGGTTGCCGTTGAATCGGCGAGGTGAAGCCTTTTCGCTGCGCGCCCATCCTTGAATAGGTGCGCCCCTGCGCCTGCGGGCACCGGGTAGATTTCGAGTCGCATCTCGTCGAGCAGGTTCGCTTGCAGAAGGCCTTCAACGAGCGTCGGGGCCGCCTGCGGGCAACCGTAAGGGGTGTTGGCTACTGGTCGAGGAGACGTCGGGCCTGCCAGCTCAGACTGTCGGTGATGTGCCGGGGGAGCCTGCCGCGCTGGCGCTGGTACCGGTATACCTCCGGCGCCAGCGGCGCGAGTAGCGAATCGACGAGGGTGTCGACGTCGGGTACCTCGGCTTCGAGCAGCAGGCTACGTACGTGGAGTCGCCAGAATCCGTAGGCTCCGGTGGAGAATCGCGCGCTGCCGCACTCGGCGCCGAGGGCGAGATGCAGATGGTGGTCAAGCAGCTCGACCATCGCCGTGTAGAACGCGGCGAGCCGGTCGGCGGGCGCAGCGCCGGGCCCCAACGGCGGTGGGCCGCTGATCAATTGCTGCTGGAGCCGTCGCTCGTGCTGATCGAGCAGGGCCACAGCGACCGAGGCAGGGTCCGGGAAGCGGCGGTAGAGGGTCGCCCGGCCCACGCCGGCGGCACGGGCGATGTCGCCCATCGTCACCGAAGCGGGGTCGGCAGTGGCGAACAGTTGCTCCGCTGCGGCGAGGACGCGTTGCCGGTTGTGGGCTGCGTCAGCACGCAAGTGAGTCGATCCGACGGGCCACCCCAATAGATCAGGGCCACCAGAGCTCCCGTCCAGGACCGGGGCAGTCCGGCTCGCAAGCGGCTTGGCCGGACTGCCCCGACCGCTAGTCGCGTTGGTCTCGTCGGCTGCAGCCATGAGTTGGGAGCGTACCTGCCTCTACCGTATCTGGACATGTCGTCCACTTGCACCTACAGTAGCCTAATAAAAAGTGGACATCATGTCCACTTACTGGTGACGGAGTGACCATGTATCTAGTTCTGCTGGCATCCGCGCTACTGGTCGGCTGCCTGCTCGCGGTGCAAGCCTCGGTGAATCAACAGCTGAACAAAGCCGTGGGCACTCCATACGGGGCATCGACCCTGCAGCTGACGGTGGCGGCCGGTGCCCTGGCAGTGCTCGCCACTGCGGTGGGGGCCATCGGCGCGGTGGCGTTGGTGCCTGAGGTGGAGCCATGGTGGCTGCTACTCGGTGGCGTGGCCAGCCCGCTGTACATCACCGCAGGGATCCTGCTGTTCCCCCGGTTGGGAGCGCTGACGGCGGTGGGGCTGTTCGTCACCGGGCAAGTGTTCGCCTCGCTGGGCCTGGACCTGTTCGGCCTGCTCGCGGTGCCCCAGAAGCCCCTGAGTATCGGTCTCGTGGTCGGCGCCCTCGCGGTGCTGGTCGGCATCACGGTGATCGTCCGAGGCCAGCGGCTGGCCCAGCGCGCCGGCGGGCCGGGCACTGCGACTCGCTCGGCCGCCGCCGCCCCCCCGGTTCGCGCCGCCTCGCATTCCGGCTGGATTGGTCTGGGTGTGCTGGCCGGGGCGGTGCTGCCCATCCAGGGCGCGATCAATGCCCAGCTCAAGTCGGAGATCGGGCGCCCCCTCGCGGTCGGAATGATCAGTTTCATCGTGGCAACGCTGACCATCGCAATCGTGCTGATCGTCCTGCTTGCGCTGCGGCGCACCCCCACCCCTCAACTTCAGCCCCTGCGCGGCATGCCCTGGTGGGGCTGGCTCGGCGGGTTCTGCGCCGCCGCCTACGTGACCGCGACCTTCCTCCTCATCCCCACCATCGGGGCGGCAGTGACGGTGGCGCTGACCGTCACCGGCCAGCAGCTGGCCTCCGCGCTCATCGACCAGTTCGGCCTGTTCCGCATGCCGCGGCGGCCGCTCACCATGCCTCGGGTCGGCGGCCTGGCCCTGCTCATTGCCGGTTCGGTGCTCATCCAGCTCATCTGACCCGCAGCTCCTTGCCTGACCTGAGACCGGAGACCCTCGTGTCCTCGAACATGCGCAAGCCACACTGCGCCGCCCCCGACGTGTTCACCCTGCCCTCGCTGTCCATCCCCCGGCTGGCCGAGCAGGGGAAGTCCCGCGGCACCGCGTCCGGACCATCAATCCCGGACGCCGACTGGATCTGGGCGACCGCACAGTCTCCGTGCTCCGGCCACCGGCCTACGACGCACCCTCCGCGCTGGCGATCTACGACCACAACTCCCAATCACTGTTCAGCTCGGACTGCTGCGGCACCGTGCTCCCCACGCTCGTCGAGGACGCCGCCGACGCCAGCGAGTCCGACTACCTGGATGGGATGCGCCTGTTCACCCGGGCGAACGCACCCTGGACGGCGCTGGTCGACGAGCACAAGTTCGACGGGGCGGTCACCGAAATCGAGCGGCTGCACCCGACGAGAGTGCTGGCCCCCTGGCTGCCCGACGAGGATCTCAGCGTGGAGGCGGTGCTCGCACGTCACGAACTCGCCACCCCGACCTGACACCAGACAACGACCCAAAGGTGCCCTCGCGATGACGAGCACACATCACCCACCACCGCCGCTGGACGGCGACATCCGCCTCGACGAGCACTCCCGAGGCGCCGCCGCGGACGACTTCGGACACTTCGTGCACCGGACACCGGAGGGCGTGCTCTTGCCTGCATCCGATGAAGACGTGGCCGCGACGATCCGCTGGGCTGCGGAGCGGGGCCGCAGGTTCACACCCCAGGGACGGCGCCAAGTCGGCCCCGATAGCGCGGCGGGCACCATCGTGAACTCGGTTGGGTTCATGCGATTGCGCGCCAAGCGATGGCACATCATGCTCGGCAACCACGCCACCCTCGCCGTGGCCCTGCACCTGGGGCAATGCCGGGCACTCTTGGAAACTCAACCTGCCACCGGCAGGAGACCTTGTGGCTGCTAGCCAGCGGTTCGTGGGCCTCGATCACGGCCGGGCAGGTGTGCCAAGCTGGCGCGCGGAACCTGACCTAAGACGCCCAGAGCAAGTGGCTACGGCTTGACCTCGGCGGGGGGCCGAGCACGACGTCGCCCAGTTCGGTGGTCACTTTCATGAACAGCTCCATGTCCACCTGAGTGTCCGGTCCAGCGCCGTGAGGATCCAGCTGCTCACGACGTCCGCTGCCGGAGCTGGTGCTCGCGCAGGCCCGCGACGTCGACCACATCCAGCGACGTGACGACAAGATCGGCGTTCGCGGCCGCCAGGGACTCCTCGTCGTCGGCTCGGGCCAGCCCTAACGCCGCCATGCCACCGGCCTTGGCCGCCTGCACGCCGCTGACCGCGTCCTCCACGACGAAGCAGTACTCCGGATCGACGCCGAGTTCGGCGGCTCCGGTCAGGAAGATCTCCGGGTGCGGTTTGCCCTGGGCGAAGTCGCGTCCGGAGATGTCGACGTCGAAGAACTCCAGCAGGCTCAGACCGGGCCGCAGGACGTCGTAGCGCAGGCCCTGCTCCGCGGCGAAGGTGTCGAGCCGGATCTGGCGGAGGAACAGCCCAGCGTTCTTCGACGACGATGCCGCCACCACCGGGATTCCCGCGTCCCGCACGGCCAGCAGGAAACGCAACGCGTCGGGGTAAGCGTCGAACTCGCCGGCCTCAATGAGCTTGATGACCCTGGTCTGCTTGTTCGCGGCGTAGGCGTCCACTCGCTCGGCGGCGTCGGGAACCTCGAAGTACTCCAGGGCCGCCAGCGCTCCGCTCATTCGAGGCTTGCCCGATAACACCTGCTGGTAGACCTGTGGCGTGAAGCGCTCGTGGGACCACGACGTCTGGTCGGCGATGTCGGCCCAGTCGTTGTCCATCAGCTCACGCAGCGACTCCTGCCACGCCCGCTCGTGCGGGGAGTCGACCAGCACGCCGTCAACATCGAAGATCGCGGCCTCAAAGCCTCGTGTCGGCACGATCGCTCCTCTCCCCCGAGTGTTCCGGAATATCGCGCGGAAGATCACACTTCCGGCGCAGCGACGCTACCCACTCCTCACCGGCGGCCAGCTCCCGGACCTCGCCGCCGATGCCGATCCGGACGGGCCGGCTGAAGCCCCCGGCCAGGGTGTGCACCTTCAGCTCATCGCCGGAGATGCTGACCCTGATCGACGTACCGCGGAACTGCATCGGGAACGTGAGCCCGTCGAGCCGGTCGGTGAGCATCGGGTCGAAATGCAGGGCCCCATCGCGCACGCTCGCACCGACGTAGCTGCGCTGCAGGAGATCCAGTGTGCCGGACATGACACCCATGTGGATGCCCTCCTTGGTGGTGCCGCCCTGCACGTCACCCACGTCGCTCTCCAGCGCGACCAGGAAGCGCTTCCACGAGCTCTCCGGGTCCAGGCGCCCGAGCACGGCCGCGTGCGTGACCAGGCTCAGGGTCGAACCGTGGGAGGTGCGCTGGTCGTAGTAGTCAATGGTTCGCCGCGCGAGGTCGGGGTCGTGGTCGTACCCGAGTCTTTCGAGCAGCTCGCGAAGTTCGTCGTCGGAGAACAGGTAGAACAGCATCACAGCGTCGGCCTGCTTGGCCAGCTGGTAGCGGTTGGGGTCGTCGCCCTCGGCCTTGAGGATGCGGTCCAGGCGCCCGATGTTGGGGTGTTCGGCGCGGTAGCGCTCCCAGTCCAGCTCCTCGAGATCGGCGTAGCCCTCGAACTGGCTGACGATGTCTCCCGCGCCTTCCGCGCCGTGGGCATGAAAGGGGACGAACATCTTGCGGCTCATCTCATCCCACGTGCGCAGCTCGTCGTCGGTCAGCCCGAGGCGAACCCGCAGTACCGCGCGACGGCTGGTCGGCAGCAGGTCGAGCACCTGCGGGGCAGTGCCGACGATCCAGGCCACCATCAGGTTGGTGTAGGCGTTGTTACGCAGCCCGGCTTCCTCAGCGCCGGGGTAGCGCTCGTGGAACTCGTCGGGCCCCATCACCCCGTGGATCTCATACCGGTCGCGCTCGGGGTTGTAGTGCGCGATCGAGGCCCAGAAACGGGCGATCTCGAGCATGAGCTCGGCGCCGTAGCTGCGGAGAAACGCCAGATCGTCAGTGGCCTGGTAATACTGCCAGACGTTGTAGAAGATCGCCGCGTTGACGTGGCGCTGGTTGTGACTGTGGTCGGGATCCCACTGCCCGGACAGCGGGTTGAGGTGGACGACCTGCGTCTCCTCCGAACCGTCGCTGCCGCTCTGCCACGGGAACATCGCCCCCCGGTAACCGGCCTCCCGGGCCGCCGCCCGCGCCTCGGCGAGGCGGCGGTAGCGGTACATCAACAGCCCGCGGGTGATCTCGGGCAGCCGGAAGCTGAGGTAGGGGTAGACATAGAGCTCGTCCCAGAACACGTGCCCGCGATAGGCCTCGCCATTGAGCCCCCGAGCCGGAACGCCCGCGTCGTGCCGGGCCGTGTGCCCCGAGCACACCTGCAGCACATGGGAGACGTGGAAGCGCAGCAGAAACTGCACGCGGGGCTCGCGGGGCAGCTGGATGTCACCGACGTCCCACAGCTCGGTCCACGCCGACTCGTGCTCGGTCAGCGCCGCGGCGAGATCCGGGTAGCGCGCGACGTGCTTTCCGGCGGCGGCGAGGGTTTCGGTGATCGCGTTGTCGTGGGAGGTGAACAGCGAGATCATCTTCTCCACGCGCACCGGGCTGCCCTGCTCGACGTCGAAGGCGAGAACCTGCTGGATGTAGTCTTCCATCTGGTAGAGGCTGCGTCGGACGTCCAGCGGGTGGTCACCCTCACCGCCGGAAGAGACGCCGTAGACGCGGGTACGCGCGGCTTCCGCGATGTAGATATTCGACTGCCGGGTCTGCACCTTCAGAGCGATGATCTCCGGGCCGAAGGTACGGGGAGACACCGGGTTGAGGTGACGCCCCTCGAGCTCGCGGTAGCGGGCAACCATGTGATTCGTCACGCGACCATCAAGCCCGGAGATCACTTCCACGCGGCCTGACCAGTTGTCCGGGGTCACCGTCCACTCGATACCGGCCAAGTGGCTGTTGGCCATGCTCACGAATCGGCGGCTGCGCAGGGTCGTCTCGCGGCCGGCGCGGTCGCGGAACTGGATCCCACGCGCCACCACGGCGTTGCGGATGTCATAGGAGTGGCGATAGGCGAGCACCTCGACGTTGTCGAGCCGGATCGCCTCCTCGCCCTCGATCCTCAGTTTCAGCAGCAACCAGTTGGGGAGGTTGACCAGGTCCTCGTTGAGGACCGGGCGACCGCCGAAGACGGTCGTCTCCCGATTGAAGCAGCCGTGGGCGTACGTGCCCGGGTAATGGACCGTGTTCGCGTCCTCCCACTCGGCCGTTCCCCGGGTAGCGAAGTAGCCGTTGCCGGTCGAGGTCAGGGCCTCGCGCAGGCCTTCCTGTGCGGGGTCGAAGTCGTCGTAGACGAGTGTGAAGTCCGGCACGGGTCCCCTCCCCGAAAGGTTGCTCGTGTCAGCGGGCCAGCGTGTTGAGAAATTGCTCCACCTCAACTGTGGACTCCAGGACGAAGTCAGCGGCGGTTGGCCGGTTCGCCACCTCCGGATCGTCCGGGTGACCGACGATGATGCCGACGCCCCGCCCAGCCAGCGCATGGAAGGCATCCTCGTCGGTGATGTCGTCTCCGAGATACAGCGGCACGACATCGTCGGCGTCGAGATCCAGCGCCTGCAGCAGGTGCAGGACGGCTTTGCCCTTATGCCAGTCGATCTTCGGCTGGAGCTCGTACACCATTTTCCCGGGGGTGATCTTCAGCCGTCCGGAGTACTCGTCCAGCAGCTCGTCCACTACCGCGGTGACGTCGGCGTGGTGCGCCGGATCAGCGAGCCGGTAGTGGACCGCGACCGAGGCCCGTTTCGGCTCGACCACTGCACCCGGAATCGATTCGACCTCGGCGCGGAGCCGGTCGGTGACCTCGAAGATCAGGTCTTCGAAGCCGGTCGCGGCCTCGTGGGCAATGGTGCCCTCGTGTGGACTCCAGATGTCGAAGCCGTGGCTGCCCGCCACCACCAGGTTGTCGACGCCCATCATGTGCTGCACGACGGGTCGGTCCCGACCGCTGACCACGCATACCGGGCAGCGCTGCGCCAGGGCCTGGACGGCCTCCCGCATACCGTCGGACATGACTGCGTCCTCGGGCCGATCGACGATCGGGGTCAACACCCCGTCGTAGTCGAGAAACACGGCCGGCCGGCGGCCGGCCAGCTTAGAGGCGACCTGCCCGCCGTCGTGCAGCGCGTCGGGCAGGTCGCGAACGGTCGACGCCTGCATGGTCACGGTCGCCGGCGTCTCGGCGTAGGGGCGGTCTCGGTCGGCATCGGCATATACCTACCTTGCGTAAAGGGCGTCCACTGTGACGCAGATCTCCGACGCTAACACGTACTTGAGCACCGGGCTTTCCTGAGTTTTCCGCAATCGTCAATAACCCGTTTCGCACCCGGCGGCCTGGCCGGGCTGGCAGCGGTGGCGAGCGCTCGGGGCTTCCCGCTCGGCTTCGATACCGCTTTGATCAACGGGGCGGTGCCGGTCATCGTGAGACATTCAGGATGGTCCCCGGGCTCCCCGGCAAGCTGGCCGACCCCGGATCGGGCGGCCGACACGATCCGGGCCGGATCGCACCCGCACCTGAGGGTGGGGTTGGTCGTGTTGCAGGGGTCGGATTTGGTGGATTCTTAGTGCCTAGAACGCAGGTCAGGCCGATTTCGCCGCACCGGGCTGATCACGATACCGAGGGGACTTCGTAGTGGTCGCGGCGCTGTCGCGGTGGGGGAGTGCTGAGTGCTGAGTGCGGTGAACGCTCACCAGCGGCAGGCATCGGCCAGCCTGCGGTGGCAGATCGCCGCAGCAGCACCACTGGTGCTTTTCCCGCAGGCGCGGGTGATCGGAGCGCTTCCGGCTTCGGCACGTCAGCCCGAAGCATTAAAATAGAGGGCCCGATCATCACCGAGCTCGCCGAGCATCTGGGCGCCAAAGATCAGACCGACTCCGGGCGGACTACGCAGGATCTCGGCGTCCGGGTGGTGCTTAAAATCAGTTAGGCCCTGGTGTGTGTCCTTAAGGCCCCGGTCGACTCAGTGATTTCGACAGATCAAACGCCGTCTAGCCAAGATGCAACGAAGCTCCGCTTGGACGGGCGATCCGCCAGGATCGAGTCCGTCCAAGCGAGCATGGTTGCGCGAGATACCCGAGCCTGGCGAACCGCCGCCCTGGCCGTCAGGCCGTGGGCTCAGGCCATAGGCTGGGAGCTATGAACGCACCCGTCCTGACCGCCGTGGCCTGGCCCTACGCCAACGGGCCGCGGCATATCGGCCACGTCTCCGGCTTCGGTGTCCCCTCCGACATCTTCTCCCGCTACCAGCGGATGGCCGGCAACCGGGTGCTCATGATCTCGGGAACCGATGAGAACGGCACGCCGATCCAGGTGCAGGCCGACGCCGAGGGTGTCACTCCCCGCGAGCTCGCCGACAAGTACAACCGGATGATCGTGGGAGACCTGCAGGGTCTGGGCCTGTCCTACGACCTGTTCACCCGAACCACCACCGCCAACCATCACCGGGTGGTGCAGGATCTATTCCTTGCGTTGCACCGCAACGGCTACGTGTTCTCGCGCAGCGCGCTCGGCGCGATCAGCCCGTCCACCGGGCGTACCCTGCCCGACCGCTACATCGAGGGCACCTGCCCGATCTGCGGTTACGACGGCGCACGCGGCGACCAGTGCGACAATTGCGGCAACCAGCTCGATCCGGCCGACTTGATCAACCCGCGGTCGCGGATCAACGGCGAGAAGCCGGACTTCGTCGAGACCGAGCACCTGTTCCTGGACCTGCCGGCGTTCACCGAGGCGCTCGGCTCGTGGTTGTCTACCCGCACCGAGTGGCGTTCCAACGTGCTCAAGTTCTCCCTGAACCTGCTCGATGACCTGCGCCCCCGTCCGATCACCCGCGACCTCGACTGGGGTGTGCGGGTGCCGCTGGACGGCTGGCGTGACGCCCCGATGAAGCGCTTCTACGTCTGGTTCGACGCGGTGATCGGGTACCTGTCGGCGTCGGTGGAATGGGCGTTGCGCTCCGGTGATCCGGACGCCTGGAAGGCCTGGTGGTGCGACCCGGATGCCCGCGCGTACTACTTCATGGGCAAGGACAACATCACCTTCCACTCGCAGATCTGGCCCGCCATGCTGCTCGGCCAGAACGGGGCCGGTGATCGTGGCGGCGAGCCGGGAGCGTTCGGCACGCTGAATCTGCCTACCGAGGTGGTGTCCAGCGAGTTCCTCACCATGAGTGGGTCGAAGTTCTCCACCTCCCGCGGCACGGTGATCTACGTCGGGGACTTCCTGCGCGAGTTCGGGCCGGACACCCTGCGCTACTTCATCTCGGTGGCCGGCCCCGAGACCCAGGACACCGACTTCACCTGGGATGAGTTCGTCCGCCGGATCAACTTCGAGCTGGCCAACGAATGGGGCAACCTGGTCAACCGCTCGATCGCGATGGCGCACAACAACGTCGGGGCAGTGCCGCGGCCGTCGACCCTGGAGGTAGCCGACTCGGAGTTGCTGGCAACCTCGCGGGCGGCCTTCGGCATCGTCGGGGGGCTGCTGGAGCGCAACCGGTTCAAGGCGGCGATCAGCGAGGCGATGCGGGTGGTGGGCGCGGCGAACAAGTACCTGTCCGAGCAGGAACCGTGGAAGCGCAAGGACGACCCGCAACGCCGGGACACCATCCTGCACACTGCGCTGCAGGTCGTCTCCGACGCCAACACGCTGCTCACCCCGTTCCTGCCGCACGCGGCCCAGCGGGTGCACGAGCAGCTCGGCGGCTCCGGGGTGTGGGCGGCCCAGCCCGAGACCAGGGAGGTTCGCGAGGTCGTCGAGGGAAGCGGACCGGATTACCCGGTGCTCACCGGGGATTACGCCGCTGAGCAGGCGCGCTGGGCCACCATCCCGATCGAGGTGGCTCGCCCCCTGACCAAACCCACCCCGCTGTTCACCAAGCTGCCCCCCGCCCTCGGCGACACCGGCCCCGACTGGGCACCCATCCAATCCTGACCCACGTGCTTATCCGCATTCAGCGGGCTAGGCAGAGGAGCCCGATGTGAGTGAGCTGCCGCCGGCTCCGCCGGCGTTGCCTGCGACGGCGGTGGATGCGCATACGCACTTGGACGCGTGTGGCGCCACTGATCCGGTGGGGGTTCGTGCGGTGTTGGACCGGGCCGCGGCGGTGGGGGTTTCGGCGGTGGTGACGGTGGCTGACGACATGGTCGCGGCTCGTTGGGTGGTCCAGGCCGCGAGCTGGGACGATCGGGTCTTCGCGGCAGTGGCGCTGCATCCCACCCGCACGGCGACGATGACCGACGCCGACCGCGCCGAGCTCGAGCGGCTCGTGCACCAGCCCCGGGTGGTCGCCGTGGGGGAGACCGGCCTGGACTACTACTGGACGCGAGTCGATCCGGCCTGCTCACCGCCCGAGGCGCAGCGGGAGGCCTATCGATGGCACATCGACCTGGCCAAGCGGGTCGGCAAGCCGCTGATGATCCACGATAGAGATGCTCACAGCGATGTCCTCGCCGTGCTGGCTGAGCAAGGTCCGCCGGAGACGGTCATCTTCCACTGCTTCTCCGGGGACGCCGCGATGGCACGGACCTGTGTGGACGCCGGTTACGTGCTGTCCTTCTCCGGCACGGTGACCTTCCGCAATGCCCGCGCACTACGCGAGGCAGCGGTGCTGGTCCCCGACGGGCAGCTGCTGGTGGAGACCGACGCCCCGTTCCTCACCCCGCATCCGCACCGCGGTAAGCCCAACGAGCCGGTCAACCTGCCCTACACAGTCGCCGACCTCGCCGTGTTGCGCGGGCAGGACGTGGCGGAGCTGGCCGCGTCGAGCTCTGCCACCGCCGAGCGGGTCTTCGGATTCGAGCGCTTGGCGGCATAGTTCGGCGCGACCGATACCGCTCACCGATCGTGAGTGGCTGATCGGCGACGCTACCGGCGAGGTGTTTGCCCATACGGCTACATGCCGTTACCGTTCCGTCACTGTCAGCCGGGATGGGGATGTTCCGGGTACGGGTACGTGGGTCACGACCAGCGGCGATGAGGCCGCGTGGCCGGTGGCCGTGGATGAGCCTGCTGCTGTGTCGAGGTAGGCGGTCCGTTCAGCGCGTTCTCGTGCTCCCCCTGCCCGGAACTGCGACGACTGGACATTGGTGGTCACTCGCACGTTCGTCCGGGGCGCCCTGGTGGGTCTCGTCTTGGCCCTGCCGACCGGTACTGCCGCGGCTCTCACGATGGATAAGACCATCACCGTCGAGGTGGACGGGGAGCAGCGGACCATCCACACGTTCGCTTCGTCGGTCTCGGGGGCTCTGGAATCGGCGGGCCTGCGTGTCGAGGATCAGGACACCCTGGCACCGTCGGCGAACAGCCCCGTCGTGGACGGCAGTCGTGTCGTGCTCAAGCGCGGCCGACCACTCGCTCTGACCGTCGACGGTACGCGACGCGAAGTCTGGACCACCGCACTCACCGTCGACCACGCGCTGAATCAGGTGGGAATGCGGGCGCTGGGGGACATGGAGCTGTCGGCTGATCGGTCCAAGCGCATCCCGCTGGAGGGCATGGCGCTGGTGGTGCGCATCTCCAGGCCGATCACCCTGCTCGATGGTGGCCTGCCGGCCCGGGAGGTTTACTCCACCGCGCTCTCGGTCGGTGACCTGCTCACCCTGCAGGGCGTTCCGTTGGAGGACCAGGACACGGTAACCCCGGAACCCGCCTCGCCCGTGCTGCCCGGTATGACCGTGGAGGTCACCCGGATCCGCACCGAGGAGCGTACCGAGCATTGGTCGGTCCCGCCCCCGGTCAGGAAGGTCAAGGATCCCGAGCTGTCCAGCGGCGACACGGTCGTCGAGGATCCTGGCACACCGGGCGAGAAGATCATCACTTTCCAGGTCACTCTGATAAACGGCAAGGAGACCGGCCGCGAAGAGCTCGCCAGCCGACAGATAACTCCGGCTCGACCAAGCACTGTCCGGGTCGGCGGGAAGAGATCCGCGGCCGCCGAGGGCTCGGTATGGGACCGCCTCGCTCAATGTGAGTCCGGCGGGAACTGGGCCATCAACACCGGCAACGGCTACTACGGCGGCCTGCAGTTCGACAAGAGCACCTGGAGTTCCAACGGCGGTGGCCGTTATGCCCCGTACCCGCACCAGGCCAGCCGCGACGAGCAGATTGCGGTCGCGCAGAAGGTCCGCAACGCCCGGGGTGGTTACAGCGCATGGCCGGCCTGCTCCGCGCGTCTAGGCCTGGACTGACCGGCCCCTGCCCCGTTATGGCGGCATGTCCGGGTAGCAGCCGGCCCCTTGTACCCCACTATGTCTCCATGACGGGGTCCGGTCAGCTGCTGGGGGCGGGTGATCTGCGTATGTTGGCTGGGCGGCTTGGGCTGCGGCCGACCAAGCGGCTCGGGCAGAACTTCGTGCACGACGCAAACACGGTGCGCCGGATCGTGGCCGTGGCCGACCTCGCCGCCGACGACGTTGTGCTCGAAGTGGGGCCCGGGCTGGGTTCGCTCACCCTGGCCCTGCTCGGCGCGGCCGGCCGGGTGCTGGCGGTCGAGGTGGATCCGCTGCTGGCCGCCGCGCTTCCCGCCACGGTGGCCGATCGCGCCCGGGACCACGCCGGCGCGCTGCGGGTACTGACCGCCGACGCGCTGCGGGTGCGGCGCGCGGAGATCGTCGAGGCGGCCGGCGGTGTGCAACCCACCGCGCTGGTCGCGAACCTGCCCTACAACGTGGGCGTTCCCGTGCTGCTGCACCTGCTGGCCGAGCTGCCGAGCCTGCGTCGCGGGCTGGTGATGGTGCAAGCTGAGGTGGCCGACCGGCTTGCCGCCCCGCCGGGCACCCGCAGTTACGGGGTACCCAGCGTCAAGGCGGCCTGGTTCGCCGAGGTCCGCCGTGCCGGGCAGGTGCCCCGCGGGGTGTTCTGGCCAGTACCCAATGTGGACTCCGGCTTGGTCGCCCTGACCCGGCGTCCGGCACCGTCCACAGTGCCCAGAGAGGAAGTCTTTGCGCTCATTGATGCTGCGTTCGCGCAGCGCCGCAAGACGCTGCGGGCCGCCCTGTCCGGCTGGGCAGGTTCGGCGGCCGCCGCCGAGCGGGTGCTGCGCGCCGCCGGGGTGGACCCGACCGCCCGCGGCGAGCAGCTCACCGTCGCAGACTTCGCGCGGATCGCCCGTGAGCGGCGATGCGAGCTATAGCCCTTATCGCCACTCACGGGCTCTCCGCACCCTCCCCGTACTCTGGGAGCGTGCTCGCCGTTGTGCCGCAGCCTGTCACCGTGCGCGTCCCGGCCAAGGTCAACCTTCACCTGGCCGTCGGAGACCTGCGCTGGGACGGCTATCACGAGCTGGTCAGCGTGTTCCAAGCGCTGTCGGTGACCGACGAGGTGACCGTCGCGGCCACCGATGAACCTGGAGTGCAGGTGTACGGCGAGGGCGCGGGGACGGTTCCCACTGACCGCCGCAACCTCGCGTGGCGTGCGGTGCTTGCCCTCGCCGAGCACGCCGGGCGCAAACCTGCAGTGCGGGTGGTGCTGCGCAAGAGCATCCCGGTGGCCGGCGGGATGGCCGGTGGCAGCGCCGACGCGGCTGGCGCCCTGGTAGGGCTGGCTGGGCTGTGGCGCCTGGACATCAGCCGTGAGGAGCTTGCCGGACTCGCCGCCGGACTGGGCAGCGACGTACCGTTCGCGTTGCACGGCGGCACCGCGCTGGGCACCGGGCGCGGTGAGTCCCTGGTGCCAGTGCTGGCCCGGCACACCTTCCACTGGGTCGTCGCGCTGGATCGCCGCGGCCTGTTCACTGCCGACGTCTACCGGGAGTTGGATCGGCTGCGGGCGCACGGCGCCCCGCCACGGGGTTCGTCGATACCGGGTTCGTCGCTACCGGGTCCGTCGCTACCACGGCTCGGCGGCGTCGAGCCGCTGCTGGAGGCGCTGGCCTCGGGAGATCCTCGGCAGCTCGCCTTGCTGCTCGGCAACGACCTGCAGGCGGCCGCGGTGTCGCTGCGTCCGGCGCTGCGCCGTACCCTGCGCGCTGGGGTGGAGGCCGGGGCGCTGGCCGGCATCGTGTCCGGATCCGGACCGACCTGCGCGTTCCTGTGCGTCGACGCCGACGCGGCGGTCCGGGTTGCCGCCGAGCTGGCCGGCGCCGGCGTCTGCCGCACCGTCCGGGTCGCCAACGGGCCGGTGCCCGGTGCCCGGGTGGTGGAGGAGCCGCGCCCGGTGCCGCCTCCCGAGCCTCTCGCCCACGCCTGATGGCCAACCTCGTCAACCTCGAGGCCGTCTCGAAGTCCTACGGGATCCGCCCGCTGCTGTCGGGCGTCTCCCTCGGCGTTGCCGAGGGAGACCGGATCGGTGTCGTCGGACTTAACGGTGGCGGCAAGACCACGCTGCTCGAGGTGCTCGCGGGAATCCAGGAACCAGACGACGGCCGGGTGAGCCGGACCAGGGACCTGCGCAGTGCAGTGCTCACCCAGCGCACCGAACTGCCCGAGCAGGTCACCGTGCGTCGGGCGGTGCTGGATCCGCTGGGGGTCACCGCCGAGCATGAGTGGGCCGGCGACCCCCGAGTGCGCGGGCTGCTCGACGGGCTGGGCATCCCGTCGCTCGGGCTGGACCGGTCGGTGGACGAGCTCTCCGGCGGGGAGCGGCGCCGGGTAGCGCTGGCCGCCGCGCTAGTGGGTGGGCTCGACCTGCTGGTGCTCGACGAGCCGACCAACCACCTCGACGTCGAGGGCGTGCGGTGGCTCGCCGAGCACCTGCTGGCGCGGCGCTGCGCGGTGGTGGTGGTAACCCACGACCGGTGGTTCCTGGACACTGTCGCCACTCGCACCTGGGAGGTCACCGACGGCCGGGTGGACGGCTACGACGGGGGTTACGCGGACTGGGTCTACGCCCGGGCGCAGCGGACCCGGCTGGCCGCGGCAGCCGAGGACCGGCGGCGCAACCTGGCCCGCAAGGAGCTCGCCTGGCTGCGCCGCGGACCACCCGCGCGCACCTCCAAACCGCGCTACCGGATCGAGGCCGCCGAGGCACTGATCGCCGACGTCCCCTCGCCGCGGGACACCGTCGAGTTGCTCACCTTCGCCCGGCGCCGGCTGGGTCGCACCGTGTTGGAACTCGAGGACGTCACGGTGACCGTGGCCGGCCGTTCGCTGCTGGACGCCCAGACGTGGCGGATCGGGCCTGGCGAGCGGATCGGGCTGGTCGGGGTCAATGGGTCGGGCAA
Source organism: Pseudonocardiaceae bacterium (assembly GCA_050699975.1). Taxonomy (GTDB): domain Bacteria; phylum Actinomycetota; class Actinomycetes; order Mycobacteriales; family Pseudonocardiaceae. The sequence goes on along the minus strand of JBOHGH010000040.1, from coordinate 18,898 downwards.
GACCACGTTGTTGCGGCTGCTCGCAGGCGATCGGGAGCCTGACGCCGGCCGCCGCGTGCAGGGCTTGACCGTCCGGCTGGCGCACCTCACGCAGGAGCTCGAGGACCTACCCGGGCCGGTGCGGGTGCTGGAGGCGGTGCAGGACGTCGCCCATCGGGTCACGTTGGGCCGCCAGGAGCTGTCCGCCTCGCAACTGGCCGAGCGGCTCGGCTTCCCGGCGTCTCGGCAGTGGACTCCGGTCGCGGACCTGTCCGGCGGGGAGCGTCGCCGGCTGCAGCTGACCCGGTTGTTGATGGCCGAGCCGAACGTACTGCTGCTCGACGAGCCCACCAACGACCTGGACATCGACACCCTGCAGCAGCTGGAAGACCTGCTGGACGGCTGGGCCGGCTCGCTGGTGGTGGTCTCGCACGACCGATACCTCGTCGAACGGGTCTGTGACACCGTGGTGGCGCTGCTCGGTGACGGGCGGATCACCCAGCTGCCCGGCGGCATCGAGGAGTACCTGCAGCGGTGGGACGCTGCGGTCCGTGCCGCCGGGGTGAACGGCCCTGGCGTGAATGGGGGGTTCGAGGGTTCAGGGACGTACCTGGCACCGTCGATCGCAGTGACCGGCGCTGCGCAACAGCGCACAGCGCGCAAGGAGCTGGCCCGGCTGGAGCGGCAACTGGAGCGCTTGGCCGGCCAGGCAGCTGAGCTGCAGAGCCGGATCGCTCAACAGGCCGCGGACCCCGTCGCGTTCCGCGAGCTGGACGGCGAGCTACGCGCGGTGCTCGCGGCGAAGGATGACCTGGAGACCCGCTGGCTGGAGGTCGCCGACGCCGAAGGTTAGTGACCATCGGCGAGCACGTTGCCTACCACGCCCGTAAGGTGACTGGACGTGAGCCGGTTCGTCGACACTCTGCTGGCGCACTGCGCACCGGACTCCCCGACCCGGTCGGACCGCGGCATCACCATCGGTGAACCGACGCAGCCACGCCGCTTCACCTGGGCGCAGGTGCACGAGAAAGCTGTGCGGGCCGCCGGGACCCTGATGGGCGGCGCCGCGCCCGGTGTCCATCCCGGAGACGCGGTCGCAGTGCTGGCCGGTGACCCGGCACTGGTCGCGCCCGCAGTACAAGGTGTCTGGCTGGCCGGTGGCAGCGTGACCATGCTGCACCAGCCGACTCCCCGGGCCGACCTGGGCGCCTGGGCTGCGGACACCGTCGGCGTGCTCAGCATGATCGGCGCCAAGCTGGTCCTACTCGGGCCGCCCTTCGACAGGCTTTCCGCGCTGCTCGACCAGCGCGGGATCAGCTACCTGATGCTCGCCGATCTCGATGATCCGGCCGCCCGGCCACCCACGACGCCGGTGCCGATGGGCGAGGACGACACCGCGCTGCTGCAGCTCACCTCCGGGTCCAGCGCCGAACCCAAGGCGGTCCGGATCACCCACGGCAACCTCTACGCCAACATGGCCGCGATGGCGCAGGTAGCCGCGCTCGATCCGGCCAGCGATGTCATGGTCTCCTGGCTACCCCTGTTCCACGACATGGGGATGGTCGGGTTTCTCACCGTGCCGATGGCGCTGGGCCTGGAGCTGGTGAAGGTGACCCCGGCGGACTTCATGTCCCGCCCGCTGCTGTGGGCCGAGCTGATCAGCCGGCACCGCGGCACGGTCACCGCGGCGCCGAACTTCGCCTACGCACTGCTGGCCCGGCGGCTGGCGGGTACCGACGAGCGCTTCGACCTGTCCAGCCTGCGCTTCGCGCTCAACGGCGCCGAGCCCATCGATCCGGCTGCCGTACGGGCGTTCACCGCCGCCGGCGCGCGGTTCGGGCTGCTGGAGGGCTGCATGGTATGCGCCTACGGGATGGCCGAGGCCACCGTCGGGGCCTCCTTCCCCCCGGGGGGGATCGGCATGCAGGTGGACACAGTGGACGCCGACGCGCTGGAGGCGCGCCGGGTTGCCGTCCCGGCTGGGCCGTCGGACCGGCACGTCCGGGCCTTCCCCCGGCTCGGCCCGCCGCTGCCCGGGCTGGAGGTGCAGGTTGTCGCCGAGAACGGTCGTCTGCTGATGGAGCGCGAGGTCGGGCGGATCCGGCTGCGCGGCGACTCGGTGACCCGCGAGTACCTGACCGTCGAAGGGGCCCGGCCCACCCAGGATCCCGACGGGTGGTTGGACAGCGGAGATGAGGGTTACCTCGCCGACGGCGACGTGGTGGTCTGCGGGCGGCGCAAGGACGTCATCATCATGGGCGGGCGCAACGTCTATCCCACCGACATCGAGCGGGCCGCGGGGCTGGCCGACGGGGTCCGTCCGGGAAACGTGGCGGCGGTGCGCCTCGACGCCGGTGCGCGGCGGGAGTCGTTCGCGGTGGCTGTCGAATCCAACCGGGCGGGAGACAACGAGGCCGAGCGCATCCTGCGCAAGGAGGTCATCTCGCGGGTGGTCGATGCGATAGGGCTCAGGCCCGGCGCTGTGGTGGTGCTGCCGCCGGCCACATTGCCCAAGACACCGTCGGGAAAACTACGCCGCGCCGCAGTCAGGGACCGGATCGCGGCGTACCTACAGCCCTAACCCCGCGTGTCCGCACCTCCTGCACGGTGTGTCGGTGCCTGGTGTCCGGGCGGGATCAGGGCTGGTGGGAGTCAGGGCAGGTGGAGTGAGAACTTCCGTGCAATTGGTTCTGGGTGGCCGCCAGCCCCTGGGCGAGCAGCTGCTCGACGGCGTCGGCGCAGCGGTCCACCAGCAGGTCCAGCTCGCGGCGCTGCACGACGGAGAAGTCGCGCAGCACGAAGTCGGCCGGATCCATCCGGCCCGGCGGCCGGCCGATACCGAAACGCACCCGGAGGTAGTCCCTGGTGCCCAGGGACGCTGAGATCGAGCGCAGCCCGTTGTGCCCACCCTCGCCGCCGCCGCGCTTGAGTTTGAGCACGCCGTGGTCGAGGTCCAGGTCATCGTGGATGACGACCACATCGGTCGGCGGGACCTTGAAGAACCGCGCCGTCGCCGCGACCGCCGGCCCGGAGACGTTCATGAAGGAGCGGGGGCGGGCCAGCACAGCACGCCGCCCGGCCAACCGCGCTTCCAGGACGTCAGCCCCGGCCTTGTGGGATCTGAAGCGCCCGCCCACGCGATGGGCCAGCTCGTCGACCACCATCGCCCCGACGTTGTGCCGGTTGCTCGCGTAGCTGGGGCCTGGATTGCCCAGACCCACCACAAGGGCGACCTCTCCGGCGACTTGGTCCGTGGTGCCGTCAGCGGTCACGGCGTCATCGAGGGCCCGTCAGGCCTGCTCGTCGCCGGGACCAGCCGCTGCGGATGCCGTCTCATCTCCGGGCTCACCCTCGGCTGCGAGGTCTTCGGCGGTCGGTGCGCCCACGACGTTGACCACGAGGTACTCCGGATCGGTCCGCAGCACCACATCCGGCGGCAGCACCACGTCGCCGGCCAGCACCCGGGTGCCGATGGCGGCGCCCTCCACCGAGACCTGGAACTCGTCGGGGATCGACATTGCATCTGCCTCGACCTGCAGCGTTACCAGCTCCTGGGTGACCAGGGTATCCGGGGCGGCGTTGCCGGTGACGACGAGGTAGACGTCCACCACGACCTTCTCGCCGCGCCGGATGATCAGCAGGTCAACGTGTTCGATGTAGCGGCGGAGAGGATGCACCGTGACGGTCTTGGTCAGCGCGAGCTGCGGCTGGCCGTCCACGTCGAGGCTCAGCACGGCGTTGCTGCCCTGCTCTCGCATCACCCGCGCGAACTCCAGCGCGGGCAGCGCCACATGCAGCGGATCGCTACCGTGCCCGTAGAGCACCGCGGGGATCTTGCCGGCGCGTCGGGTGCGGCGGGCGGCGCCCTTGCCGAACTCGGTGCGCGGCTCGGCAGCGAGACGGACCTCGGACACGGTGGACTCCTTCGCAGGTTCAAGGCGTGACGCCGGTGGGCGTGACGCCGGATCGAGCTCAGTGGCCTGCGGCGGTGGTGGCACCCGCCCTCGTGACCGGATACGGGTGCGTCCAGCTCGAACATCGCGAACGCGACACCGCCGCGTCGATCACGAAGAGCGCCGGGCTCTCCCTCGCCGAGGCAACCTAATGGAGTATAGGCACGCTTGACGTATGGGCGTGCACCAGGCCCGTCTACCCCGTACACCCCGTGCACCGGAGCCGGACACACCGGACACCGGAGCCGGACACACCGGGCACTAGAGCCGGACACACCGGGCACTAGAGCCGGACACACCGGGCAGGAGGGTGGTTAGGCGTTGCCGTCGAAGAGGCTGGTTACCGATCCGTCCTCGAAGACCTCATGGATCGCGCGGGCCAGCAGCGGCGCGATGGACAGTACCGTCATCCCAGGGAAGCGTTTGGCGTCCGGGATGGGCAACGTGTTGGTGAAGATGATCTCGCGAGCGCCGCAGGTGGACAGCCGCTGGGTGGCCAGATCCGACAGCACCCCGTGAGTTGCGGCGACGACCACGTCGGTCGCGCCATCATCGAGTAGCGCCCGCACGGCGCTGGCCACCGTGCCACCGGTGTCGATCATGTCGTCGATCACCACACAGAGCCGCCCCTCGATATCACCGACCACCCGGTTGGCGACCGCCTTGTTCGGCATGCGGGGGTTGCGAGTTTTGTGGATGAAGGCAAGCGGCGTGCCGCCGAGAGTCTCGGCCCAACGCTCGGCCAGCCGCACCCGACCGGAGTCCGGTGACACCACAGCCAGCTCACGCCCGGAGTAGGTGTTCTTGATGTGGTCGGCGAGCACCGGCAGCGCGAACAGATGATCTACCGGGCCGTCGAAGAAGCCCTGGATCTGCGAGGTGTGCAGGTCCACTGTCATGATCCGGTCTGCGCCGGCGACCTTGAACAGGTCAGCGATGAGCCGGGCCGAGATAGGCTCGCGTCCGCGATGTTTCTTGTCCTGGCGGCTGTAACCCCAGAACGGCATCACGACGGTGATCCGCTTGGCCGAGGCGCGCTTGAGCGCGTCCACCATGATCAGCTGCTCCATGATGGCGTCGTTGATCGGCGCGGCGTGGGCCTGCACGACGAAGGCGTCGCAACCGCGGACAGATTCCTCGAACCGGACGAAGATCTCACCGTTGGCGAATGCGTAGGCCGACTGCGGGGTGACCGCGATGTCGAGTTGCTTGGCCACCTCCTCGGCTAGCTCGGGGTGGTAGCGCCCGGAGAAGAGCATCAGGCTCTTCTTCGGGATCGCCGACATCGTGGAAAGGCTCATGCTTGCTCCTGCCGGGTCTGGTCACCGTCGGTTTGGTCGGGCGGTGGTGCCGCCTGCTGGGCGCGCTTGGCTGCCTCTGCCGCCGGGGTTCCCGGGCGCCGCCGGCTCACCCAGCCCTCGACGTTTCGCTGGCGGCCGCGGGCCACCGCCAGCGCCCCCGCCGGCACGTCCTCGGTGATCACCGAGCCGGCCGCGGTGTACGCGCCGTCACCGATGGTCACCGGGGCGACGAACATGTTGTCCGCACCGGTCCGGGTGTGTGCACCCACGATGGTGCGGTGCTTGGCCACCCCGTCGTAGTTGACGAATACCGTTGCCGCGCCGACGTTGCTGGCCTCCCCGATCGTCGCATCCCCCACATAGCTCAGGTGCGGCACTTTCGCCCCCGGCCCCAACTCCGCGTTCTTCGTCTCCACGAAGGTGCCGACCTTGGCCCCTGTGCCGATCTGGCTGCCCGGCCGCAGGTAGGCGAACGGGCCGATCTGCGCCCCGTCGGCGACGAGAGCGCCGACCGCGTGGGTGCGCACCACAATGGCACCCGCGCCGATGGTGCAACCGGACAGGGTCGAGTCCGGACCGATAGCGGCACCCGGACCGACCACTGTGCCAGCCTGCAACTGAACCCCCGGATGCAGCACCACGTCGGGGGCCAGTTGCACGTCGGTGTCCAGCCGTACTGACGCCGGGTCGATGACGGTGACCCCGGCCCGCATCCAGCGCTCCAGCAGTCGCCGGTTCAGCTCCGTGCCCAGGGCAGCCAGCTGCACCCGATCGTTCACACCGGCCACCTGCCACGGGTCTGTGCATGGGTGGGCGCCGACCCGCAGTCCGCCGGCCCGGACCAGACCCACTACATCGGTGAGGTACAGCTCGCCCTGACTGTTGGAGACACCCAGTTTGCTCAGGGCATCGCGGAGCACCACGGCGTCGAAGGCGTACACCCCAGAATTGATCTCAGTGATGCCCCGCTGCGCGGGGGTGGCGTCACGATGCTCGACGATGCCGGTGACCGAACCTGACGGGTCACGCAGCACCCGCCCGTAGCCGGTGGGGTCGGCAACCACCGCAGACAGCACGGTCGCGGCGTGTCCGGTGCGATGGTGCTCAGCGATCAGCCCGGACAGCGTGCCGGTGTCCAGCAGCGGCACGTCGCCGTAACTGACCAGCACCGTCCCGGACAGCCCAGCCGGCAGGATATCCAGCGCACAGCAGACCGCGTGACCGGTGCCGTGCTGCTCGAGCTGCACGGCGGCGCGCAACTCGCGACCCAGTGCGGCTTCGACACGGCGCAGGTGGGCGTCCACAGCGTCGCGGCCGTGGCCGATGACCGCCACCAGGTGCTCCGGTACCAGACCAGCGGCAGCCCGCACCGCGTGCTCGACCAGGGGGCGGCCGGCCACCGGATGCAGCACCTTCGGAATCGACGAGTGCATCCGGGTGCCCTCGCCGGCAGCCAGCACGATTGCCGCCGTGAGGCTCCCGCCTGGGAGCATTGGTCTGCCCCTTTCCTAATCCTGTGTGGTTGATTCCCGGTAGGGGGGATCCTCTGGGCGCTCCGTCGCCTCAGCGGGCGCCGTCGCATTCGATGTTCACCTCGCTGCCGTCGGACGGCCGCACCGTGCAGCGCTCCGCCGCCAGGATTCGAACCTGGACCATCGGAACCAAAATCCGAGGTGCTGCCTTTACACTACGGCGGACGAGCGGGTCCAGACCCGCGCGAGCACATGGTGGCACGGCTCGCCGACCCGGTCAGCGTGACCCTCCCCGCGTGCTGGATGCAGAACGCTATCAATCGGATCCTCATAGCTGCAGTCTGCATCCAGACCGCAGCTGCGGCGATGTTGGCGACACGCCAGACACGCCAGCTGTAGGACGGCGTGTCGTGACGGACGCGGAGAGATAATCTACGGTTGCGGTAAGCCTGCGGTTTCGTGGGTACGCCACGAACCGTCACCTGCGGTTCCGCCACCGGCGTGAGCATGGTGGCACCACCCGCTGTCGCGGGTGGTCGCCGCGCCCTGACGCTACAAGGAGCAAACGCCGATGACGTTGGCCGCCGGAGACAGCCACCGGATAACGGGCCCGGAGCCCATCCTCTCCGGTCGGCGGACGTTGGGACCCCAGATTCTCGTGTACTTGTTCGTGCTCGCCCCATTGGCGGCGCTGATGGCCGCGGTGCCGGCGGCCTGGGGGTGGGGGCTGCTGGGCTGGGTCGACGTCGGGCTCTTCGTGGCGACCTACTACATCAGCTGCCTCGGAGTGACCGTCGGATACCACCGCCACTTCACCCACGGCTCGTTCAAGGCCAAGCGATGGTTGCGGGTGGGTCTGGCGGTGCTGGGCAGCACCGCCATGCAGGGGCCGCTGCTGCATTGGGTGGCCGACCACCGGCGCCACCACGCGTTCTCCGACAAGGAGGGCGACCCGCATTCGCCATGGCTGTTCGGCACTTCCCCGCTTGCGGTGGCCAAGGGCTTCTGGCATGCCCACATGGGCTGGTTGTTCAACCGGGACCTGTCCAACCCGCGCCGGTTCGTCCCGGACCTGCTGGCGGACCGGACGATGGTGCGGGTCAGCAAGTTGTTCTGGCTGTGGACCGGGATCTTCCTCGTGCTACCTGGGATCATCGGCGGGCTGCTCACCTGGTCGTGGTGGGGCGCGCTGACCGGGCTGTTCTGGGCTGGCCTGGTACGGGTCTCGTTCCTGCACCACATCACCTGGGCGGTGAACTCGGTGTGCCACATGATCGGTAACCGGCCGTTCGCCTCGCGCGACAAAGCCGCGAACTTCTGGCCGATGGCGATCCTGTCCGCCGGGGAGTCCTGGCACAACCTGCACCACGCGGACCCGACGTCGGCCCGGCACGGTGTGCTCCGGGGGCAGATCGACATATCGGCACGGGTGATCTGGTTGTTCGAGAAGCTCGGCTGGGCGTGGAACGTGCGCTGGCCGACGCCGCAGCGGCTAGCCAAGCTCGCCGCAAGGGCCTGAGCAAGCTCGCTCGTTTGGACTGCGGCCCTCTTCAGGTGATGTGTCCCCGCGATCCGCGAACGATACCCAGGGTGGCGGCTGCCGCGTCGAGCTCCTCGGTACCGAACGGCCCGTCCTCGGTTTCCCACCTGTCCAGCGCCGCGCCGAGCAGGTCGTTGCGCAACCGGTCCGCTGCGGCCTGCGCGAGCCATCCCGACACACTCATCCCCGCCCGCTGCGCCGCGTCCCGCACGGCCGACCCCAGGTCGGGCTCCATCGTCACCGAGAAGCGGTCCACCTGCATGCATACCACTATATCGCATACTATCGTATTTCGTTGGCCGACCGGCACGGTCGTGCCGCGCCGATGGGGGCGCGGGTCTATGACCAGGACCCGGAGCCCTGGCGTGCCGTTGCGGATCAACCGTCTGTAAGTGCTTGGTGACTTTCCGCATTCAGGGCAGGGGGAAAGTGGTTGCGCCATCCGAGTGATCGCTCGAAAGGGTTACTCAGAGCAGGTAACGTGTGGCGTTGCGTGGTAGATATACGCAGTGTGGGAGGGGGCGATCCCACGTACGGGGAGACAACCGCTCGCGGGAAAGCGTTCGGTCGCTGGCCGAGCGTACTTGCCGTGTGCGTTCCACATCATTCCGTTGAGCCACGGCAGGGGGCCCGTCTCGATGCAGTTCGTTGCAGGTACGACCCAACCGGCAGCAACCCTGGCTTGCCGTTCGGGAACGGGAGGTGTCACGACCTTCGATCCCGACGTCCGCGTGGCGGTAGTGGGCTATGGCTACTGGGGTTCCAAGCACATGCGGGTGCTCAGCAGCATGCCGGGCGTGCATGTGACCATCGTCGAGCAGGATCCGGAGCGGATCGCGGAGGCGAGGCGAAGTTACCCGGCGGCGGAATCGGCACACCGTCTCGATGACGTGCTGCAGCGGGTGGACGCGGTGGTCGTCGCGACCCCGCCTTCGACGCACGCCGAGGTCGCCTTGCAGGCGCTGCACCACGGGCGGCACACGCTGGTGGAGAAGCCGCTGGCCACGACCGTCGACGACGGGCAGAAGATGGTCGACTCGGCGGCGGCAGCCGGCGTTCACCTCATGGTCGGACACACCTTCGAGTACAACGCGGCCGTCTGGAAGCTGAAGGAGATCATCGACTCCGGAGAGCTCGGCAGGATCCTCTACATCGACGCCGCCCGGCTGTCCCTGGGCAAGTACCAGCGCGATTGCAACGTCATCTGGGACCTCGCCCCGCACGACATCTCGATCGCATCGTACCTGCTCGACGAGCTTCCCAGGACTGCCTGGGTATGGGCCAAACGCCACGTCGGGCACCGCCATGCCGACGTGGCTTACTTGCGACTGGACTTCGAGCAGGCGGCCACCCACGCATTTGTACACGTCAGCTGGTTGGATCCGTGCAAGGTCCGGCGGGTCACCGTGGTCGGCGAACGCAAGATGGCCGTCTACGACGACATGTCCGACAACGAGCGCATCCGGGTCTACGACATCGGTGTCGACCCAGCGGATCCGGACGATCATGGTGAGTCGCACGCGATGCCGGTGTCCTATCGCACCGGAGACATCGTCTCACCATATGTCCAGTTCAGTGAGCCGCTCCTGGTCCAGGACAGCCACTTCATCGACTGCATTCGTACCGGCGCCAAGCCGAACACATCCGGCGAGCGGGGGTTGGACATCGTGCGGGTCCTCACCGCGACCGACGCTGCCGAGACCAGTGGACGCCCGGCGTTCATCGCCGGCAGCGCCGACCCCGCTGGGGCGGAGTTCGCGCGGGGGGTGGCCTCATGACCAGTGGCAGCGTTCCTTTTCTCGACCTCCACGGCGTCAATAACGGGCTGCGCGAGGAGTTCGAGCTCGCCTGGAAGACCGTGTTGGATCACAGTGGATACATCGGGGGACCCGAGGTTGAGCGCTTCGAGCGCGAGTTCGCGGCGTACTGCGCGACGCAGGCCTGCGTCGGGGTGGCCAACGGGACCGACGCGCTGGAACTCATCCTCAGCGGCCTCGGAATCGGGCCCGGCGACGAGGTCATCGTCCCGGCGAACACGTTCATCGCCACGGCCGAGGCGGTCTGTGCGACCGGCGCCCGGCCTCGGTTCGTGGACGTGTGTCCCGACACCCTGCTGATCGACCCCGACGCGGTGGAAGCGGCGATCAACCCCTCGACGGCCGCGATCATCGCCGTGCATCTGTACGGCCAGATGGTGGACCCCGAGCCGATCTCGGCGATCGCCGCCGCACATGGGCTGGCCCTCATCGAGGATGCCGCGCAAGCGCACGGCGCCCGGCACCGGGGGGCCACCGCCGGCAGTGTCGGTGTCGCGGCCGGGTTCAGCTTCTATCCCGGCAAGAACCTCGGAGCCCTGGGCGACGGCGGCGCGGTGGTCACCAGCGATCTTGCGCTGGCCGAGAAGATCCGCAGCATCGCCAACCACGGGCGGTCCGCAGCCGATCGCCACCTGCACGACCTTGTCGGGCGAAACAGCAGACTCGACACGCTGCAGGCGGCGCTGTTGTCGGCCAAGCTGACCCGGCTGGACGCCGCCAATGCCCGGCGCGCGGCCGCGATGGCGGCCTACCGGGAGATGCTGCCGCAGCGCTGCACGCCGGTGACGGTGGCGCCGGGCGCCGAACCTGTGTACCACTTAGCGATCATCCAGGTCGATGATCGGCGCCAGGTCGGCGAGGCGCTCACGGCGGCCGGTATCGGGTGGGGTGTGCATTACCCGATCCCCTGCCATCAGCAGCCGGCCCTGGCCACATTCCACCCCGCCCAGAAATTACCGGTGGCAGAGGCTGCGGCTAGCCGGATCCTCTCCGTCCCGATGTCCCCGACCCTGACCGTCGAGCAGGTTGCCCGGGTCTGCGATGTGCTCGGAGGTGCGCTGTGACAAACGTTGACAATGTCTTCCGCTACGGAGCGGGTGAGTCCAACGGACACTCGACCGCTTCCCCGGAGAAACCGCAGCAGCCCGAAGGGTCCAGCGACGGGGTGCCGACGGTGCCGCCGCAACGCTCGGTGAGCCGGACCGAGCCTGTCCCGGATCCCCGCGATGGCGGCGGGGTGACCGGGCGCCTGGTGCTGATGGCGCTGATCCTCATCCTGCTCGGCACAGCTGCCGGGCTGGCCGGCGCGCTGGCCTTGCCGAAGACCTACGGAGCGCGTGCGGAGATCCTCTACCCGATCGGCCAGGAGCAGCAGGGCGGCGACCCGCTCCGGCAAGATCGCAACCTCAGCACCCAGTTGGTGTATCTGAAGAGCCGGGCCGTGCTCGGCCCGATCGCGCAGAAGCAGGGGCTGCCGTTCACGGACCTGGACAAGAACCTGAGCGTGGAGGTCCTGCAGACCAGCGAGGTCATCCAGGTGGAGGCTCGCGGGAGCACCAAGGAGGCCGCGACGCAGACGCTGCAGGCCGTCATGGACGGGTACCTGGCGCTGGCCGGCCAGCCCACCGGGGTGACCCGCAACCTCGACCTCCAGCTGGCTGACACCCGTGCGAACACCGCCAATATCCAAACGCAGATAGATCAGCTCACGACTGCAGTGGTGGCCGGAACCGCAACCCAGGTTTCCCTCAACGACGCTCGGACGCAGCTCACCGAATCTCAGACCCGGGAGAGGGCGATCCAGGCCCGGATCGATGAGATCAACCTCACCGGCAGGTCGGGACCGAACGCCCAGCTGCTGACCGCGCCTTACGTGCTGCCCGACCCGGTGAGCCCGCAGCCGCTGGTCGCGGCCGGCACCGGGGCGCTGGTAGGACTGCTCGTAGCCGGCGGGGTCGTGGCGGTGGGTGCCCGGCGCCGGACAACGCCGTGAGGGCCGGGCTGTGGCCCTGCCGGTGACAGCACTCGTGGCCGAAGCCCCCACCACCACGGCGCGCGACTCGGCGACCGTTGCGGGCTGGACGCTGATCAGCAGGACCACCGGGTTGCTCCGGGTGGTGGCGATCGGAGCGGTGCTGGGCCCCACCTACTTCGCCAACGCTTTCCAGGCCGGCTACGTCGTCCCGAACCTGGTGTTCACGTTGATCGCCGGACCGGTGCTCGCGATGGTGCTGGTGCCCGGGGTGGTTCGCGCCGTGGGTGCTGGCGGCTTGTCCCGGGCTCGTGAGGTCTTCGGCCGGGTGAGCGGGTGGCTGCTCGCCGTCTCGGCCGGGATCGTCGCGCTGCTGATGGTCCTTGCTCCGGCGGTGGCCTGGGCGCTGACCTTCGGGATCCCGGATCCCGCGCAGCGGGCTCGGGGCCTGTGGCTCACCACGTTGCTGGTCCTGCTCGTCGCACCGCAGGTGCTGTTGTACACGATGTTGCACCTGGGTATGGCCGCTCAGCAGGCCCGAGGGCGCTTCGCGCTCGCAGCGGGGGCACCGGCCGTGGAGAACATCATCCTGATCCTGACGGTGATGCTGGCCGGCTGGTACTACGGGACGGGCCTCGACGTCGACAACGTGTCGGCTGAGCTGGTGATCGTGCTCGGGCTGGGCAGCACTGCGGCCGTCGCGGTGCACGCGGTGGTGCAGCTCTTCGGTACCGCGCGGGCGGGCATGTTGACCCGCCCGTCGATGGGTTGGCGCCATGACCCCGAGGTCCGTGCCGTCACCCGCAGGTTGATGCGCTCCGTCGGCGTCGCGGCATGGCCGACCGCGGCGATGTTCGTGCTGTTCGTCCTGGCCGGCACGGTGCCGGGTGGTGTTTTCGTCGTACAGCTGTCCTACTCCGTCTTCTATGCGCTGTCCTACGTCAGTGCCCGTGCGGTGTCGATGGCCGCGCTGCCCGGGCTGTCCCACGCCGCCCATCGCGCGGACGGTGTCACCTTCGGCTCGGCGTGGCGCCAAGGCCTGACCTACGCCCTCATCGCCAGCCTGCCGCTGCTGGTGTTGCTCGCGGTGCTTTCCGGACCCACCGCGGACATTCTCGCCAACGGTGAGCTGCGGGATGCGGCTCTGATCGGGGTACTCGCCACCTGCCTGGGGGTGGTGGCGGTGGCCCAGTTGGTCGGCGGGGTGCACGACATCGGGCGCCAGGCGCTGTTCGCGCGCCTCGACGACCGTGTTCCGCGGCGAGCCAGCGAGGTGGCCTTCGGCGTGATCCTGGTGATCGCCGCCGCGACGCTGCTGGTGCCCGCCGACGGGTCGCGCCTGGTCTGGCTGGTCGGGGCCATCCTGGCCGGTGAGCTCGCCGCCGCCGCGATGGTGCTGGTCGCATTGCGCCAGGTGATCCGGCCCGAGCGGTTCATCGAGTTTCGGCCCCTTGCCGGCGCCCTGGTGGCCACGATCGCGATGGTGCCGGTGGCCGCCACGGCGTGGTGGTTACAGCACGTCACGAGCATCGGCCGGCTCGGTGATCTCGCCCTGCTCACCCTGGGTGGTGTCCTGGCACTCGGGGTTTACGTCCTGGTAATCCGTGTCGCGGTGCCGCGAAGGATCGGTGGTGGGTCATGACCCGAACGCTTCCGCCCGGCCCTGGACCAAGTCCCGCCTCCGGCGGGTCCGGCCCGATCCCCGTCTCCGGCGGGACTGACCCGGTCCCTGCCGCTGGGGAGAGCTGGTCAGTCCCGGTGATCAGCCGCCGGCTCGGGCTGGGAGCTGCCGGTTGCGCCCTGGTCGGCGGGGTCCTCGCGGTCGCGGCCGGGCCGATGATCGTCCTCGCCGTCATCGGGGCGCTGGCCGTGATCGGGCTGTTCGCCGCGGCGGCCTACCGGCCGGTCTTCGCGACGTATGCCTACCTGGGCACCCTGCCCATCATCGCCGGCATCGACCGCGGCAACCTGATCCCGCTGGTACGTCCCAACGAGGCGTTGCTGGCCGTGTTGCTGGCTGGGGCGGTGGTCGGCGGTTACCTCCGATGGTGCCGGGGCGATCGGGTGCCGATACGGCTGCATCAACTCGACATCCCGATCGGTGTTTTCCTGCTGATGTCGACGGCGTGGCCGCTGCTGTCCATGATTTTGCGCGGTCAGACACCGGTAATCACTGACCTGGCCGCCGTGCTGCCGGTGTGCAAACTCGTCGCCATCTACCTGCTAGTGCGCTTGACCGTCAGCACCGAGGCCCAGCTGGTGCGGTGCTTCCGGCTGATCATCTGGCCGGGGGCTGTGGTCGCGGTGATCGCAATCCTGCAGACCCTGAATTTCGGCCCGGTCGTGGCGTTGCTGCGGGCCATCTGGACCCCGAACACCAACCTGGCGGCGCTCGCCGAGCGCGGCACCACGACGCTCGGCTCGCCACTGGCCACCGGCGACTACATCATCATCTGCCTGACCCTGGTGATCTGCTGCGCGGCTCGGGGGCTGCTGGATTACCGGGAGCGGCTGGCGCTGGGCGCCGTACTCGGTGCGGGGGTGCTGGCCGCAGGCCAGTTCTCCACCTGGATCTCCGCGGCCGTGGTGGCCGGTCTCATCATGTGGCGCTTCAGCATGGTGCGACGCAGCTCGCTGCGGTTCCTGTGGCTCGTCCCGCTCGCGTTCGCGTTCGGCGCGCCTGCGTTGATCGGCCGGCTGGAGGGATTCGGCGAGTACGGAGTGCCGCGCAGCTGGATCGGCCGCTGGAACAACCTGTCCGACTTCTACCTACCCAGGTTCGACTTCATCAACGTCCTGCTCGGAGTATCGCCCAACTCGGTGCTGCCGGCACCCGAGAGGTGGCGCGAGGTCATCTATCTGGAGGGCGGCTACCTGCAGTTGCTCTGGATCGGCGGCATCCCCCTGCTGGTCGCTTTCATCTGGCTGGCGGTCGCGGTGCTGCGCAGGACCAGGGAGCTCATGGAGCGGCCGGGAGCCGTCGGCTCGGCGGCCTCGGCGCTGTGGGTCTGCTGGTGGTTCGTGCTCATCCTCACCGTCATCGATCCGCACCTGACGCTCCGAGGCACCGGGGACGTGCTTTTCATGCTGATGGGAATCACCACGGGGAGGCTCAGTGTCCAGCGGCGTTGAACAAGTACGCTTACCCGCTCGTTGGGAATCGGCTGCCCGGCGCGCGGTCGATCTCGGGGTGGTGTCGATCGCACTGCTGGTGCTCGTGATCCCGATGCTGCTCGTCGCCCTGGCGATCAAGTTGGGGACTCCGGGCCCGGCGTTGTACCGCCAGCAGCGGGTAGGCCGGGGGGGTCGGCCGTTCACGATGTACAAGTTCCGCACCATGCAGGTGGGCGGCTCCGACGCGCAACACCGCGAGCTCATCGCTCGTGAGCTGCGGGGTGAGGACACCTCGGTCGGCGGCAGCTGGAAGATCGACAGTGACCCGCGGGTGACCCGGATCGGCTCGATCCTGCGGCGCACGAGCGCCGATGAGCTTCCCCAGCTCATCAACGTCCTGCGGGGCCAGATGGCGCTGGTCGGCCCCCGCCCGTGCCTGGAGTGGGAAGCCGAGATGTTCCCGCCCAAGTACGCGGGGCGCTTCGACGTCCCGCCCGGTCTCACCGGGCTCTGGCAGGTCAGCGGGCGCAGCACGATGGGCACGCTGGAGATGTTGGAACTCGATCTGACCTATGTGCGTGGCTGGAGTTTCTGGACCGATCTCACGATCCTCCTGCGAACTGTCCCGACGCTGCTACGGGGGCATGGCGCACGCTGACCAGGATTTGTCTGCCGGCAATTGGGGGAAGCCTTGACGGCCGTCGCTACCTCGACTTTCGCAATCCCGCGGCTAACGCGCCGGGCCCGGGCAGCCCTGCTCACGGTCCACATCGCGGTCTCCGTGGGGTGGCTCGGACTCGACGGTGCTTTGGTGGCGCTGGAGGTTACCGGCCTGTCCGCCGGTGACCCGGTAGTGCAGGGAGGCATTGCCGCCGCGATGGGCGCGCTCGCTTCGTGGGTGCTGATCCCGGTCGTGGCCGCATCACTGGTCACTGGGCTGGTGCTCGCGCTGTCCACCCCGTGGGGGCTGGTGCGGCACTGGTGGGTCCTCTCCAAGTGCGGGATCGCCGTCGTGTTGACCACGACCGGGCTGCTGTTGATGCTGCCTCGGCTGCATCAGATCGCCGCCGGAGAAGGTGAACCGGTCCAGATGCAGACGCTGCTCGCGAGGTCGCTCGCGCTGGTGCTGCTGCTCGCGGCGACGGGGATCTCGGTGGTCAAGCCATGGGGCAAGACACCGCACGGTCGGGCGGCACAGGCGGTCGGCAAGCGACCCGTGAAACGGCCGGATCACCTGGTTCAGCAGAAGTAGCGGTACAGCAGTGCCCCGGCCTGCCTGGTCACCTCGTCCGGTACCGCATCGTCGGTGAGCAGCCGGGTGAGTTCGGCGAGCATCGAGCCGGCCTCAGCGCTGCTG
This sequence comes from Pseudonocardiaceae bacterium, assembly GCA_050699975.1. Taxonomy (GTDB): domain Bacteria; phylum Actinomycetota; class Actinomycetes; order Mycobacteriales; family Pseudonocardiaceae. The sequence continues at coordinate 2,393 of JBOHGH010000040.1, read as the reverse complement.
CGGGCCTGTTCGCCGCCGGCGCGCAGCGTCACGATGGTGCGTTGCTCGGTAGCCCACTTGCGCTTGTACGCGATCAATCCTGGCTGGTCGAGGTCGCTGAGCCCCCAGTCGACGAGCCGGGCACCCCGCTCAACCCCCCAGCGGATACCGGCCCAGAAGATCGCGTCGTTCGGGCGCAGCGCCAGGTGTTCGTGGCGCGACGCGCCGAACTTGTAGTAGAGCAGGTCGCCCCAGGTGAGGAAGACCGCGCCGGCGATCAGCTCCTCGCCGGCGTGCGCGAGCATCGTCACGATCGCGTCACCGGGCGAGAAGACCTCCCAGATGTGGTCGAACAGCTCGCAGGGCTGGGCCAGCAGCCGGTACTTGCGTTTGCGCAGCAGGACATGCAGCCCGTGAAACCGGCGCACGGCATCCAGGCCGGTGTGCGCCTCGACCCGGACGCCGGCGCGCTCGGAGATCGCGATGTTGCGGCGAGCATGCTGGGACAGCCGCTGCCGGATCTCCTCGACGCTGCCGTCCAGCGGCGTACCGTGCCATGCCGCCATCGCGACCTGGTCGAAGCGGGGATCGCCGACGGGTACAGCGGTGTCGAAGCACCGCAGCGTCAACGGAGCAGCGGTGGTGATGACACCGTCCACCAAGGCTTTCCCATCGACCTGGTCCTCGATCAAGGGGTCGGCGCGGTCGGAGAACGGCAAGCTGGACAACCGGTCGCCGCGGATGTCGCTGATCGGGACCCAGGCCAGTCCGGCGCGTGGTTCTCCGTCCCAGCCGAGGAGAATGCTGCCGTTCGGGGTGAAGCCGTAGGTGGCACACACCGCGTCGATCCACGGCGGCGACGTGAACACGCTGCCGCGTGGGCCCAGCGCGAGCTGGCGCCAGCGGGCATCGCTGCGTGGGTCGACGAGCACTACCTCCGAGTTCACGGAGGCGACGGTACCGATTCGCTGTTACCAGCGGAGCAGGTAGGGGGGCGGCGTGCTGGTGCGCCGGATGGAGGTTTGCAGGGTTGCGAGCATGTCGTTGACGGTGATCGAGTCCGCGTCGCGGTGCATGGCCAGACCCCGGCGGGCGAGTTCGGTGGCCAGCTCGTGCTGGTGGTCATCGACCTGCTCACCCCGCGCGCTGTCCCGGGTGGCCAGGATCGGGTACCGCCCGGCACCAAGAGAGGCCAGCGCCGACCCCGTGCCGGCGTGGCTGATCACAATGTCCGCCTGGCGCAGCGCCGCGCCCAGCTCCGCCGCCGGCAGCACCGGGGTGGGCCGGATCGTCAGGTCGTCCACCGGGGTGTCCCCGGTCTGCCACAACACTTCCACCGCAAGCCCGGTCGCCTGCACCAGCGCACCCTGCGGTGCCAGCAGCGGCGCCAGGTGCTCGAACAACCGCCGGAACGGATACTGGGTCGCCGCCCCCACCGTCACCACCACCCGAACCACCCCCTCGGGTGCCCGCGGCAGCTCAACCGGCTCATACCCGTCGAACACACTGCCCGCGTAACCCCACCACCGATCCGCCCAACTCGGGTACTGGGTGTAAGTCCGCACCCCCGGCACCCACTGCAGAACCCGCCCGGTCAGCGACGGCGCGCTCACCCGCGTGGCGCTCTCGATGTAATGACACTCCACACCCCGCGCCGCCAGATACGGCAAGTACCCCAGCGCGATCCCCGACCCCGTCGACACCGCCCTGGTCAACTTCCGGCGCTCCATCAACCGGCGCGCATCGGGGATACACCGAAGCACATCGGGAACACTGCGCACACCCACGTAGGGCACGAACTCCACGTCCCGATCCGCCAACATCGACCGGCTCTGCTCATTCGCATGAGTCACCCACACCGAGTCGCCGTTGGGCGCACGATGGGACGGGATCCGGCCCGCCAGGCTGTCGAGCTCGGCAAGGTGGCCGCCGGTGCCAGCGAGGAACAGCGTGGTCACCCCCGCCTCCCTTCGAGCGAACCCCGCGTTCCACGGGGATCGCAGACCGACGCCCTTGTTCCAGAAACGTACCGCCAACTACCCTCGACTGGTTGCCGCGTCGGCTTCATCGCAAGCTGGGCACTGTGGGTTACTGCGAGTAGAGTGGATGTGACGCGCTGAATGCGGGCCGTTGCACAGAGTCCTCGACGCCGAACGGGGTTAACAGTGCCTGATTGCTGCAAGTCGAGTCCGGACGGGGACCGATGACCACGCTGTTTGTCGCATCAACCGGTGGGCACCTCACCCAGCTCGACAGCCTGGCGAGCCGGATCCCGCCCAACGGTGCGTCGCTGTGGGTGACTCATGCGAATGAGCAGAGCCGGTCGATGTTGGCGGATCGGGACGTGGAGTTCGTGCCCTACGTGGGTGTGCGCAGTGTTCCCGATGTGCTTCGGTGTATCCCCGATGCGCGCC
>JBOHGH010000039.1:0-37629 GCA_050699975.1 Pseudonocardiaceae bacterium | reverse complement strand
TCGTTGTGCCACTCATCGTGGCTGGTCAGGCGGCCGAAACGCCTGTGTGGGAGCGGACGAGTAGAACGCTACGCCCTCTTGAGGACTTGGCTCAAGTGTCAAAGTTCTAGGGACCAAGGATCGCTAGAGCTCTGGTCCGCGAGCGCGCAGGTCGTCAACCGTGGCCATCGCTTGTGTGAGCTCACCCAGCCAGTCCTGGGCATGCTCACCGACCAGGCGCACCGCCCAGGCCAGCGCCTCGGACCGGGACCGCGCCACCCCGGCGTTGACCAGGGTGTCGAGCACCAGGCGCTCGGGCTGCCGCAACCGGGTCATCACCGGTACCGACAGGGTGGTGAACATCTCCTCGGTACTACCCAGGCGGGCACCCCAGGCCACCTTGCGCTGGTATCGGTGCTCGGCCTGCCGGGCGATCTCGATCCGCTCATCGCGGGTTACTTCCCGGAACCGGCTGATCCGGCCCGCCTCGGCCGCGGCCCGCTCGGCGTCGTCGGTGAACTCCTCCCCCATCGCGGGCAGATCACCCACCACGACGATCTCCTCGCGATCCACGGTGACCTCGACGTCACCGACGAACCAGCCGTCCGGCAACCGCCCGGCGAACCAGGCCTTGGCGTCGCCAGCTGGTGGCAGGTCAGCCTGCTGCCAGCCACCACGCCCGTGCCACCGGCCACCGGAGCGCGCCCCGTGCGGCCGTCCGCGTCCCACCATCTCGTCATCCTCTCGCTCGCCCTGCTTATGTAATAATTACAGCATTACTGCTGTTGCAGAGTCGAGAGAGTCACGTACGCTCGCTGCGAACGGCGGTTGACGGCGAACGGCGCAAGCGCGCGGACAGCAGCGCGTACCAGTCGAAGCCGTGGGCCATGCTGATCCGCTGCCAGCGGCCGTGGCAGCTGCCGGTTGCAGTTATCCGCGGCGCAGCTGAGCGTGCAAATCCTCGGCGGAGGTTACCGGCTGGTCGCAGACGAAGCCGTGGCACACATAGGCCGCCGGGACGCCGGCCACCAGGCCCCGCCCGGCAAGCATCGGGGCGTCCGCGCCCGGTTCCCCTGCCAGCACCACTGCTCCGCCGGGTGCAGACCGTCGGGCCTGAGCCTCCAGCGCGACGCGGGCCGCGTCTCCGGCGGGGCCGATCACGGCGATCTGCGCCGGCCCGTGCGCCAGTGCCTCGGCGGTGGTCAGCCAGTGACCGGCCGCCTGCGGCGCTCTGGCCGGCACCAATCCGGCCCGCGTCACTGCGGCCTCGGCCGCCCCGCGGTAGGACTCCGAGCCGGTCAGCCCCGAGGCGGTCACCAGCGCGGCGGCCAGCGCGGATGCGCCCGCCGGGGTCGCGTTGTCGGTGGGGTTGGCGGGGCGGCGGAACAGCGCCTCGGCGTCGGCTGCGGTATCGAACCAGGACCCGGCGTGGTCCGGGTCGGCGAAGTGTTTCTGGGCCAGCTCCAGCATCGGTATCGCAGCCTGCAGCCAGCGATCCTCACCAGTGACCTGGTGCAGCGCCAGCAATCCTTCGACCAGCCAGGCATGGTCGGCCAGCACTCCAGCAGCCGCGCCCACCACACCGTCGCGGGAACTGCGCCGCAGCCGGCCATCGACGAGGTGCGTGCCCAGCATCAGGTCCGCCGCGGTCGCCGCCGCCGCGATCCACTCGGGACGGTCCAGGACGCCGCCCGCCTCGGCCAACGTGGTGATCGCCATCCCGTTCCACTCGGTGACCACCTTGTCGTCCCGGGCGGGCTGCGGGCGGGCGGCCCGGGCAGCGAGCAGCGCGACACGCACCCGCTCCCAACGGTCGGGGTCATCGGGCTCGGCGGGCAGCTGCAGCACCGAGGTGCCATGCTCGAATGTCCCTGCTGGGCTCACCGCGAGCAGCTCCGCCGCCCACTGGCCGTCATCAGGCCCGAGCACCTCGGTGAGCTGCGGCGGCGTCCACACGTATGTAGCGCCCTCGTGGCCTGCGGTGTCGGCGTCCAGCGACGCCGCGAAGCCGCCTTGCGCAGTGCCCAGCCCGTCGAGCAAGAACGTCGCGGTCTGCTGGGCCACCCGCCGGGCGGTCGCCGATCCGGTCAGCCGGGCCAGGTGGGTGTAGACCCGCAGCAGCAGCGCGTTGTCATAGAGCATCTTCTCGAAATGCGGCACCACCCAGGCGGCGTCCACGCAGTATCGCGCGAAGCCACCGGCAAGCTGGTCGTACATCCCGCCGCGGGCCATCGCCTCACACGTGTCCTGGGCCATGGACAGTGCCGACGCCGAGCCGGTCCGCTCGTGGTGCCGGAGCAAGAACTCCAGCAGCATCGACGGCGGGAACTTCGGGGCGCCACCGAATCCGGCGTGCTGGTGATCGAACTCCCCCGCTAGCTTGTCGACCGCGGCAGCGAGCACCTGGTCATCCACTGCGGACTCGGCCAACGGTGTGGCCCGTTCACTGAGTTGTCCGACGACGCGCTTGGCTGCCTCTCGGACCTGGTCGCCACGGTGGCTCCAGGCCTGGCTCACGGCGACGAGCATCTGGGGGAAGCCAGGCAAGCCGTGCCGGGGCGCTGGCGGGTAATAGGTGCCACAGTGGAACGGCTCGCCGGTGGGTGTGAGGAAACACGTCATCGGCCACCCACCGTGGCCGGTCATCGCAACGGTCGCCTCCATGTAGATGGAGTCGACGTCGGGCCGTTCCTCCCGGTCCACCTTGATATTGACGAAGTTGGCGTTCATCACGCGGGCGATGTCGGAGTCCTCGAACGACTCGTGCGCCATCACGTGGCACCAGTGGCAGGCGGCGTAGCCGATGGACAGCAGCACGGGCACGTCCCGCTGCGCCGCCTCCGCGAACGCCTCGTCAGACCACGGCCACCAGTCGACCGGGTTGGTGGCGTGCTGCAGCAAGTATGGGCTGGTGGACTTCGCAAGCCGGTTCGCCATGTTGGTCATCCTTGCGTGCTGGGCCTGCAGGCGCAGCCCCTCGTGAGTGGCATTCGGTGCCGGAGCCCTGTTACTCACTCACGAGGCGGCTCATCGCCATCCTTCTCGAAAGACTTCGGGACCCGGCGCAGGTGCTTGTTCATCGAGCGCACCAGCAGTGCCACGGCCAGGAAGAACAGCAGCAGGACCACCAGACCGACCGGCGCTGCCTTGCCAAAGTCCTCGCCCTGCCCACCGGGATCCGGCGCCGGGGAGGGGGTTTGGACCAGCTCGACCCCGGTCACGGCCTGAAAACCAGTCGGCAATGCCGCCTCCGCCCATGGGGTCGAGACAGCGCAGCAAAGTGCGTCGGCGGTGGGCAGCAGCAGGGTCATGCATGCACCCGCTCCCGGACCCCCGCGAACAAGTCGTCCTCAGGCACCGTGGTGTCGACCAACGAGCGGGCTAATTCGTACTCCTCAGTCGGCCACAGCTCCCGCTGCACGGTGTGCGGCACCACGAACCACCGGCTGGCCGGATCGATCTGGGTGGCATGCGCCCGCAGCGCGTCGTCACGCACTCCGAAGTACTCGCCACACTCCACCTGGGTGGTGACCCGCTCCATGACGTCAGGTACCGACAGGTCCCATTTGGCCAGCCACTCGCCAAACGGTGACTCCGCACCGGCGGCGAGCAGGGCGTCGTGCAGCAGTTGCATCCGCCGGCGGGAGAAGCCGTGGGTGTAGTAGAGCTTCAGCGGCTGCCACGGCTCCCCGGCGTCGGGAAAGCGATCGGGATCACCTGCAGCGTCGAACGCCGCCACCGACACCTCGTGGCAACGGATGTGGTCAGGGTGCGGGTAGCCACCGTTCTCGTCGTAGGTCACCACCACGTGGGGTCGAAACTCGCGGATCACCCGGACCAGATCCCGGGTGGGATCCTCGAGGGGCACCACCGCGAAGCATCCCGGCGGCAGCGGCGGCTTCGGGTCCCCCTCCGGCAAGCCGGAATCGACATAATCAAGCCAGCGGTGTTGCACGCCCAGGATCTGCGCGGCGCGGGCCATCTCCTGCCGGCGGACCTTGGCCATCTCGTCGGGGTGCTCGGCCAGGTCGGCCGGCGTGAACGACGGGTTCAGGATGCTGCCCCGCTCCCCGCCGGTGCAGGTGACGACCATCACGTCGTGACTTTCTGCAACGTACCGGGCCATCGTTGCGGCACCCTTGCTGGACTCGTCGTCGGGGTGCGCGTGCACCGCCATCATTCGCAGTTGCTCCGCCATGGACGCCTGCTCATCCTTCCTTCACCGCCCCGCCGGGCGTGCTACCCAGGCGGTGGGAATACTGCCGGTCGATCACCGGATACGACTTGTCGATCCTCGTTGATCCCCTGCCGTACCCCTTGGTGAAGCATTGTCCCCAGCGGGCCGACGGATCCGTTCAGGAGGTGGAACACCGTGACTGCCGACCAGCTTCCCGAGGGTCGCTATGGACCGCGGGGGGTCGGGCGGCGGCGCCGTTGGGCCGTGCCGGTGGGGCTGCTGCTCGCGGTGCTCGCCGGCCTGGTGGTAGCGGTGATCGGCTACCGCAACCTCGGTAGCGCGCCGGTGCAGGGCGAAGCGCTGGGCTTCACCCTGCTGGACAGCACTCCAGGTATGTACCCACCGAGTTATGGAGTGGAACTGCGCCTGAACGTTATCCGGGACGACCCTGCGCGACCCGCCGTGTGCATCGTCCGAGCCCGTTCTCGGGACGGAGAGGAAACCGGGCGCAAGGAGATTTACGTTCCCCCCGCCGCCGGCCCGATCGTCCTCATCACCGTGGTCCGTTCCTCCCGGCCACCGGTGACCGCCGACGTCTTCGGTTGCTCCCTTGCGGTGCCGCCCTACCTAGTGCCGGGCCCTGGTCACTGATCCCTAAGGGCCTTGCTGAGCAGGCACGATCCAGACTCCGTCACCCATAAGGCTGAGGCCGGGAAGCACACATCGTGTTACCGTGGAGGGCACGCACGGCCCCGGGGCAGGGCCGTGTTTTTCCGTTCCGGCTGCTGGCCTGCCACGCCAGCGGCTCGGAGCACTCCGCCCCCGCAACCGCGGACGTCGGATCAGACGAGGAGTGATGACCGTGAGCGACACCGTAACCTGGCTGACCCAGGAAGCCCACGACCGGCTCAAGCAGGAGCTCGATGAGCTGATCGCCAATCGCCCGATCATCGCCGCGAAGATCAACGATGCCCGCGAGGAGGGCGATCTCAAGGAGAACGGTGGGTACCACGCCGCCCGCGAAGAGCAGGGCCAGCTCGAAGCGCGGATCCGCCAGCTGCAGGAGCTGCTGCGGGTCGCCAAAGTCGGCGCGGCCACGGCCGAGTCCGGTGTCGCTGCCCCCGGAATGATCGTCACGGTTCGGTTCGAGAATGACAAGGAGACCGAGACCTTCCTGCTCGGCTCGCTCGAAGAAGGCGCGCACGGCGACCTGGAGGTCTACTCGCCGAACTCACCGCTGGGCAAGGCGATCATCGGCGCGCATGAGGGCGAGGACCGCCACTACGAGCTGCCCAATGGCGGTTTGATGACCGTCGCCGTCGTCAAGGCCGAGCCCTTCCGGAGCTGAGCCTTCTCCACGAGGCCGCCCAACAGCACCCCCCAGCTTCGGATCCACGCTGTCCTGACGTCGACGGTGCTACCGGTGGCGTATCGACGCAGGGTGCCCTGGAGAATCTCTATCTGCAACTGAAAGTAGTGATCAACTCACTCTATCGGGGGTCAGCTTCACCGCTTGTTCACCCCATTTTGGGAGGTATGAGCCATTTGAGTACGCATCATTGCGCAAATGGAGAGCTCATCATCCCGTTTAGATCACTCGAACGGCGTAACCCGCTGTAGACTTCCTCGGTTCGCGCCGGGTCTGCACCGCGATTCGTGGGCGGTGGAGACCAGCTGGTTGATGGCCGACTCCATCGGCGCTCCTCGGCGTCCAGGGCGCCATCGTGCCGACCCCGTTGGTACGGGCCGGCGTCGAGTGACGGTAATCGCGGCGGTGATCACAATCGGATCTGGGCCGTTCGCGGTGGCGCTGACGCTGCCCAGCCTCTACGACCGATCGACCCCGCTGGACGGGCGAGCAGAGGCAACGCTCAAGTCGACTCAGGGATACCTGGACAGGCGTGACACCGAGCCCAGCCCGGTCGTGCCCAGCCCGGTCGCGCCCAGCCCGGTCGAGCCCAATGTGGCGGGAACCGTCGAGTCGCCCGTGGTTCCGAACCGGACCGCCGACGGTCCCGCCGCAGACCCCTCCCCCAACACCGTGGTCGCCGACATCCCCGCCAACTACCTCAGCCTTTATCGCGACGCCGCCGCGACATGCCCGGGCCTGCGCTGGTCCGTGCTCGCGGCGATCGGAAAGATCGAATCGAATCACGGCCGATCCACTCTGCCCGGCGTGCACACGGGAGCCAATTCGCACGGAGCCAAAGGCCCGATGCAGTTCCTCCAACGCACGTTCGACGCCGTGACCGCCCAGCATCCGGTCCCACCCGGTGGGGCGACCCCGCCGTCGCCGCACAATCCGCACGACGCCGTCCACACTGCTGCCGCCTACCTCTGCGACAACGGCGCTCGCGACAACCGAGACCTCAACGGCGCGATCTACGCCTACAACCACAGTCGCGCCTACGTCAACAAGGTCCTGGACACCGCCCGCGCTTATAGCCGCGCCAAGCCGAGCTCGGCAGCACCCGCCAATCCTTCACCGAGCCCTTCGGCACCAGCCAGCCCTACCCCCGCACCGCCACGCGTTGATGACCGTCATGAGTCCGCTGCGCAAGCCGCGATCGCCTTCGCTCGCGCCCAGATCGGGAAACCCTACGTGTGGGGTGGCAACGGTAACCCTGGCTACGATTGCTCAGGGCTGACCACGGCCGCTTACGCCGCCGCCGGGATCAAGTTGCCTCGCACCGCCCAAACCCAGTACAACCACGGACCGCGGCTGGCGGCCGGTGCCGAGCTGCAGCCCGGCGATCTGCTGTTCTTCGGCACTTCACGCAAGATTCACCACGTCGGTATTTTCCTCGGCGGCACGAGCATGATCAACGCGCCCACCTTCGGGCAGAAAGTCAAGATCCAGGACTACCGCCGCCTCGGCGACTACGCGGGAGCCTCGCGGCCGGCTCAGTGAGCCGATGGTGCCTCGGGCGAGTCAGCGCATCACCTGATAGCCGAGAGCCTCCAGGTCGGCGAGGAGCTCCTCTTGGTGTTGCGGCCCCTGGGTCTCCAGGCTCAGCGCGACCGCCACCTCGCCGATAGCGAGGCGACCAGCGATCCGGGAATGCGCCACGTCCACCACGTTGGCGCCCGACTCACCCACCCTCCCCAGCAACGCGGCGAGCTCCCCCGGCCGATCGGGCACGGTCACCCGCAGAGTCAGGAACCGACCTCCCGCACCCAGGCCGTGCCGGATGAGGTGCATCAGCAGCAGCGGGTCGACGTTGCCCCCGGACAGCACTGCGCAGACCGGGCCCGGGAACCGCACGGATGGTTGCAGCAGCGCTGCGACGGCCGCAGCACCGGCCGGCTCGACGACCATCTTGGCGCGCTCCAGGCACAGCAGCAGGGCCTGGGACAAGGCCTCCTCCCCCACCGTTAGCACGTCGTCGACCAGAGCGGACACATGCGCGAAGCTCACCGGGCCCACTTCAGCGACGGCGATGCCGTCAGCCATGGTGTGCCGCCGTCGCAGCCGGACCGGCGCGCCGGCGGCCAGCGACACCGGCCAGACAGCGGCACCCTCGGCCTGCACACCGATCACTCTCACCTCGGGTTTGACGCCCTTCACGGCGGCGGCGATCCCGCCGACCAGCCCGCCGCCACCGGTGGGGACCAGGACGGTCCCGACGTCGGGCAGCTGTTCGAGCACCTCAAGCCCCACCGTGCCCTGACCAGCGAGCACGTCAGGGTGGTCGAAGGGATGGATGAAAACCGCCTCGGTGTCCTCGGCGAACTCGCGCGCCGCGGCCATCGACTCCTCCACGACGTCGCCGACCAGGTGCACCCGCGCGCCGTAACCCCGGGTCGCTGCGAGCTTGGGCAGCGCCGCAGTCACCGGCATGTAGACCGTCGCCGTCGTCCCCAACATGGCGGCTGCCAGCGCCACGCCCTGCCCGTGATTGCCTGCGCTCGCCGCCACCACGCCGCGGGCCCGCTGGGCCGTGGACAGGGCCTGGATCCGGACGTAAGCTCCTCGGATCTTGAACGAACCGGTGCGCTGCAGGTTCTCACATTTGAGATGGACGCCGACCCCGCAGCGCTGCTCGAGCACTCGGGAGTGCTTCAGCGGTGTGCGCCGGACGACCCCATGCAGCGTCTCACGGGCGGCTCTGATCTTCTCGACACCGATCAGCTCCATGGTCGGCGATCCTGCCAGTCCGACCGTTGGATCGCCGACCCGTATGACACAGTTCCACGGGGCCGGCATTGCGCGGGGTAAGGTCACAGCTGGGTCTCGGTGAGTCTCGGGAGGTGGAATGGATCTCAGTGGCCGCTGGATGCCGGTCGGGATCACGGCTGGTGTGGCCGCGTTGCTGGCGTGCGCCGCGGTCATCACGGCTAACCAGGCGGGTTGCGCTGAGCCGGGCAGGTATGTGTCCGCGCCGGGTGGCGTGCAGCTTGTGGGCGGGTGCCTCAACAGCGCCGACCTTCCGGTGGCGCCGCCGCCAGTCCAGCAGCCCGCGGCACCGGTGACGCCGCTGGGTGATTAGACGCTGGGTGATGAGACGCTGGGTGATGAGACGCTGGGTGATGAGACGCTGGGTGACGAGCACCCTGGGCCACGAGGTTCTCCTGACCGCGGAGGATCTCCTGACCGCGCTAACCCAGTGCGGTCAGGAGATCCTCGATGAGGTCTTCGACGTCCTCTATACCGACCGACAGCCGGATCAGCTCGGCGGGAACCTCCAGCTGTGATCCCGCGGTGGACGCGTGCGTCATCCGTCCCGGGTGTTCGATGAGGGACTCCACTCCGCCCAGCGACTCGGCCAGGGTGAACACCCGGGTCCGGGCGCACACTGCCAGCGCCGCTTGAGTACCACCGCGGACGGTAAACGAGACCATCCCGCCAAACCGGCGCATCTGCTTGGCAGCAACCTCATGACCGGGATGGGTGTCCAACCTCGGATAATAGACGCTGGTGACCTCCGGGTGCGCCTGCAGCGCTGCGACGACCCGCTCAGCGTTGTCGCAGTGCCGCTCCATGCGCACAGCCAGGGTCTTGATCCCGCGCAGGGTCAGCCAGGCGTCGAACGGCCCCGGCACCGCACCGGCGCCGTTCTGCAGGAAGGCCACCTGCTCGTCAAGCTCAGCGTCGTCGGTGACCAGTGCGCCGCCAATGATGTCGGAGTGCCCGCCGATGTACTTGGTGGTCGAGTGCAGCACCACGTCGGCGCCGAGCCCGAGGGGGGTCTGCAGGTAGGGCGAGGCGAAGGTGTTGTCCACCACCAGGCGGCCACCGGCCTCGTGCGCGACCGCGGCCAGGGCCACGATGTCGGCGATGGACAGCAGCGGGTTGGTCGGTGTCTCGCACCACACCAACCGGGTGCTCGGGCGTACTGCGGCGCGCACGGCGTCCACATCGGACAGCCCGACGGCGGTGTGCTCGATCCCCCAGTGCCGGAACACCTTGTCGATCAGGCGAAACGTGCCGCCGTAGGCGTCGTCGGGGATGACGACGTGGTCACCGGGCCGGCATGTCGCGCGAAGCAGCGCATCGGTTGCGGCCATTCCGGACGCGAAGGCTCGCCCGTACCGACCGCCCTCCAGTGCGGCCAGACAGGTCTCCAGCGCGGTGCGGGTGGGGTTACCGGTGCGGGCGTACTCGTATCCGCTGCGTAATCCCCCTACGCCGTCCTGGGCGAAGGTCGACGTGGCGTGGATGGGCACGATCACCGACCCGGTATGCGGATCCGGATCCTGACCTGAATGGATGGCACGGGTAGAGAAGCCTTTCACCTCACCAGCCTACGGTGGGGTGTTGCCGCTCCAATCTTCGGTGGCGCCCTCGACCCGGATCACCACTGTGCCGACGATCTTATCGGCGAAAGTCTGGCGCTTGTCGTCCCACAGCGGCCACAGGAAACCGATGAAGAACTCCAGACTGTGGCAGAACTGGCGCAACAGCGCCCTGCCGAATCCAATGGGCCGACCGGTTTCGATCTTCACCAGCTTCGTCCTCGCCACCCGGCGACCGACGCTTTGCCCCGTGGTGCCCTGCAGATAACCGGAGTTCCAGAGGCCGAAGGCACCCAGCCCGAGATAACCCACGACAGTGAGCACCGGGCTCAACGCCCCGTTGCCGGTAGCGACCCCGATGGAGAGCAGGATGTTCAAGACGATCACCGGAGTCACGTAGTCGATCAAGAAGCTGATCGCCCTGGCAGCAAAGTCCGCAAGGGGTCCCGGCACCTGCTCGGTTGCGGGCGCATCGACGTCGGACTGCCCGGAGGGCGCCACGCCGTCCCACTTCTGTTGCACTGTGGTCTCGAGCGCTGTGGTCTCGAGCGTTGTGGTCTCGAGCGCGGTAGTCTCGAGCGCTGGGTCTTCGAGCGCTGGTTGAGTACCGTTGCGCGGCGAGTCGGGATCGGCCTGATGGTAAGCCTGCTGCCGGACGAACGGCGGTGGTCGCCCGAACTGCGGTGGCGGCGCGAACCGTAGTGGCCGCCCAAACTGCGGTGGCGGGGCAAGCTGCGAGGACGGGCCGGTGGGTCGTCCCCAGCGTTGACCAGAGCGCTGACCGGATTTCTCCGGGGGGTCTGCGGGGTTCAGCGCGGCACCCGGCTCCGTTGCGCCTAACACCGGGATCGGACCGGAAGGGTGGGGCCGCATTCCGGTCGGCACGGATTCCCGTTCCGTGTCGGTTGGCTCCATTTGCCCGTTTATCCCGGACCGAACGTGCTCTTCTGCGCGGGAATCCTGATACCGCGGCTGGGGAGTGATCATCGAGTTAGAACCCCCTCGATAGGTGCCCGGGCACATTCGTGCGCGGTCACGCTAGCGGATCCGCCCCGCCCGCCCTCAGCCCCCGGCCAGGAAACCGAGAACGTCCTGGCGGGTGACCACCCCGGCCGGTTTGCCGTCGATAAGGACCATTGCGCCGTCGGCGTCGGCCAATGCCCGCATCAACGATCCGATCGGTTCGCCCCCGCCGATCGTCGGCAGGGGCGCAGTCATGTGACCCTCGATCCGGTCCGCGAGCTGTGCGTCACCGGCGAACAGGGCCTCCAGGAGGGTGCGCTCATTGACGGCACCGATCACCTCGGCCGCCATCACCGGTGGCTCGGCGGCGACCACGGGCAGCTGGGAGACCCCGAACTCGCGCAGGATCGTCACGGCGTCGGCGAGGGTCTCGTTCGGATGGGTGTGCACCAGCTTCGGCAGGGCGCCATCCTTGCCGACCAGCACATCGGCGACGGTCGCGCCGGAGGAGTCCGGGGGCAGGAAGCCGTAGGAGGCCATCCACGCGTCATTGAAGACCTTGCCCAGATAGCTCCGGCCGCCGTCGGGCAGCAACACCACGACCACTGAGTCGGGGTCTGCCCGGCACGCGATCCGCAGCGCCCCGACGACGGCCATCCCGCAAGATCCCCCCAGCAGCAACCCCTCCTCCCGGGCCAGCCGCCGGGTCATGCTGAAGGAATCGGTGTCCGAGACCGGCACGATCTCGTCACAGATCTCCCGGTCATAGGTGCGGGGCCAGAAGTCCTCCCCGACGCCTTCGACCAGGTAGGGCCGACCGGTGCCGCCGGAGTACACCGAACCCTCCGGATCGACGCCGACGACCCGCACCCGCCCGTGGCTGACCTCCTTGAGGTAGCGCCCGGTCCCGGAGATCGTCCCGCCGGTACCGATGCCGGCCACGAAATGCGTGATCCGACCCTCGGTCTGGGCCCACAGCTCCGGGCCGGTGCTGTGGTAGTGGCTAGCCGGGTTCTCCGGGTTGGAGTACTGGTCGGGTTTCCACGCCCCGTCGATCTCCTTGGCAAGCCGGTCGGACACCGAATAGTACGAGTCGGCGTGGTCAACAGCGACTGCGGTGGGGCACACCACGATCTCGGCACCGTATGCCTTGAGCACGTCACGCTTGTCCTCGCCGACCTTGTCGGGACAGACAAAAACGCAGCGGTACCCCTTACGCTGGGCGACCAGTGCCAGCCCGACACCGGTGTTTCCCGACGTCGGCTCCACGATGGTGCCCCCGGGTCGTAGCTCACCGGATCGCTCTGCCGCTTCGACCATCCGCAGCGCGATCCGATCCTTCACACTGCCGCCCGGGTTGAGGTACTCCACCTTTGCCAGGACCAGCGGGGCCACATCCTGGGTGACGACGTTCAGCCGCACCAGCGGGGTATTGCCGACCAGATCGACGATGTGCTCGGCGTAGTGCACCGGGTCTCCTCGGGATCGGGCGGATCGCCGCCGCGCAGCGTTGTGCCGAGCTTCAGACGTATATCAGAGTATGGAGGCAACTCTGCGCAGCGCAGCGTCGAGGGAGGTCGGATCGATGCGACGGCTCTTGCTCACGACGGCCGTGCTGGTCAGCGCCGGCGGTGCGATGGTCGGCGCCGCATACGGGATGCTCAGCCAACAAGGGCAGCGGGCGCGCCGCGACATCATGATCCCGGGCTGGTTTCCCTTCCGGGCCGACGGGGTGTACCTCCCGGACGGGACCGGCCCGTACCCGCCGTCGACACCTGCCGGTGACGTGCTCCGATTTGCGGTGCTCGGCGATTCCTCGGCCGCCGGCCTCGGGGTGGATCGGTCCGAGCAGCTGCCCGGAGTGGTGCTGGCCCGCGGGCTGGCTGAGCAGGCCGGCCAAGCAGTCCAGCTGAACACCCTGGCGATCTGCAGCTGCACCAGCCGTCGGCTGCGCCACCAGGTCAACGCGGCCCTGATCGATCCCCCGCAGGCGGTCATGATCATGATCGGCGCCAACGACGTGGCCCGGCTCATGCCACCCTGGGAGTCGGCCACACTGCTCGGCGAGGCAGTGTCGAGCTTGCGAGCCACGGGCACCACGGTGGTCGTCGGCACCTGTCCGGACCTCGGCGCGGTCCGACCGATCCCGCAGCCATTGCGAGCTATCGCGCGCACGTCCAGCTTGGCGCTGGCCCGGTTGCAGCGCGACGCGGTACGCCGGGCAGGCGGGCTGCCGGTGTCGCTCGCCGACGTGCTCGCTCGAGAGCTCCTGATCCAGCCCGACGCCCTGTTCAGCCGGGACCGCTTCCACCCGTCGGCTGCCGGGTACCAGGCCGCCTGTTCGGTGCTGCTGCCCCCGCTGTGCTCGGCCCTGTGGGACCGGTGCTCTTCAAGTACCACCAACCCCCAGTCCAAGTGTCCGTAACCGCTACCAACCGCCGGTGCGCCACCTGGAACCCTCCGCACGAAACGGGAGGGGTTGGTAGTCGTTGGGGGCAGCCCGGACCGGGGTTGGTAGTACTTGAAGGCCACCTATAGCCACGGGCCCGGTCCGTGGTGGACCGGGCCCGTGGATGGGAATGGGTAGCGGCTACTCGCCTTGGAAGTAGGACAACAGCCGCAGGATCTCCAGGTACAGCCAGACCAGAGTCACCGTGAGGCCGAAAGCGATGTACCACGCGGTCTTCTCCGGTGCGCCAGCCCGGATCGCTTGGTCGGCGGCGTCGAAGTCGAGCAGGAAGCAGAACGCCGCAATCCCGATGCAGACCAGGCTGAAGACGATCGCGAGGGTCCCGCCGTCGCGCAGGCCGAGACCGCCGGCCGTGAAGAAGCTTGCGATGAGGTTGACCACCATGAGGCCGACGACACCGATCAAGGCGCCGATCAGCCACTTGGTGAACCGCGGGGTCACCCTGACCGCCCCGGTCTTGTAGACCACGAGCATGCCGCCGAACACCAGCGCGGTGCCCGTGATGGCCTGCAGAATGATCCCTGGGTTACCGACCGCGGTTCCGATCACACCACTGATGCCGCCGAGGAAGACACCCTCGACAGCGGCGTAGGCGAGGATCAGCGGCGGGCTGACCACCTTCTTGAAAATGACCACCAACGCGAGCACGAAACCGATCAACGCGGCCGGCAGGGCGAGCGCCCACAGTCCGCTGATGTAGGTCAAGGCGCCAGTGGCGGCCAGGATCGCGAGGGTGATGCCGGTCTTGGTGACCACGTCGTCGATGGTCATCGGCCGGCCGATAGCGGGCGGCGCGTCGGTAGAGGCCCGCGCGGCGCCCGGGAAGCTTGCCGGGGATGGGTTGAAGCCCGCGTAACCGCCGCCCCCTACGGGAAGATTGCGGAATGCGGGGTTGCTGGTGGAGCGCACCGTGTTCCTCCTGGTCGGCATTGCAGGCCGTCACCGAGTCCAACGCGCCTGCGGCGGGTCCGGTTCCCGATCCGGTGAGACGGACTTTACCCCCGACCGGTGACGTCGCGGCAAGGGAGCACCGCACTTCACGTTACTGTGCGCAAAGGCAGCACCTGGGGCTGGAACGGTGAGGAGGAGGCAATGGACTGGTGGGGCTGGGTGATCCTCGCCCTGGTCATTGTGGTGGTGCTGACCGCGCTCGCTGTCGTCGTGCAGCGCAGGAGGCGGCGTGGCGGTGTGATCGGACTCGGTGACTCCGGGCGGAGTGACCCACCGTGACGACACCAACTCCCGAGTTACTGCTACGGGCCCGTGAGCTGATCGGCCGCCCCGTAGTCACCCTCGGCGGCGAACTCGTCGCCGAGATCAAGGACATCGTCTTCGAACGCACCGGCGGTCGTATCGCTGGTTTCACTCTGCGCAATCCTGGGCTGTTCAGCCGCGCCCGTAAGGACTCGCTGCCCTGGGGCAGTGTGCACGGGGTGGGCCGAGACGCCGTGATGGTGCTCGACGAGACCGTGCTGCTGGCCGCCACAGAGCTCGCGCCACGCAAGCAGGCCCGCAGGTCAGACGTGCTGGAGGATCGGGTGCTCACCGACAACGGGCGCGACCTCGGGCGCGTGGTGGACGTCGTGCTGCACAGCGGGACGAGCCTGGAGGTCGTGGGCTACGAGGTGGAGGCCAGCGAGGCGCTCGGCACGGCGGGACGGCGGGTGCTCATCCCCCTGCCCGACACCGTGGCGGTGTCCGGGGAGAACCTCATCGTGCCCGCCGCGACCACCGAGTTCGTCTCCGAGGACCTGGCCGGGTTCGGTGCGGCCGTGGACGCCTTCCGCGCTCGGTTGCGGGAGGGGACCAGCTGATGCTGTTCAGCCAGGCACGCAAACGCGACGTGGTGAACACCACCACCGCAACCCGGGTGGCCAGGGTGGACGGCTTCGTCGTGCTTCCCGGACCGGCCAGAGTGGCACTGCTGCGGCTGAGCAAGGTCAGCGGTGCCGGCACCCTGCTCGCCTGGGATGACCTGCAGGGCTTCGGGCCCGACGCGGTGACCGTCGCCACCGACGCAGTGATCCGCCCAGCCCGCGACGCCCTGGAGCAGCGAGCCGAGGACAACGATCTGGAGATCCTGGGCAAGCGGGTACTCACCGAACGGGGTATGGAGCTCAGCACGGTCACCGACGTGGACTTCGATCCGGAGACGGGTGCAGTCACCACGCTGATCACCAAGACCGAGACCATCGCCGGCGAACGGCTGATCGGCCTTGGCGGCTACGCCGTCGTCGTCTCGGTTTAGCCCGTGCTATGGGGTGAACGTGACCCCATCAGTCCGCCCGATGCGCGGGGGGTGGGCGGTAGAATCGGCGGCCCGTGCGGCCAACGGGGGCGGGAGCGCGTCCGGCGGTGGTTTGGCGATGTCTCCCGCCGGACTTGGCGGGAGCGTTGTCATGCTCTCCCTGCGTGGGACGCGGCACCACCGGGGCGCTCCAGGGAAATCGGTCGAACAGACGTCGGATATCGTCAGCGATCGCCATGACGGCCCTCTTCGAATCAGGTTCTCGGCGGCGACGGCCCGCAGCCGACACCTATCGGCGGTGACGACCTCGGCCGAGACGAGGTTCTCCACACACCTGCACGGAATGCCTCGAGGTCGGCAATCCGGATCATGGAACGTCCCCTGCCCGCGTGGGAACCCCTCCCTCGCGACGGTACGCGGGATCCGTTCGATCCGGCAGACGTCAAACGACCACGCAGCGTGACTACTACTCGGAGGACGGGCCTGTTCAGGTCCCCGCACCTGCCAGCCGGTGCCCCCGGTGGGAGTCGAACCCACACTGGGATCCTTTTAAGGGACCTGCCTCTGCCGGTTGGGCTACGGGGGCGCTGTCGGCAGCGTATCTACGCCACCCGGTATCCACGCCAACCTGGGCCGGATCAGGAAGATGTGGTGGCGCGGGCGAACTCGGCTTTCGGGTCGTTGATCTGGCCCAGCGCCACCACCTCGCGGCGGAACAGCAGAGCAGCAGTCCAGTCGGTCACGATGCGGACCTTGCGGTTGAACGTCGGCATCCGGCTCAGGTGGTAGCTGCGGTGCAGGAACCAGGCCACGACGCCCGTGAACCGGATCCCGTAGATCTCCGCGACGCCGCGGTACAGGCCCAGGCTGGCCACCGACCCCGCGTAGCTGTGCTTGTAATCGCGCAGCGGCTGACCGCGCAGGTGGGCGAGCACGTTGTCGGCTAACACCTTGGCCTGCCGGACAGCGTGCTGGGCCGATGGGCTGCAGGTGGCGTTCGGATCGTCGGAGGTCAGGTCGGGAACCGCCGCGCAGTCCCCGGCCGAGAACACCTCCGGGCAGCCCACCACCTGCAGGGTGGCCCGGCAGCGCAGCCGGGTACGGTCGTCGAGTGGGAGGTCGGTCTGCTGCAACACCGGGTTGGCCTTGACCCCGGCGGTCCAGACGATGGTGTCGGCGTCGAACTCGGTGCCGTCGTCGAGTACGACGTGACCATTCTCCATCGTCGTGACCCGGGTGTTCAGGAAGATCTCGATACCGCGTTGGATCAACCGCTTCGCGGTGTAGCGGCCCATTCTCGGGCTGACCTCGGGCATGATCCGTCCGGTGGCCTCGACGAGCACCCAGCGCATGTCCTGCGGCTGGATGGTCTCGTAGTAGCGGCAGGCGTAGCGGGCCATGTCCTCCAACTCGCCGAGGACCTCGATCCCCGCATATCCCCCGCCGATCACCACGAAGCTCAGCTGCTTGCGGCGCAACTGCCGGTCGATCGTGGCGTCCGCGGCTTCCAGCCGGGACAGCACGTGGTTGCGCAGGTAGATCGCCTCACCGATGGTCTTGAACGCAATGCCGTGCTCGGCGAGCCCGGGAATGGGCAACGTGCGCGCGATCGAGCCCGGCGCCATCACCAGCACGTCGTAGCCGAGCTGCTCGATGTGCCCGGCGCAGTTCTCGATGGTGGCGAATCGGCGGGCATGATCGATACCGGTGACCCGGCCACAGACGATGTGGCAGCGCCGCAGCACCCGGCGCAGCGGCACCACCACATGGCGTGGTTCGATCGAACCAGCCGCGGCCTCCGGCAGGAACGGCTGGTAGGTCATCTGCGACTGCGGGTCCACCACGGTGATCGAGGCCTCGCCAGCATGCAGCTTGGACTGCAGTCCCAGCGCGGTGTACATCCCCACGTAGCCACCGCCGACGATGAGGATACGTGACGGGTCCCCAGGTGAGGATGAGAGCTGGGCCATGTCACCAATATTCCCACCAAACCCAGGCGTGGCGCGGCCACGTGTTGTGATCCTGGTCGCCGGATCAGCCCGGCTCGACGGGGCCGATCCCGGCTAGCCCGGCCGCCCGGCTCAACACCTCGACGAGCATCGCCGGGGTGAGCCGCCCGGTGAACGTGTTCTGCTGGCTGACGTGGTAGCAGCCCAGCAGGTGCAGCCCGTCCAGAACTACTTCGGTGCCATGCCCGAAGCGTGGCCGTGGCGTCGGCACCTGCCAGCCCGCGGCACTCAGCGCAGGCAAGAGGGCCTGCCAGCCGAAACCACCCAGCACGACCACGGCACGCAGCGTCGGGCGCAGCAGGTGGAGCTCACGGATCAGCCAGGGCCGGCAGGCGTCGCGCTCGGCGGGGGTGGGCTTGTTGGCCGGGGGCGCGCAGTGGACCGGGGCAGTGATCCGGGTGCGGTGCAGCGTCAGCCCGTCGTCGCGGTGGGTGGCGATCGGCCGGTCGGCCAGGCCGACGGCGTGCAACGCGGCGTAGAGCACATCGCCGGAACGGTCCCCGGTGAACATCCGGCCGGTCCGGTTGGCGCCGTGCGCGGCGGGCGCGAGCCCGACGATGGCCAGCGCGGCATCGGGTGGGCCGAACCCCGGCACCGGACGCCCCCAATAGGTCTGGTCCCGGTAGGCGGCGCGCTTCTCGGCCGCAACCGTCTCCCGCCACGCCACGAGGCGCGGGCACGCCCGACACCGGCTGACCTCGCCGTCGAGCGTCTCCAACCCCTCGCGTGTCGGGCTCTCATGCACGGTGTGTCGCGCTCTCATGCACGGTGCGCTTCAACCCAGACCAAGCGCGATGCCGTCGAGGATGTCGTGCTCGCTGACTACAAGCTCACCAATGCCAGCACGGGTGTGCAATTCCTCAGCGATCATCCGCACGATGAGCGCACCGCCGGCGATGACGTCCACTCGACCGGGGTGAATTGCGAGGTTGCCGGCGCGCTGCTGATGCGTCGACACCAGTAGCGCCGTCGCCGTGCAGCGCAACTGCTCCAGCGACAGCCGGGACAGGTGGGTGCGTTCGGGGTCGTAGGCGGGCAGCTGCTGGGCGACGGCCGACAGGGTGGTGACGGTGCCCGCCACCCCGACCCAGGTACGGGCCTTGTCCACCGGCACATCGGTGAAAGCCTCCTGCAGGGTCTGCACCGCGAACCGTCCGGCGGCCCCGACCTCATCGGGCGTCGCGGGGTCGGAGCGCAGGTGCCGCTCGGTGATCCGCACGCAGCCGACGTTGACCGACCGCGCCGCCGTCACCTCGGCGCTGGCACCGTCCCAGTCACCCAGCACCACCTCGGTGGATCCGCCGCCCACATCGACGACCACGAACGGCCCATCGCCGGGATCCAGGTCGCCGACCGCGCCGGTGAACGACAGCCGGGCCTCCTCGTCGCCGGTGATCACCTCGGCGTCGGCACCGAGGGTCTCCCGGACCATCCCGAAGAAGTCCTCCCGGTTGGCGGCGTCGCGGGTCGCCGAGGTGGCCACCATCCGGACCTTTTCGGCACCGGCGTGTCGCGCGAGGGCGGTGTAGTCGGCCAGCGCGACGCGGGTGCGCTCCAGGGCATCCGGGGCCAGCCGACCGGTGGCGTCAACGTCCTGGCCGAGCCGGACAATTCGCATCTCCCGATGCACGTCGCGCAGCCCGGCCACCGTGAGATCCGCGACGAGCAGGCGGATCGAGTTGGTCCCGCAGTCGATCGCGGCCACCCTGGCCATGCCCACCTCCGAGGTTCCCAACGGCGGGCTCAACCGTAGCGGGGGCGCACCGACACCCGGGCGCCCGGGCGCTGGTCGCCGTGGGCACCGGCGCGCGACACACCGGGCACGGGAGCCTGACACGCGGGGCAGATGAGCGCGACACACCGGGCACCAGAGCACGACACACCGGGGGGTGGGGTTTAGGCGCAGGGGCCGGGGGTCCACCAGGTTTTGCACCGGTCGAGCACCTCGTCGCCGAAGGGGTTCACGCCGGGCCCGCAGGCCAGCGCATGCGCAACGTGGACGTGCAGGCACTTGACCCGCTCCGGCATCCCGCCGGCGCTGACCAGGGTCCCGAGCGGTTCCACCGCGTCCCGCTCGGCGAGGTAGGACTCGTGCGCGACCCGGTATGCCGCCGCGAGGGACGGATCCACAGCGAGCCGATCGGTCATCTCCTGCATCGCACCACCGGCCTCGATCCGGCCCACCAGCCCGGCCAGCCTGCGACAGGTCAGGTAGTAGAGCGTGGGGAACGGGGTGCCGTCGTCGAGCCGGGGGTAGGTCTGCACCACGCTGGGCAGCCCGCAGGGGCAGCGGTGCGCGACGGCCCGAAGGGCACGCGGTGGGCGACCCAGCTGCGCGGTGACGGCTTCCCAGTCGCCGGGAGCCACTGACGGGCGGACGTCATCCACTGTTGATCGACTTCCAAAGCTCGGCGTACCACAGCGGTCTGGGCACCACAGCACCGCCGGTACCGGCAAAACCGGCAGCGATCTGGCCGGGGGGCAGCTGCACCACGTACGGCGCCTCCCCCGGTCGCACGTACTGCAGCCGCTCGCGAGCTTGCGCCTCCACGTGCTGCGGGTCGGCGAGCAGGGCGCGGCGCCGCTCCAGCTCCGCGACCGTGCCCGCCAGGATCTGCTGCTGCTCGTGCACCGCCGCCAGCTCGGAGCGCTGGCCCGCGTAGTTGCGCAGCGGCACGGCCACGCTCAGCGCGAGCACGCAGACCACCGCAGCGAGGATCGCGGCTCGGCGTGGGGAGGTGATGCCCAAGACGTGGCCGACCCGCACCCCCAGCGGACGGGGCACCGTCGAGCCACCGAGCGCGCCGCTGCGCCTGGTCCGTCCGGGATCACCCATCAGGCCGGGCCCTCATGCGAAGCTGGGCCCTCATCTCAAGCGGGGCCCTGCGGGGTGAACCGGGCGAACGCCAGATCCCCGGCGTAGCGGGCCGCGTCCCCGAGGGCCTCCTCGATGCGCAGCAGTTGGTTGTACTTCGCCACCCGTTCCGATCGGGCGGGCGCGCCGGTCTTGATCTGGCCGCAGCCGATCGCCACCGCGAGGTCAGCGATCGTGGTGTCCTCGGTCTCACCGGAGCGGTGACTCATCATGCAGCGGTACCCGCTGGACTGGGCGAGCGTCACCGCGTCCAGGGTCTCCGACAGCGTGCCGATCTGGTTGACCTTCACCAGCAGCGCGTTGGCCAACCGGCGGGTGATGCCCTCCTCCAGCCGCTCCGGGTTGGTCACGAACAGATCATCACCGACGATTTGCACCCGATCGCCGATCTCGGCGGTGAGCCGCGCCCAGCCGTCCCAATCGTCCTCCGCGAGCGGGTCCTCGATCGACACCAGCGGGTAGGCGTCGAGCAGTTCGGCGTAGTAGACGGCCATCTGCTCGGCACTGCGAGCCTTCTTCTCGAAGGTGTAGGCGCCGTCGGCGAAGAACTCGGTGGCGGCCACGTCCAACGCGAGCACGATGTCCCGGCCCAAGGTGTAACCGGCCTTGTCCACCGCGGTGGCGATGAGGTCCAGCGCGTCTCTGGTCGCCGGCAGGTCCGGCGCGAAACCGCCCTCGTCACCGAGTCCGGTGGGCAGCCCGTTGGACTTGAGTACCGACTTCAGCGCGTGGTAGGTCTCGGCGCCCCAACGCAGCGCCTCGCGAAATGAGTCCGCACCGACCGGGGCGATCATGAACTCCTGGACGTCGACGCCGGTGTCGGCATGCGCTCCGCCGTTGAGGATGTTCAGCATCGGTACCGGCAGTACGTGCGCGTTCGGGCCGCCGATGTAGCGGAACAGCTCCAGACCGCTGGACTCGGCGGCCGCCTTGGCGACCGCCAGCGAGACCCCGAGGATCGCGTTGGCACCCAGGCGGGACTTGTGCGGCGTGCCGTCCAGGTCGACCAGCTTCTGGTCCACCACCCGCTGCTCGATCGCCTCGATGCCGGCCAGCTCAGGTCCGATCTCATCCAGCACTGCCGCAACCGCGCGCTCAACGCCTTTGCCGAGGTAGCGCTGCGGGTCGCCGTCGCGCAGCTCCACCGCCTCGTGCTCCCCGGTGGACGCACCGGAGGGCACCGCGGCACGGGCCAACGTGCCGTCATCGAGTGCGACCTCGACCTCAACAGTGGGGTTCCCGCGCGAGTCCAGGATCTCGCGGGCTCCGACCTGTTCGATGACGGCCACGGATGCGCTCCTCGTCGGCTGCCGGGATGGTGGAGGACGGCTTGGTGAACAGGACCTGGGGCAGGACCTATCAGGACAGGACCATTAGGACATGACACAGCCTAACCACGGCTGCGCGCAGTCGGTCGGAGGCGCGCGCCAGTGATCGAATGTGAGGGCTCGTGCAACAGCACGTCACCGCGTACCGTTGGTGCGACTATGACCGCCGCCGACCGCCCCGCTGACGTCGTGGAGCAGTTCCGGCGCGCTGAGTCGCTGGTCTCCGCACGGCGTCCGCTGGAGGCACTCCGGGAGTTACGGCCGGTATTGGAGGCTGAGCCAGACGCCCCGAGCGTGCAGTTACTGGCCGGCCGGGCCTACCTGCAGTCCGCCCAGCTGCACCGCGCCGAGGAGGCGTTCCTTCGCGTACTCGAGCACAACCCTTCCGACCACTACGCGCGCTTCGCGCTGGGTCGCACGTTGCAGCGGCAGAGCCGGCTGGAGGAGGCCCGCGCGCAACTCGCGATGGCAGCCGCGATGAACCCCACGCCGGATTACCAGGAAGCACTCAACGAGGTGCGAATGCGGCTGGCCACCCGAGAAATCTGACCGAGAAATACGAGCCGAACTCTGCGCTCGGCCGTACCTCAGCTCGCATCCTTGGCGTTGCGGGCGTAGCCCTGTGAGAAGCCGTAGACCAGTTGCGCGTACTCGACGGAGTTGTTGTAGGACAGTATCGCCCGCAGCCAGTCATCACCGGACCCCAGATTCCGGTTGTCCGCGCACAGGTACTGGGCCGCAGCCAGGGAGGAGTCATCGATATTCTGCGGGTCGCTGATCCCGTCCAGGTTTCCGTCGGCCCGCCAGGCGGCCCAGGTGGACGGGATGAACTGGAACGGCCCGACCGCGCGATCCCAGACCTTGTCACCGTCGAGCAGACCGCCATCGGTGTCCGCAATGGCCCTGACCCCGGGCGCGCCGTTCAGCGGTATCCCGATGATCGGAGCAGACGGCAAGCCGTTGGCGCCGAGTTCGCGGCCCTGGAAGTTGCCGTGCTTGGACTCGACGGTCGCGATGCCGGCCAGGGTCACCCAGGTGAGGCCACAGTGGGGGCGGGTGGCGGCCATCACGGCGTGCGCGTGCGCGTAAGCCTGCAGCGCGCGCTGCGGAATGGTGGTGACGCCGGAGAGCTTGCTGGCCCAATCGGCGAACGCTATCTGCGGCCCTCCCGGCGGGGGCGCCTGAGCCGGGACCTCCACCGGGATAGAGATGGTGGCCCTGCCGGCAGCCGGGCCAGGCGGCTGGCCCGCTGGCTGGACAACAGGTGCAGCGGCGGGCTCCGGGACGTCGGGAAGCGCAGCGGGCGCGGCCATGGCCGCTGGCACGTGTGTGGCGGGCCCGCGGTCGGGTAGCGGGGCAGCTACCGAACTCAGACCCGTCACGATCAGACCAGCGCACGTCAGCGCACCGCCGGACAACATCCCACGAAGCAGATAGCGCGGCGCCCGGGACAGGCCCAACCGAGAAAGACCCCACCGAGACCTCTCATTGCCGGGTTGCCCGGTTCGCGCACCGGCACGTTCGTCGCCGCTCATACGACAGATCAACGACGACCCAGGCGCCGGGATACGGCGCGTGACAGTGACGTGACGCAGTGCCGTCATGCCGGGCGCAGGGGTCACGCTAGCCCGGCCAGTGCTCCCGCCACTGCCGCGGGGTCAGCCTGCCGACGTCGAGCCCAGCAGCCCGGGCGGAGCGCTCGGCCGCGCGCAGGTCGTCGGCGAAGCGCCGGGCTACGCGACGCAGCGCGGCCTCGGGATCCTCGCCGGCCAGCTTCGCCGCCGCGGACAGGGCGAACAGCGATCCACCCAGGCCACTACCGTCCCCGGGCAGCAGGTCCGCAGGTAGCGCCGCCTTCGTGGCCCGCGAAGCGAGCTTGGCCGCCAGGGCCACGGCCGGCTGGGCCAGCGCCACCCCGTCGACACTCGACTCGCGCCGTTTCTCGGTGCGCTTGAGCTGCTCCCACCGGATCTCTTGGTCGGCGGCGGTGCGCACCTCCTCGCTACCCGCGAACACGTGCGGGTGCCTGCCGACGAGCTTGGTCACCAGCTCGGTCGCCACCGCGTCGATGTCGAAACCCTCCGGGCTTTCCTGCGCGACCCGGGCGTGAAAGAGCACCTGCAGCAGCACATCACCGAGCTCCTCGCGCAGCGAATCAGCATTACCGTCCTCCAGCGCCTGGTACAGCTCGTAGGTCTCCTCGATCAGGTAGGGCATCAGCGAGCTGTGGGTCTGCTCGGCATCCCACGGGCAGCCACCCGGAGAACGCAACCGGTCCATCACCCCGACCGCGTCCAGCAGCGCAGTTCCGGCAGGTTCAGGGGTAGGCAGCACAGTGGCACCGGTGGCCACCCAGCGAGCCGCTGCGCCAGTCTCGAGGTCCACGGTGAGCAGCAGACCTTGTACGGCGTCGCCGGCAGGATCCGCCCCGCACTGCCACGCCAGCTCCGCTGGCACGTCGGTGTCGGCATACAGGGCCGCCCCGTCCTGAAGCAGGCGGGCCACCGCGGCCGGAAGCACCGGACCGAGCCGGTGGGACAGCGCAACAACGACCGGTGGGGGCGTCATAATGCCGCCTCCGCGGGCTGTGTCAATGGCGCCTCAGCGGGAAGGAGCGCTTCGACGCGAAGTGCGTCGGCGGTCATAATGCCGCCTCCGCGGGAAAGAGTGCGTCGGCGGTCACACCCGGGGGGCAGCGCGTAACGGCGCGAGGAATCCGCCGGTCTCGTTCTCGTCGGCCACCGCCTGCAGGCTCACCGGGTCCCATATGCCGTAGCGAGGGGTCAGACGCACTCCCACCTCGCCCCCCACCTGGGCCAGCTGGCGTAGGCCGATGGCTTCGAGCACGGTGGGGTCGATCTGATCGATCACCGGCGCGTTGGCGGATGGCTGGACGCCTCGGTCGGCGCGGTTCTTGATCACCATGATCAACCATGGCTTGGTGTCGGTGAGCTGGAAGGCCACTACCGTGCCCTCGGCGACGCCGAACGCCGGAGTGGTGGCGAAGATCGGGTCGTCCGCAGCCACGATCCGTTTGCCGATCACCGCGTCCTTCCCGGCCCGGATGTCGGAATCGATCAGCTGCCGGGCCCCCTTGGGCCCGGCCTGGGCGAGCTCCTCGACCCGGGCCTGCGCGGCGGTTCGGGTGTCGGCCGTGGTGTAGTCCACGGTGACCGCACTGTTGCGAAGTGCGCGCCGGCCGAGCTGGGCCAACAACAGCTTGTCACCGGCCCGCTCCCGGTAGGCGTTGGCATCGAAGACGGTCCCCTTGGACGCTGCCTCGGCACCACCGACCTCGCTGATCAGCCGGTCCACCCGGGCCTGGTCGACGGTCAGGCCCGCCCGCCGCGCGGCGATCGCCGTCAACTCGTGCCTGATCTGCACAGTGACGATCTTGCGCGACACATCGTCGAGCTGGTGATCGGCCACCAGCTGGGCCCGGGCCTGCGGCCCCTCCTTGTCCAGCACCGCGGTGAGCTGGCTCTGCACCTGCTTCAACGGGATCTCGGTGCCGTTGACGAACGCGGCGGCGCCGACCTGGCTGGGGCCGGAGCTGCAGCCGCCGATCAGCAGCGCCCCAACCAGGGCGCCAACGGCGGCCCTGGCAGCGCCACAGCGCGCGGTGCCGACGGCACGCAGGACGCTTCGCACGGGCGCTACCTTCTCACGCTGCCCGGGTCAGCGCGGTTGCAGGGCTAGCAGTGTGCAGGGCTACGAGTGCAGGGTGGCGAGTAGCCGCTGCACACCGTCGCCGAGCCGTTGTGGATCCGACGGCCCGACGGTGAGCGACGTCGACTCACCGGCCCGGCGGTTGACCGTCACCTGGTACCGGCCATCGACGTTGTCGCACCAGCGTAGGACGTCCGAGCGGCGCGCCCGACCCGAAGATGGGTCCCGCACGTTGGCGGCGATCTGCCCGGCCCGCGCGTGTGGCTTATCCAGGATCGCGGTTGCGGCGGCGTTGTCGCGTTCGGCGCTGGTCCTCACGGGGGACGCGGACACCAGGAGCCCGCCACCGGGCTGGACTCCACTCGGCACTCGCGCGTTATCGGGGTGGGGCAGGGTCACGGTCACTGCGCAGCTGCGGCCTGGTGGGTGCGACGGGAGCCGGCTCACCACCGCCGCGGCCAGCCCCGTCGCAGGAATCACCTCCAGCAGCGTCGCGCCAGGCTGATCGGGATGCTGTAGTGCGCAGACACCTGCGGCGCCGCCCCGAGCCGCGACCACCCGAACCGGCTGGTCGGCCACCGCGTCGGCAAGCCATACCGAGTCCACCCAGCTGGCCGGCCAGTGCAGCAGGCGCAGCGCAGCCTCCAGATCGGCGTCCATCCGGCCCGCGCGGAGCAGGTCGAGATGGGAGAGCTCGACGCACATGTCGGCCCGGACCCGAGCGTGCTCCAGGCGGGTGCGTCCGGATGAGCGCACCTGGATCGGCGAGGGGTAGCCCTCCAGGCCCAGCATCTCGGTGAGCACGTCCCACTGCGCGGCGGACAGCCGCCATGCCAGGGTCATCACCGTCATCCTTCGCGGTCGGGCGAGTCCTCGCCGATCACCGGTGGGGCGACCTTGCGCCCGTCGGTGAAGATGTCGTCCACCTCGATGAGATAGGAGGGGCGACGGCGCTCGGTGTCCTCGCCACCGTTGCCACGTCCGCCGCCGATCGGTGCCATCAGATCGCCCTGGCCGGCTCGGCCCCCTGTCAGGCCGCTGGCGCCGCGGCCGAGACCGGCACCCAGCCGGCTCTCCGCAACCGGCGCGGCGGCACTGGAGGGGCGCGGGCCGAACTCCGTGCCGCCACCCGCGCCCGCCCCGATACGCCCGGTACCGCTGTACCCACCAGCGGTTCGACCACCCCCATGCGGTATACCACCGGACCGCCGAGCCCGCCGGCTGTCATCGCCGCCGGCGAGCGACGTCATGATCGGGACTCCGGCCGCCGCTGCGGCTGCGGCAATCTGGCCCCCGCCGGGGTGGCGTGGCCCGGTGGATCCGGGTGCGACAGGCCCGCCGCTGGGGTCTGCTGGCCCGACGGGTCCGCCGCTGGTCACGCTTTGTAGCCCAGCGGCGGCTGGCTGCACGTACGGGAGGGCGCCATCCGCGGGCCCGCCAGTGGTGTAACCGTTGAGAGGCACCCCGCCACTAACGTGGCCGAGACCTGGTGCCGGCCAGGTGCTCGGGGATTGCTCGGATGGCTGCAAGGTCGGGTCGACCAGCTGCGGGTAGACCGGCACGGCGACGCGGTGGTCGTTGATCGGCGCGGAGTACACGTTGTTCATGATCTGCACTGCCTCGGTGTGCGCCTCGGATTGCGCCTGATCCTGGGCGACCGCGTCGATGACCGCGCCGGCCGGGCCGCCCAGGGCAAAACTGCGCAGTGACTGCCCCCAGTCATGCGGCTTCGCCGGGGGCACGATGGCCTTGGCCTGGCCGGCGCTGGAGCCGGAGGCATCCATCAGCGCTGTGGTGCGGTCAGCGGCCTCCGCCACGCTGGCTGACCACTGGTCGAGAGGTCCGAGGGCAGTGACCGCCGCATCGGCCCCCGCCCCACGCCACCCACCGGACACAGTCTCGTTCAGCTCACGAGTGAGCCCGGTGACGACGTCGGTCGCGTGCCGGCCCAGATCGCGCCACGCGCCGGCGGCGTCGCTGATGTCGCTGGGGTCGACCGAGTTGTCCAGCATCGAGCGGATCTCCTGGTGCCCCCAGGCCGCCCAGTTGCTCGACCCACCGTCGGTGCCGCTGGGCCCGCCGAAGCCGAGCAGGTCGGCCACGATGTCGGCCGGTCCGGCCATCTCAACTCCCCGCTCTCGGCAACCGAGGTTCGATCATCTGCGCGATCCGGAGCGCCTCGGCGCACGAATCGATCTTCGGAGGATCCAGGCTGAACGCCGGCGCCACGGCCACCGTCAGCGACACCGATCCACCATCCATCAACTGTGCACAGTCTGTACGGTCACGCTCGACGCTGAGTTGAACCCCGGCTCGATCGTTCACCCGATTGTCCGAGAAGCTGGTGAACGCCGGATCATCCCGGCGGGCCTGGTACGCGCCGATGGTGTCCTCGTCCCGTTCCAGACTCAACCGGATGGGCTTACCCACCCACTGGCAACCGACCACGCCCACCTCGTCGAACTGCTTGCGAGTGGCCAGCTTGATGCCCAGCGCGGTCAGCTCGGCATCTGTCAGGATGGTGCACATGTCGACCCGGCTCGCATCCGCCACTGCGGGCGGTGCGGGAGCCCCCGGCACCTGGGAACCGCAGCCGACCGCGAGCAGTCCCACCGCGACCACCGCAACGAGACCACGCCTCATCCGGACCGGCCCCGGAACATCTGCTGGCCGGCCGCATCGGCCTCGGCGACCGTGCGACCCGCCGCCCGGTAGGTCGCCGCCATGTTCGTGAACACCCGTTGAGCGTTCTTCATCGTGTCGATGAAGTCCTGCCCGGCCTGGGCGAACCGGTCCGCGGCCGCTTCGCCGTCCTCATTGGCGCCGAACTTCCGCCTCCGAGTGAGCCGGTCCGCGCCGTTGAGCCACTGATCGATCTCGTCAACCGCCTGGTCGCAGCGGGCGGCGGCGCGCTCGGCGACACCGGACTCCATCCACAGCTCACCGGCGGCCACCGCGCGCTGCAGATCGGTCTGCTGCTGATCCGCGCCAGCCAGCCACACACCGGCCTGCTCGAAGCTGCTCGCCATTGCGTACCCTCCTCCAACCCGGGGTGACCGTACTATCACCGTCCGCCAGCCCGTCAGCCGTAAGGAGGGCACATGTTCGGCACCGACCCTGACCAGGTCGAGCGGCAACTGTCGCAGTGGGCACAGGGGTTCGCGGACAAGGCCGAGCGGTTCGGCGCGATGCGAGCCGAGGTCGAACAGATCCAGGTGACCGAGTCCTCCACCGACGGCGCGGTCCGGGTCACGATCGACTCCAGCGGGGCGCCCATCGACCTGGCGCTCACCGACAAGATCGGCGGCATGCCGCCGTCGGACGTCGCCGCGCTGGTGATGGCCTGCATGCGGCGCGCCCAGCAACAGCTGGCCGGGCAGGTGCACGACGCCATGGCGGCCACTGTGGGTACCGAGGAACCGGTTGTCGAGCACGTGGTGTCGGGTTACCGGCAACGCTTCGGCGAGGACCAGCGGGACCGCCGGGGACCCGATCCTGGCCTCCTGGGGTTGGGCGCGATCGAGGACGACGACCCCCCGCAGCATCGACCCATCCGTCGCCCCCGTACGGCGCCCGGCGGCGACGAAGAGGACTTCGGCGACCGCAACTACCTGCGTTAGGGGGCACAGACATGTCCGACCAGTACGAGGTGCTCACCGATGCGCTGGCCGAACACGCCAAGAACGTCCACGTCTTCGCCGACCGGATGGCGCAGGCGGCCGACGCCGCGCGGGTGAGCCTGCCCGCGGACACCTACGGGGTCTACTGCCAGATCCTGCCGGCGATTCTCAACCCGTTACAGGACATCGGGGCGGCCGCGCTGGGCGGCTGCGCGACGGGCCTGAGCACCACCGCGACGAACATCAAGGACACCGCCGAGGACTACGCGGCGGTCGATGACCACAACGCGCGGGCCTTGCACCAGGTGAAGGGGCATCGGTAGATGTCGGCGAACCCACTGGTCGCCCAGGAAGAACAGAACACCACCATCTACTCCGGGATCGGGATCCTCGATTCGGCCACCCAATGTGTCGAGGCCATCTCCAGCGGGGACTGGATCGACATCGGGATCAACACGGCCGCCGCGAGCCTGGACACCCTCGACCTCGCGTCGGACCCGGCCGGTGCGCTGCTGTCCTACGGCATCGGGTGGCTGATCGAGCACGTCGACGCCCTGTCCGAGCCGCTGAACTGGCTGGCAGGCAACCCCGATGCGATCTCCACCCACGCCCAGACCTGGGGCAACGTCGCCCACGCCGTGTCCGCGGTGCGCCATGACTACGAGCACACTGTAGGCAGCGACCTCACGACGTGGCAGGGTGCAGCCGCCGAGGCCTACCGGACCCGGGCCAACGACATCGACCACCTGCTCGACGCCTCGGCCATTGCGGCCGAGGGCATCCGGGTCGCCGTCACGATGGCCGGGATGATCGTCACCGCGGTCCGCGACAAGATCCGAGAGCTCATCAGCGATCTCGTATCCCGGCTGATCAGCTACGCCGCTGAGCTGGCCGCCACCGCCGGGCTCGCGGCGCCGGTGGTGGCCCAGCAGGCCATCAGCCTGATCGCCAAGTGGGCCGCCAAGATCGCCGACCTGATCACCAAGTTGCTCCGCACCATCAAGGCCCTCATGCCGCTGCTGCGCCACCTCGACGAGATCTTCAGCGCGGTCAAAAAAGCCATGGCCACCCTACCCGAGGGCACGGCGCTGGCGACCACCGTCTTCTCCTCCGCCAAGAACAGCCTCACGACGAACCCGTCCGGCAACTCTCATCAACCGGCCCGCCAATCCGCCATCTCACACGCACTCGACGGATAGACACCCCGCTCGCCAGTTACCGTTCGCCGCGCATACTGACCGTTCGTCGCATTCCAGGGATTGCTTCCTGGGCCCGGCGTCGGATGCCCAAAATTGTCGGTGCTGGTCGCGAGAATGAGCGGGTGACCACGGTTGAGGAGGATCGCACCCAGGCCCGCATCGACGGGTTGCTGCAGGTGCTACGCGACGCGGAGGCCGACTTTCGGCGGTCTTATGCGCGGGTCCTTGGGGTGGTCGCGGAGTTGGATGCCGAACGGGCGGGTGCGGTCGCTGGGTTTGGTACCACGGCGCGGTTGTTGTGCGGGGTGCTGAACCTGTCCCAGGGCGAGGGCAAGACCCGCGCCGACCAGGCTGCGCTGTTGACCCCGCGACGGTCACTGACCGGGCAGGTGCTGCCTCCAGCGTTGCCGGCTACCGCGGCGGAGCTGGCTGCCGGCGCGACCGGGCCCACCCAGCTACGGGTGATCACCGCCACCATGGGCCGTATCCCACCCTGGGCCCATCCCGAGGTGGCCGCGCAAGCCGAGCAGACCCTGGCCAGCGCGGCGCGCCGGTTCGATCCCGCCGCGCTGGCCCGCATCGGCCAGCGGCTGCTCGCGCACCTCGATCCAGACGGTGCTGCCCCCGCCGAGGAACCCGAGACTGTCCGGGAGCTGCGGGTTCGTCCCGGCCCGGACGGTGTGGTCAGCCTCACCGGGAAGCTGGACCCCGAAGGCGGCGCCCGGGCACTAGAAGTCCTCAACTCCCTCAACGGCCGCCGCGCACCCCTCGACGGTGTCCCCGACCTGCGCAGCGCGGCCCGCCGCGATGCCGACGCTCTCGTCGAGGCCATCAGCCGGCTGCTCGATGAGGGTGAGCTGCCCACCCGGGGCGGGCAACGCCCCCACCTGGTGCTCACGATGAAGCTCACCGACCTCATCGAGGGCCTGGGCAGCGCGACCCTGGACACCGGCGGACACCTGACCGCCGCCCAAGCCCGCCGCCTGGCCTGCGATGCGGGATTCATTCCCATGGTGCTGGGCAGCGACTCGATGCCGCTAGACGTCGGCCGCCAGCACCGGCTGGCCACCGCCGCCATCCGCGACGCACTCGCCCAACGCGACCAAGGATGCGCCTTTCCGGGGTGCCACCGCCCGCCCCGCCATTGCGAGGCCCACCACATCCTCGAGTGGCTCGACGCAGGCGAAACAAAAGTCCACAACATGTGCCTGCTCTGCGCCTATCACCACACCATCGTGCACCGCCAAAAATGGCACATCCGACTCGACGCCCGCGGGCAACCCGAATTTATTCCGCCCCACACTATCGACCCCACCAGAACACCACTCCACGACCCGCTTCGGCAGTGAAGTCGGCGTCAGTAAAGCAGGACGTCAGGACCGCTGCGGTAGGAGCGCGGGCGGAATGTTCTGGTTGAGAGCAAACACGTTGTCCGGGTCGAGGCGGGCCTTGAGGGTAGTCAGGCGCCGCCAGGTGGCGTTCGGGTAGGCCTCCTGGATACGGTGGGCGCCCTCGTCGCCGAGGTGGTTGACGTAGGTGCCGCAGGACCATGGCCGCAACGCTGCCCACGTGTCGCGGGTCCAAGCGATATGGGGAGTCGGGTCCTGCGTGACGTCGTCCCAGGTGCTGGCCGCGAGCAGCATGTGGGTGGCATCGCGATGTCCGAAGGCGGTCGCGCTGGGCGCAGGGTGTGCCGCGGTGGCCGCAACAGCCGCTCGCCCGCCTCGAGGTTGCCGAAATGGGCGGCTGCGATGCAGGCGACGGGCCGGTCGCGCAGTTCGGGCGGGAACTTCGGTATCGGCGGCGCTGTCACCACAGCGGCGACGATCCCCACCTCGGCTGGGAGCTCGGCACCACATCACGGCACAGTTGCAGCGCTTCGACCGCATGGTCGACCGGATGCACGACCATGCCGCCGAACACCAGGCCGACATCGTGGAGCTGAAATCGGAAGACGGTCACTATCCCGAAGTTGCCGCCGCCGCGAAGCCCCCACATCAGTTCAGGGTCGGTGGTGTCGTCGACATCCAGGACTGTCCCGTCGGCGGTCACCACCTGCGCGGCGATCAGGTTGTCCGCGGCCAGGCCGTGCAGTCGGCTGAGCCAGCCGATGCCGCCGCCGAGAGTAAGTCCGGCCACGCCGGTGTCGGAGATCTCCCCACCGGGAGTGGCGAGGCCATATGCCTGGGCGGCGGCGTCGAACTCCCGCCACAGCACACCTGGCGCCACGTCGGCGGTCCGTGCGTGCGGGTCCACGGTGATGGCCTTCATCGGCGAGAGGTCGAGCATCAGCCCGCCCTCGCAGACCGAGTGGCCGGGGATGCTGTGCCCACCACCGCGAACCGCGACCGGCAGCCCGTGTCGGCGGGCGAGCCGCAGCCCGGCGACCACATCGCCGGGA
The DNA here is from genome assembly GCA_050699975.1 of Pseudonocardiaceae bacterium. Classification (GTDB taxonomy): domain Bacteria; phylum Actinomycetota; class Actinomycetes; order Mycobacteriales; family Pseudonocardiaceae. The sequence goes on along the minus strand of JBOHGH010000039.1, from coordinate 4,955 downwards.
GTGTGGCAGCGGGCGATGAAGGCCGGGTAGCGGTCGATCGCGCCGTTCCAGACTCGGCGAGCGTCGTCATAGCCGGTGTCACCGCGGGTGAGCAGCTCACCGGTGAATTCGCTGAGGGTGATCTCCCCGCTGTTTGTCGTGGTCATCAGTACCTCCTGGGACGGGGCATGCTCCAGAAGCCTGGGCGGATCGGCTGCCCGGTCCAATCCCTGATGCGAGGGAGTGGTTGGGGGCGCCTGGTGCGCTCATACTCAGAAACTGTGGACAGGGCGCAGGCGCGGCGCGTGCGGGCCGCGGTGGCCGATGCGGGTCGCAGCGCGCGATCACCGGTGGAGCTGGAGCGCGCGATCGCCGACCACCTCGCACGGGTCGTGCCGCACGATCTGTGGTGCGGGCTGACCACTGATCCGACCAGCGGCCAGGCCACCGGTGGGTACCACGATGAAGGACTTCCCGTGGAGCGGATGCCCCGGCTGTTGGAGATCGAGAACGGGCCGGAACCGGACTTTCTGGATCTGCGCGAGCTCGTCAGGGGACCGCGAACCGCGCGGACCCTCAGCGAGGCCACCGGCGGAGACCTCTCGGCGAGCGCCCGGTTCCGCGACGTTGTGGCACCCTCCGGGATCTGTCACGAAATGCGGGTGATATTCCGCGACAACGCCGGCACCTGGGGCACTCCTGCGCGGCGGCGACGTCCCCGACTTCAGCAACGCGGAACTGGCCCTGCTCGCGTCACTGTCCGGCCGTGTCGCAGAAGGGCTACGCCGCCGCGCTCTGGTCATGCAGGCGACGGCTGCCCCACCCACCGGCCCGGGACTGCTGCTGCTTTCGGTCCGCGACCGGCTGGTGATCGATCACGCCACCGAGACCGCCCGGCGATGGCGGGCCGACATCGATGATGGCACCACCGACGGAATACCCCACGCGATCGCATCCCTGGCCCGTCAGGCTCTGCGGCCAACCGACGAGGCCGACGAACTCCGCTCCAGGGTCCACACCCGAGCCGGACGTTGGATGACAATGCACGCTGAGAAGATCGGCCCCTGCACCGTCGGCGTCATCCTGGCACCATCCCACCCCTACGAGGTCGCCGCCCTGCTCGCCGACGCCTATCGGTTGACCCCGCGCGAACGCGAGGTCGTCGCGCTCGCTGTCCGTGGGCACACCAACACTGAGATCGCCAACGCGCTGTGGCTGTCTCCCTATACCGTGCAGGACCACCTCAAGAGCGCCTTCGATAAGGTCAGCGTCAGTGGCCGCAGCGAACTCGCCGCCAAGCTGTTCTTTGACCACTCCCCCACATACCAAACGTGATCGACCCGCTTCGGGCATCCTGGAGTCATGCGCGCGATCGGCAATGTCCTGTGGTTCCTGCTGGCGGGCTGGTGGCTCGCGCTGCTGTACGCGATCGCGGGCGTGCTGGCCTGTGTTCTGATCGTGACGATTCCGTTCGGGATCGCGGCGTTTCGCCTCGCCGGGTATGCGCTGTGGCCGTTCGGGCGCCGGGTCGTCGTCCACCGCGGCGCGGGCGGGTGGTCCGTGCTGGGCAATATCCTGTGGATCGTCCTGTTCGGTTGGGAACTCTTCTTCGCGCACGTCGTTGCCGGGCTCCTGCTGATGCTGACGATTATCGGTATCCCGTTCGGGTTCGCGTCGCTCAAGCTGTCCGTGCTCGCGCTGGTGCCGCTGGGCACCCGGGTGGTCGACGCCGACGTGGCGGTCCCGGGATACCAGACTGAACCGGCGTACCGGCGCAAGCCGCAGGCAACGGGGCCCGGTCGGTAGGCTGACGCGATGACCGAGGCCAGGGTCAGCGCGACGCCTCCGGCGCACGACCTGACCGAGAGGCTGCGCCGGCTGCTCGACGGCGAGCCCGGGGTGCTCGTCGCCTACCTGTACGGCTCGCACGCCCGCGGCCGGGCCGGGCCGCTGTCCGACGTCGACGTCGCCGTGCTCCTGGACGGCGACACCGAGGACCGCAGGCTGGAGCTCGCTTCGGCGGTCGCCGAGGCCGTCGCACCCGCGCGCGCGGACGTCGTGGTCCTCAACGACGCGCCGCTCCCCCTGGCGTACCGCGTCCTGCGCGACGGCACTCTGCTCGTCTCACGTGACGACCGGGCCCGGGTCGAGCACTGGGTCCGGACCGTCGACCGCTACCTCGACATGGCACCGGCCCGCCGCTTGCTGGCAGCCGGTACGCGGAACCGGTTGCGCGAGGGACGCTTTGGTCGACGCTGAGGTCGTGGGTCGGCGGTTTGCGCGAGATCGGCCGCCGGTTGGGAGCGCTGCGCGACGTCTGCTCGCACGGCGAGAGTGCCTTCCTCGCCGATCCGGCGCTGCAGGCGCAGGCCGAGCGGCATCTCCAGCTTGCCCTCCAATGCACGATCGACATCGCGCTGCACATCCTGGCCGATGACACCGACCGGACTCCCGAGGACTACGGCACGGCGTTCCGCGAACTCGCCGCGGTCGGAGTGCTGGACCGGGATCTCGCCGATCGGCTGCGGCTGGCGGCCGGGCTGCGCAACGTGCTCGTGCACGCCTACCTCGACGTCGATCCAGCCCGAATCTGGACGCACCTGGGCCGGCTCAACGATCTCGAGGACTTCGCGCATGCCGTCGACGCGTACCTGAAGCAGGCTGAGTAGCCGGCCCGCGGCGTCAGGCACTGGTGAGGACTGTGGTGACCAGGTTGGTGCACCAGTTGAGCAACTCACGGTCGCGCAGCGGGGGCGCGCCCACCCGGTCCGAGCCTTCCGTGGGGCGGGGCACGGACAGGGTCGCCACGGCGGGCTTGTACACCGCCTTGGGGTACAACCGGCCCAGCCGCACGACCTGCGAGTCCCGTAGCTGAACCGGGGCGAAGCGCAACGCGGAGCCCGGCGCGGTCACCTCCGCAACCCCGTGCGCCCGGCACACCTGGCGGAAACGAGCCACGTCCAGCAAGGTCACCACCGCAGGTGGCGGGGCACCGTAGCGATCGGTCAACTCGTCGGTGAGAGCGGCCAGCCCGTCAGCATCCACCGCCTCGGCGATCTTGCGGTAGGCCTCCAGCCGCAGCCGCTCACCGGGGATGTAGTCATGCGGCAAGTGCGCGTCCACCGGCAGCTCCACCCGCACCGGCGCGGGCTCGGGCACACCACCGGAGGGGCCTGCGCCGGCCGCGCCACGGAAGGCCTCCACGGCCTCGCCGACCAGCCGGATATAGAGGTCGAACCCGACCCCGGCGATGTGCCCGGACTGCTCGCCGCCGAGGATGTTGCCGGCACCGCGGATCTCCAGGTCCTTCATCGCGACGGCCATGCCGGCGCCGAGCTCGGTGTGCTGAGCGATGGTGGATAGCCGATCGTGCGCCGTCTCGGTCAGCGGCGTCTCGGGCGGGTAGAGGAAGTAGGCGTACCCCCGCTCCCGGCCGCGCCCGACCCGCCCGCGCAGCTGGTGCAGCTGAGCGAGCCCGAGCAGATCCCCCCGCTCCACGACCAGCGTGTTGGCATTGGAGATGTCCAGCCCGGTCTCGACGATCGTGGTGCACACCAGCACGTCGTGCTCGCGCTCCCAGAACCCGGCGACGGTGCGTTCGAGCTGGTCCTCGTTCATCTGACCGTGCGCAACCGCCACCCGCGCCTCAGGCACCAGCTCGCGGATCCGCCGAGCGGCCTTCTCGATCGAGGACACCCGGTTGTGCACGTAGAAGACCTGCCCGTCACGCAGCAGCTCGCGGCGGATCGCGGCACCGACCTGCTTATCGTCGTAGCCCCCGACATAGGTCAGCACCGGGTGGCGCTCCTCGGGTGGAGTCAGGATGGTCGACATCTCTCGGATGCCGGCCAGGCTCATCTCCAGGGTCCGCGGGATCGGGGTGGCCGACATCGTGAGCACGTCGACGGCGGTCCGCAGGGCCTTGATGTGCTCCTTGTGCTCGACGCCGAAGCGCTGCTCCTCGTCGACCACCACAAGCCCGAGATCCTTCCAGCGCACCCCCGTCTGCAGCAGCCGGTGGGTGCCGATCACGATGTCCACCGAGCCGTCGGCCAGCCCGGCCAGCACCTCGGAAGCCTCAGCGGGGTGAGTGAACCGGGACAGCCCGCGCACCGTGACCGGGAACGAACGCATCCTGTCTGTGAAGGTCTGCAGGTGCTGCTGGGCCAGCAGCGTGGTGGGCACCAGCACGGCCACCTGCTTGCCGTCCTGCACGGCCTTGAAGGCCGCCCGCACGGCGATCTCGGTCTTGCCGTAGCCGACATCGCCGCAGACCACCCGGTCCATCGGGATCCCGCGGCGCATGTCCGCCTTCACCTCGTTGATCGCGGCGAGCTGGTCGGGTGTCTCGGTGTAGACGAAAGCGTCCTCGAGTTCAGCCTGCCATGGGGTGTCCGGCCCGAATGGATGCCCCGGGGCGGACTGGCGCGCCGCGTAGAGCTGCACCAGTTGCGCGGCGATCTCCTTGACCGCTTTGCGGGCCCGGCCCTTGGTCTTGGCCCAGTCCGACCCGCCCAGCTTGTTCAGCGTCGGTAGCTCGCCGCCGACGTAGCGGGTGACCTGGTCGAGCTGGTCGGTGGGGATGAACAACCGGTCCCCGGGGTGCCCTCGCTTGCTCGGCGCATACTCCACCAGCAGGTACTCCCGGGTGGATCCGGCGACAGTGCGCTCCACCATCTCCAGGAACCGGCCGATGCCGTGCTGCTCGTGCACCACGTGATCGCCTGGTTGCAGCGCCAGCGGATCGACGGCGTTGCGGCGTCGGACCGGCATCTTCGACATATCCCGGCTGCCGGTGCCGCCCCGCGCGCCGGTGATGTCGGTCTCGGTGAGCACCGCCAAGCCCAGCGCGGGGGCCAGGAAGCCGTCCTCAAGGGTGCCGCGGACCACCGTGACGGTGCCCGCGGCGGGTGGCGCCACGAGTCCCTCGGCGGCGTGCACCACGGGCACCTCGGCGTCGCGCAACTGCTCGCAGG
>JBOHGH010000038.1:0-38030 GCA_050699975.1 Pseudonocardiaceae bacterium | reverse complement strand
GGCCCGGGCGTCGCGCGACGCGTCGTCGACAACCACGATCTCCAAGTGCGGGGAGGTCTGGCGCTCGAGTGCGGCCAGGCAGGCCGCGAGCCGGGCGGGCCGGTCCCGGGTGGGCACGACCACCGACAGCTGCGGGTCAACGGCGGTCACGTGATCACTCCCAGCGCGACGACGGCGGCCGCGCCGCCCAGCGAGGCGACGGTGAGCCAGACGCCGAAGGCACCGGGCAACAACATGATCGCGACCAGCGCGTACGCGGCCGCTCCGGCCAGCGCGGCCCCCGTCGCGCCCGCCGCGCCCCACGCCGGAACGGCCAGCACCGCTGCCCCGGTGAAGGTGAGCGCACCCGCCAGTGCGGCAGACAGGGTCGCTTCCGGCCGTAACCGCAGCGCCGCTGATTGGACGGCCAGCGCGTTCACCGGGGCGAGCACGACCATCGCCAGTGCCGGGCCGAACGCCCCGGCAGCACCGGCGTAGCCCGCGCCGAACACGATCGGCACCGCGGCGTCGATCGCGACGACGGTGCCGGCGATCACCGGCACCACCACGACCAGCAGCCCACCGGCCAGGCGCCGCAACGAGGACTCGGCACCGGCGAGGCCACCGCGGTGCTCGGCCAGCCTGGACAGCGAGACCGTGAAGACCTGCACGACCGCGTAGGTGGCCGCCAGCGCGACCCCGATCGCCAGCGCGGCGAAACCAGCCTGCACGCTCGACGCTGCGAGCAGCGCCACCGCGATGACCCCACCGCGCTGCGCGACCTGCACCAGGGCACCGCTGGTCGCCTGGAGCAGACCGAAGCGCAGCGCACCCTCGGGTAGGGCCACCGGCGGGAGCCGCCGGCGCAGCAGCGGTGCCACGGCAACGGCCCCGAGGCCGAAGGCCACCGCCGCGGCCACCACGATCGCAGCCACCGCGCCGGTCACGCCTGCCGCGCCGTACAGCACGATTGCCGCCGCGATGAGCACCGCGTTCTGCACGGGGTAGCGCGCGCACCAGGCACCCGCACGCCCCAGCCCGAGATCGGCCTGCAGCGCGAGCGTGGCGGCGACGTTGAGGGCCAGCGCGATCAGCACGAACGCCATCAGCAGCGGCGGGAAGCGGGCCGGGTCCCACATCACAAGCGCCGTGGCGATCACGGTGAGCACCGCGAACAGTACGGCCCGGTTGCGCACCAGCCGCACGCTCAGCGCCTGGGCAAGTGCACCGCGCTCGCCGGGGGCCGCGGCCGGCACGTAGCGGGCCAGCAGGGTGGCACCGCCCAGCGTCATCGCCACCGACCCGATGGCGACCACGGTCAGCGCCACCGCGAACCGGCCATAGTCGGCCGGGCCGAGCACCCGGGGCACCACCGTGGCGAGCAGCACCAGCGTGACCGCCTCGGCCGCCTTGCCGGCGAGACCGGCGACGACCGGCCCGCGCAGCCGCTCGGTGCCCGCGCTCGCCATCACCGCGCCCGGCGAAGCGCTCACTCGCAGGGCCCGAAGAGGTAAGGCAGTCCTAACGGCATGCCCGAGAGGCTACCTCGATCCGAACAAAAAAACCGAAAGGCATAGGCCTCCCCCGGGACAGCCGCCGGCGCGCTCAGCCGGACGCCGCCGCCCATCGACGCGCAAGCACGCGACCCGGTTCATCACCTGGGCGCGGGACCAGCGGATCCTCCGCGACGCCGAGATGCCCGGCGCTTCATCGGCGACAGCACCGCTCGTGATCAACTGACGGTAGGCGTTTCTCGGCTACGCGGAGGCCGGGCTGGTGTGCCTGCCGTGCGTGATCGGGGCCACGGGCTGATCTACCTGACCTCGGACGAATGGGCACGGCCCTGTAGAGAAGCCTGATCAACGTCGCGCCTGCGATCACGAGAGACACCAGCGAGCGAAGGGGAACGAGTGCGACGAACGGGATCGCGCCGGGGCGACTGATAACGCCCAGGATCGATAGTTGGCGACGTTCCCGACGGAGGCAGTTCCAGCCTTGATGCGGAGCCGTAAGCGTCGTGACGATGCCGCTGTCCGTTGTTAGATTCTGGATCGTCGGAGGACAAATGCGCGTACGGCTATCGACAGGATGGGCAGTGCTTCGGCTTGCGACCTCGTACGGCCGGTCGATCGAACCGTCTGCCGCAGTTGGCACAGGTCAGGGTTTCGATAGCCGACTCGTCGACGAGTCCTCTCGTCGCCCGAATGACCTGCGGCCCCGGTTTGTCCCCCGCGGACAGCTTCGCTCGGTACGCAGCAACGCGTCTTTCGAGGTCATCGACCGCCTCAGGGCGTGCGGCGCTCTGGGCGTACAGAGCCAGGCCTCGTTCCGCCCACCAGATCGCATCTGGCCATTTCTTAGCTTTCTGCTGGCGTATTGCCATCTGCTGGTAGGTCTCCAACAGTGGCACCTTACCGAACTTCGCCAGGAGTGCGTCCCTTATACCATCCATCTCGGCGTCATGCCGGACACATGCCTCATCGTACTCTGCGAGGGCAGAGGAAAACGCATCTCTCGACCGGTAAAGTCGTTCTTCTAGTTCACAATACATAAAGTGCCTGTCGATCGGATCCGGGTCATGCTGAAGCAGCTGGCGGAGCCGACTGATGGCACTGATAGGATCACCTGAAAGCCGCTGCAACCACGAAAGATCGTAGGAGTCATCTTTTTCGTCGGTCAGCAGCGCCTCCGTCAGGCCCGTACGCATCGAACCGCGCATGGACAAGGTCGGAGGCGGGACAATTGCGACAAGACCGAAGTCCGCCGGATCGTGCGACATCCAGACGCCGAGGAATCCCGGCCCATCTTCCCGTATGCCACCGCCGACGATGACGCCGCGCAGCCCGATAGACTTGCCCTCGCGTACCTGCAAAGCCAGTAGACCGGGCCGGTACACCTCCGCGTCTTCACGGGAGAGATAGCCCACTCTCATTCCGTCGATCCAGACTGAGATCGCGTTGGGGTCGTAGACGTTGTCACTCTCAGCGACAAGAGCAGCTTGGACCTCCACTCGGACACGATCGGTGGTTCGGCCACCGACCACACGCCAGAGCGCATCCTGGTAGTGACTCTCACCAACAACCTCCAAGTCATGACTGCCGCCGTAGACCACGACGTCGAGTCGAGGCCGCACGGAAGCACCCCCGGGACCGGGCATGGACTCGGAGGTAGCCGAGTCGCTGCGTTGTCGGGCGAAGAGCCGCTTGAGTATCTCCACGCCGCTCATGATGTCAGTGATGTCCCGCCCGATGTTCTGGCCTTCTCTCCAACTTCCGAGCGGGTGCCACTGACTGCCTCGTGCTGAGCCGATCGGTGCGGCGAGTCGGGCCGGGCTGCATGGTCGGCGTGGGTGGCGTGCTTCGTCTCGGTCGGCGCTGGCAAACGAGCGCGGTCGCGAGGTCCACGCAGAGTGCCGGTTTCGGCGCGGACGAAGGAGGGGTCGAGCCGGTTGAGAGCGTCGGTGGGAACTCTCAACGCTTCTCTTTACCAGCACGAGGGCGATACTGGCAGGTCGAGTGACAATGGATATCAGTCATCGTTGATTATGTGGAAAGCCGCCGCCACGTCGAATCCAAGCAGTACTGCGAGTGATCGCACCGTGCCCCATAGCACTAGGCCGACCAATAGGCCGATCGGATACCACCACACGTTGTCGACACCGGCGGTGGTGTTCTCCGTCAAGAATTTCGCGACGACTCCCCCGAGCAGCACTCCGACGACTCCAGCGAGGCCCGTGACGGTGTGTTCCTTGAAGCGGGCGATGAAGTACATGCAGATATAAGCAACAACTACGCCGAGACATGTCATACCAACTGCAGCAACCCACATGGAAGGGGGCCTCCTAGCCCCAGTTTCCGGGCTAGTTCGATCTTGATGTCATGGGGACATCTTCGCATGCGAGCCGGCCGCCAGCGTGGGGTCATAACCCAGATGGTCCAGCCGCTGGCCAGCGGCGGCGATGAGGTGGGGTCGATGTCGACCGAGCACACGGTGTGGTCGCCGAACCGGTGCGTGAGTAGTGCGGCGTTGTACCCGATGCTTTGACGGCCGTCATGCCCTCGGGGCAGCCGGAAACGACGTCGGTGAGCGCACCCAACACCACGCCGTCAGCGATCCGGTCCGACTCCTGCGCGAGGATGAGGATCATCGACTCAGCCGGTGTAGTGCGAACGCTGCGAACCAGCAGGCCGGATCCGTTGCGGGTTCATACGGGGGATCAAACTTGGGGTTCAACCGGGGAGTCCTGTGAGAACGCCACCCCACAGCCTGCCGAAACCCCTGTTCGGGGCCACTGCCAGGGGATCAGGTGGTCTCCCAGACTCACAACCAGGATTACCAGATCCACACATCCTCCGACCCCGCGCGGCGGCCGGCCAGCCCCCCCACTGCACGAGCAGCAGATGGACCCTCTGCTGTGGACGCTCGCAGCGTTCTACCAGCGATTCCAGTGGGCTCTGCTAGCTGAAGTCCACCCACGTCACGATGAGCACGTCGACCCGGTTCCGGTCGGTGAGCAGCAGATAGGTGATCAGTCCGCGGCCGCCGCCGAAGGTCAACTGGTAAACCCCGCCATCGGGGTTGGCGGCGTTGATCGGCTCGCCTCGTTCGGGCACGAGCGAGAGCACCGCCATGGCCTCGGCGAGCGCGTCGACTCCCGCCGGCGGCAGCGCCTGGATCTGGGCGCGCGCGGCAGGGTCGATGTCGAGCGTGTAGGACATGAGGAATGCCAGTCCTGGCCTGGGGGACGGGGGACGGTCAGAGACCGAGCTCGGTTGTGAGTTCGCTCCAGGACACGCTGCCTGGCCGGGGCCGGCCGGTGCGCTGGACCTCGGCGGCGGTGACCAGCATCTGCCGGTGGCCGTCGGGGTCCTGCTCGGTCATCAGTGCCATCCGCCGCCACATGCGCAGCACATGGCGTAGCTGGTCTAGGTGCAACGTCTGCCGGGCCGCTGTGAGCGCGGCGTCGAAGGCGGCGTCGAACTCGCCCACCTGCTCAGGCAGCAGCGCCGCCCGGATCGCCTCCGGAGAGTCGAACCTTTCCGTGGCGATTGCGTCCCCCGCCCACTCCGGGGACGGCCCCAGCCCGTCGACGTCCGGATCCGCCGCCGACGAACGGTGCGGCTCGGGGAGGTGCGCAGCGGCGGGCATGAGGAACACCCTAACCCGGCTTGCCCCATCCCGACCACGCGTGTTCGCTGGCTGGCTTGCCCGGGGGCACTGTCCGTGAACTCGACGCCAGCGACATTTCAGTCCGGCCAGACGTCGCTGTCGTCGAGTTCACGGGGCGCGCCGCATCATTGGGTAGGGCAGTGAGGTGCTCCTGCCTGCGACGTCGCCGTTCGGGCCAGGTCAGGGTCGGGTGGTGGTGGTGGAGGCCCCGGCAACGGTGCGCCGGTCGGTGGTGAGGGTGTAGCCGTCGCGGCCGAGGCGGGTGCCGAACACGTACACCTGGATGCTCGGGTCGACCGGGCCGACCATGGCCAGCTGCAGCACCGACTGGGTGCGCGCCACCTGCCCGAACACGCCTCCCCGATGGGCCTGCCACGCAATGTCGTTCAGCCCGGACAGCGCCCCCGCACCCCACAACACCCCGTATGAGGGTGCTTCGGTGATGCCGTTGACGACCGCAGGTTGTCGCTGGCACGGGTGAGCGAACGCCCGCTGCCAGGCCAGCGCGACCGGCGCCTGGTCCGGCAGGAACTCCTGCAGCGCAACCGGGCGCGCCACGGCGGGCGCGGTGAACGCCAGCCAGCCGTGCAGCGCCCCGGTCGCGTCGACGGCTTCCAGCCGGACGACGTCGGCGCCGCCCGGGGGTGTCAACGCGAAGGTGCGCCACGACGGGTCCCGCGGGATGTCGGTGAGCGGCTCGGTGCCCGCCGTGATCACCAAGTCGCCGTAGCGGTGCCCGTAGACGGCGGTGAGCGAGTTGCCGTCGGTGAGCGTGCCGGCCGCGAGCACCGTGACGGCCGTGCCGGCCGTGCCGTCGGCGAGGTCCGCCGGCAGCGCGTACCACCCGGTGGCCATCTCGCCGAAGGTCCGCTCGGGCGTCCGGCCGTCCCGGGCGACGAGGCTGCCCCACACCTGGTCAGTCGCGCTGCCCTGCGGCCGGTTGCCGGCGTAGTAGCCGCTGCCCTCGACGAAACCGTCGGGTGGTGGCGGCGCCGGCAGACCGGTGGCGGGCAGCGGCTGCGCGGTGAACGGGTCGAGTACCCGGACGGCGCCGGCGGCGCCGCAGTCCGCCCCGGTCGGGTCAGCGAACGCCTGCGCCCACATCGATTCGCGGGGGACGCCCTGCGCGGCCGCGAGCCCGAAGGTCCCGACGGCGTACACCGTGCTGGCCGCCAGCGATGCCACCACGACGATCGGCACCGCCTGCAGCACGTCGAGCCGCAGGTTCCGGGTGCCGGTGCGCAGGCCCGACGCGGCCAGCACGAGCGCCACGAGCACCACCGCGAGCCCCCAGAGCAGGGGGCTGTCGAGGGTCACGTTCCCCACCGCGGGCGGCAGGTAGGGCCTGCGCACCCCGTCGAACCAGGCGTTGGGCCAGTCGTTCGGGCCGTGCCAGGCCAGCGCGATCGCCACCACGAACGATCCGGCCGCCGCGACCAGCACCCCGATCGGCAGCCGCGCCCCGCGCAGTACCTGCCGGGTCAGCGGAACCGCCAGCACCAGCATGAGCCCGAGGAACGCCGGGCCGACCCCGGCGAGCGCGCCGAAGTGGTGGCTCCACTTCGACGGGGTGAACCACAGCGCGGCGAGCGCCAGCGCGGTGGTCGACCCGGCCAGCCACAGCGGCGCCGGCAGCGCGACCCGGTGCACCCGGGCGGCCACCGCGAGCACCGCGAACCACCCGAGCGCGACGAGGCACGCGAGCACCGCCGCCCGCTTGGCGAAGTTGCCCATCGGGATCTGGCTGAGCAGCAACCCATACCGCTGGACCTCATCGGTCCAGCCCTCCTGGTCCAGGATCGACAGGAACAGCGCCTGCCCGCGCAGGAAGTCGCGCAGCGCGCCGTCGGCGAACCCGAGCAGCGGGGCGACCATCCCGCCCGACCCCACGGCGAGCACCCGCAGCGCGGTGGCGACGCGCTCACCCGGCACGTGCACCAGCGGCAGGAGCAGCGGCAGACCCGCGAGCAGCGGGGCGAGCACGGTCAAGCCGGTGGTGTGCGCGGTGAACCCGATGCCGGCCAGTGCGCACGCCAGCCATGCGACCGCCAACCGCTGGCGCCGGCCCGCGACCAGCACGGCGAGCATGGTCGCAGCCCCGCACAGCGCCACCACGGCCTCCGGGCGCACGCCCATGTTCAGTGGCAGCCACCAGGCGAGGAACACCACGCCGAGCACGGCGTGCGCCGCCACCCGCACGCCCCTGCGGGTGGGCGCGAAGTCGGCCATCGCGGCCACCGCGAACCGGCGCAGCACGAGCCAGGTGAGCAGCCCGCAGACGACGGCCGGGATTCGCTGGGCCACCGGCGCGTACCCGACGAGCTGCTGCCACCAACCCAGTGCCTGGTATGGCCAGGTGAACGGGGTGAAGCTCTGGTCGTAGAACTGGTAGTAGTTGCCGACCTCGCCGGAGAGCGTCGCGTTGCGGGCCTGCGCCGTGAAGTAGCCGTCGTCGTCGGTCGCCGGGGCGACGAACATCCAGTAGACCAGCACCGCGGGCACCGCGAGATCCACGACCCGCGGCCACCCGGGCCGCCGCGGTCGGGGCACCCGGGCAGCGCTGCGGTCGATCCACACCAGCAGTACGACGGTCGCCAGCAGCGCGAGCACCAGCACCGCGGTGAGCGCGCTCTTGAGCGGGGTCGGGCTGCTGGTGAACTCGTCGTCGACGCGCAGCTCGACGGCCAGGTCCCCGGCGAGGTCCGCGGGCAGGCCGGTGAGCGAGCTGGCCAGCACGTCGACGTCGGGGAGCTGCTCGGCGGGCGTGCGGACGAGGGCCCGGCCGTCGCGGCTGATCACGAGCTCGGCATTGTCGAGCCCGGCGAACGCGTCAAGGTCCGGCGGGTCGGCGGGATCCAGCGGGCGCACGTAGCTGGGCAGGCCGGCGCTGCGCCCGGTGATCCGGTACTCGCACGGCCCGGCGGGTAGCGGCTCGTCGAGCAGGAAGCGGTTCAGCGCGCGCACCTGCACGCGGTCTCCGGTCGCGTTGATGATCATTGCTGTGGAGCCGGCCTGCGGGGACTCCGGCAGCGCGGTCGAGACAACGACGCCGGAGCCGGCCTGCGCGAGCCGGGCTACGTCGCAGCTGAACCGCACGTCGAGGGCGAGCGGGCGGTACGCGGTGAGGGAGAGCAGCGTCGACTCGGGACGTGCGGGGTCACGTGGCCAGCTCACCATCGGCTCGTTCACCGACACCGGGGCGAACGGCATGAGCAGCGCGCCCACCACGGCCACCAGCCCGGCCAGCCCGGCCAGCAGAACCGTCCAGCGCCGCTGGGTGCGGTTACGCGGAACCGCACCGGAGTCGAGGACTAGAGGCCGAGGACGCTGCGCGCCCACGCCGTCTCCTCGTCGGTGGCGGGCCCGAGTTGAGCCCGGATCTCGGCGAGAACGTCACGGAGCCTCTCGCGTCGGGCACGGTCGGCCATCGCCAAAGTATGCAACGGGCCGGCACGGATGTCGGGCACGGTGCGGTGGGGGTCGCGGGCGGGGGGTCGGCTTCGATCGTAGGCGGCTCGGCGGGCGGGGTCGGCACCACCCGCGTCCCGCTGGCCCTGACCGCTCATCCCCGTCAGGCGGCCTCGACGTCGACGAGCTGCAGCCCCTCGATCCGTTCGAAGTTCTTCCGGTTCCTCGTCGCGAGTGGCAGGCCGTACCGCAGGCAGATACCCGCCTGCATGCAGTCCGCGAACCCGATGCCGGTCCCACTCGCCTGCAAGGTTGAGGCCACCTCCCCAGCCCGGAGGGCGGATGCCAGATCGAGTGGCACCGTGCGGGACCGGAACAATCCCAGGATCTGATCCCTGCGAGCGAGGAAGTCTGCACCGACGCGTAGCTCGAAGCCCGTGACGGCGGTCAGGCGCAGCCGACGCTCGATGACAAGGCGACGGGTCAGCTGCGCACCGGGACCACGGCCGCGAAGGAAGTCGATGATGAGATCGGTGTCGACGACTACGAGGCCCGCCACGTCGCTCTCGCTGCCTCGATCCTGGCTCGTAGCTGGTGCTCCTGCTGCTCGTCGAGCATGCCCTCGAGATCCAGCAGGACAGCGATCTCGTCCTGGCCGAGGTCCCCGAGGTAGGAATCAAGCGCCTCCTGCACGAGCTGAGAGAATCCTCGCAGACCACGCCGCTGTGCCAGCGCGCTCAGCGCGCGGTGCTGCCTGTCGCTGATCTCGACAGTGGTCCGCACGCATGCATGCTAGCACGTGCGTGCATCTTCCCTCGCGGTGTTGAACACGAAGAGCCAAGTAAGCCTTGCTCGATTCACTCTTTAGTGTTTAGGCTAGCCTAGCCATATCACCACTCGTTTGGTCGTCGAGGACGTCACCCACCGCCAGCTGCTCGGCGGCGCGGGCGCGCTGTTGTTGGCCTGATCAGGCACACCGACCCGGAAGGACCTCCCGTGACAGGTCGCATCCCGGCCGTGGCCGGCTTGCTGGCCGCCGCACTGCTCGCTGCCGGCTGTTCCGGTGACGATGGCTCCGCCACCGGGTCGTCGGCGAGTGGGGCCGGTTCCTTCGCGGTCACCATCGAGCACAAGTTCGGCACCACGGAGATCACCGAGGAGCCGGAGCGGGTCGTGTCCGTCGGCTACCAGGAGCACGACCCCATCCTTGCGCTCGGCATCACCCCCATCGCGGTGCGGTACTGGTTCGGGGACGAGTCCGACGTGATCTTCCCGTGGGCCGAGGACGAGGCGGGCGGCGCCGACCCCGAGATCCTGAACATGCCGGACGGGATCGACTTCGAGAAGATCGCGGCCCTGCAGCCGGACCTCATCCTCGGGGTGTACTCCGGGATGACCGCCCGAGACTTCGAGCTGCTCTCCCAGATCGCGCCGACCGTGGCGCAGAACGACAAGTACATCGACTTCGGCACCCCCTGGCAGGAGCACACCCTGACGGTGGGCAAGGCCCTGCGTCGCGAGGACCGGGCACGCGAGCTGGTCGCCGACCTCGAAGCCCGGTTCAACGAGGTCCGCGCGGCGCACCCGGAGTGGGAAGGGCGCAGCGCCGTCGTGGCCACCTACGGCGAGGATGGGAAGTTCAGCGCGTTCGCCTCGGAGGACCCGCGCGCACGGTTCTTCACCTCCCTCGGCTTCACAGTTCCCGCGGAGATCGACCAGCTCGCCGGTGACCAGTTCTACACCGAGATCAGTGCGGAGCGGGCGGGCCTGCTCGACGCCGACCTCCTGGTGTGGGACCAGCTCTCTTACCTGCCGGGCGGTCGCGCCACGGTCGAGGCCAACCCCCTGGTCCAGCGGCTCAACGCGATGCAGGACGGGCGCGCGCTCTTCCTGCCCGAGGACCTGGAGTACGCGTTCGCGTTCAACACCGTGCTCAGCCTGGCGTTCCTGCTCGACGGCATCGTCCCGATGGTCGAGGCGGCCACCGACGGTGATCCCGCGACGGTTCCCGCCAACTGAGCAGCATCCGGGCACGGGCGGGACGCAACGACCGGTTTGCCAGATATTGACCTGTTTGTTAGGCAGTGACCGGTTAAGTTAGGCTGGCCTGATACAGGTTAGGCAAACCTCATGCCGGTGAGGTCCCGGCAGCTCGGGGGTGAACCCGACGTTCCACACCACCAGGTCCTGGTCGACCAGCCCGATCTGTTCGGCGCTGATGTCGGCTTCGCCCCGATCTCCGGTCAGTTGAGCGATCTCGTCGGGGAGTACGAATCCCAGCGAGGACAGGAACCGGGTCCGGGGGTCGGTGGGTCCGCGGACTACCTATGTGCCGGGTTCGAACTGTTCGGCGACCACCGCGGCCAGGCCCTGGAACTGCGGGTGCGCCGCCCGGGCCGCGACGAACCGGCCCTCGACGCCGGCGATCAGTTCCTCGGCCCGCTCGGCCTGGCCCAACGCTGCTCCGATCACCCGGATGGTCTCTTCCCACGGCATGCCGTAGTCCGGGAACTCGGCGGACTGGGCGACGGTTGGCGCGATCTGCGAGAGGCGCGCGTAGTCGGTCTCGGTCATGCCCGTGTACTGCCCGATGACCAGATCAGGCCGCAGCGCGGCGACCTTCTCGAAGTTGATCTGGTCCTCGTTGCGGGGCATGACTTCCGGTTGGGCTGCACCGAGTTCGTCGGCCGCCCACGGCCAGGTCCCGGTGGGGTAGTCGCCGTACCAGTCGGTTAGCCCGGCCGGCACGACGCCGAGCGCGAGCAGGTAGTCGTGGTCGCTCAGCCCGACGGTGACGACTCGCGCCGGCTCGGCAGGGATCGCAGTGCTGCCGTACTTGTGCGCAACGGTGATCGGGAACCGGTCATCACCCGAGCCGGCCGGTGCTTGCGTCTCCGGGCCGGTGCAGCCAGCGAGTAGCGCGGCCAGGGACAGCCCGCCGATCAGGAACTCCCGCCGGGTCGCGTCGTCGACGGGCAGCGCTGGACGGTCGAGCAACATCGTGGTCATAGCGAGCCGGTGGGCTCGTTCAACGTGGGCTGAAGGCATCTGAGCTCCTTGCCGGGCGGACGGGAATGAGGTTAGCCTCGCCTCATAGGAATATCACCCGTTCGTGCACTGGAACCACCCTTCCGTCTGAGTAGCCACCCATGGCAGTCGCGGCTCGTCCGCGCCAGCGGGCCCAAGGTCATGAAGCGCGGTGCCCCCTAACCTGGTCCGGATTTCTCGAGCTCCGGCACCACCAGGTCCAACGCGTAGGGGATGCTCAGCACGGTGTTGAACGTCACCGCGGCGCCGGGGAACGGGGGCTGGGTGTAGTCCAGGTAGGACACGCGGCCGTCACGGACCACGTTAAGTAGGTTGTAGATCCGGTCGTCCCTGAGCTGATTCAGCGTGTCCGGGTCGGATGTCCAGGCGAGGCGGTCGACGTCCAGCAGACGGAACTCCTCGGCGCTGACAGTGGCCACATTGTCCTGCACGCGACCGGAGATCCACGGCGGCGTCGTCTCGAAGCCGAGGTCGGCGAAGAACCGCGCCTTGGGATCCTGGGGCGAGAACACCTGGTAGCTGCCCTCGCTCACGGTGGCCATCACGAGCATGGTCTGCTCTGCCCATTCCGGGTGCTCGGCGCGGACCGTGGCGAACCTCGCCTCGACGTCCGTGATCAGGTCCTTCGCCCGCTGCTCGCGACCCAGCGCGCGGCCGGCGGTCAACGTCATGTCCTGCCAGGTCGCGCCGAACGGATCGTAGTCCGGTGAGTGCGCCACCGTCGGCGCTATCTGTGACAGCAGGTCGTACTCGTTCTGTTCAAGGCCTTCGTACAGCGCCAGGATCAGGTCGGGCTGCACCGCAGCGACCTTCTCGTAGCTGATCTCTCCGCCGGCGCCCGCCGTGGAGACGATCTCCGGCTTCGCGTCGCCGGCCGCCGCACGCGCCCAGGGGAAGATCGCACCGGGTTGCTCGTTGAACCACTCGGTGGTGCCGACCGGCCTCACCCCGAGCGCCAGGACCGGATCCTGATCGCTCCAGCCGATCGTGACGACCCGCTGTGGCTCGCTGTTGATCGTGGTGGAACCCCGGGCGTGCTTGATGGTCACCGGAAATCCCGGCGCGGAGGCCCCCGACGAGGGTGTAGCGGAGGACGAGGTGGTGTCGTCCTGGCCACACGCCGTCATAACCAGCGCCGCAACCAGCACCAGGAGGAACGGAGAACTCGCGCGGTGACGCCGCGCGGCTGAACCGGATACCAGACTCCTGACGCGGGTGTGGGGGGTAGTGGACATGGGTGTTCCCTTCGGGCAAGGCGTACCCCGCAACGCTCCGAGCATCCGGCGGAATTAGCTTTGCCTATCCATACCCAGACTTCAAGTAAAACGGGCATTTCGTCCAAACGGCTCACCGGGTGTTAGGCCAGGCGGCCCACAGTCGTGCGTACCGGCCACCCGTGCCACCTGGCAGTACGGGTGACCGGACACGGGCGGGACGGAACGCGTCACTCGTCGTCGCTTTCCTCGAGGGCTGCGAGCACATGGCGTAGTGCGTCGAGGAACGCGGGCAACCGCTCGACCGCGGTCGTGTGCAGGATGTCCAGGTCGATCGACCAGTAGCCGTGCACGATCCGGTTGCGCAGCCGCGCCGGTTGCCGCCACTCGACTTCCGGGAAAGCCGCTCGTGTCTGCTCCGACACCTGGCTCGCGGCCTCGCCCAGGACGGTGACGTTCCACAGCAGGGCGTCGCGCCGCTGCCGGTCTGCCTGGATGTCCTCGGTGGTGGTCCCCGCCGTCAGTGCGATCGCCTGCTCGGCAGCCTCGATCATCTCCGCGAGGAGCAGTTCGTCACGCCGCATACAGGGTCCGGGCCTCGGCGAGGACGCGGTCACGAAGTCGAGGATGCAGCGCTCGACGGGACACCAGGTCGACCGGGCGGCCGAGCAGGTCCGCCAGTTCGTCCGACAGCGTCTCGATGTCCCACCCGAGCCGGACCCCGGGCCGCAGCTCATATAGCAGGTCGACGTCGCTGCCTTCCCGATCCTCGCCGCGTGCGACCGAGCCGAACACGTCGATGCGCGCAACGCCGTAGCGGCGGCACAGCTCGTCCAGGTGTCCCCGGTCGACGTTGTTCAGATCCATGGATGACCTCCGGCATCCAGTGTGCCGGTCCCGCTGTCCCTCGGACAGCGGCACGCCGCGAGCGAAGTAGCCAGTCCAGGAGATTAAGACGTGATCAGGGTGCAGACACCGAGCCGGGATTATGACGCTGGCGTCCGCAGCAACTGGGCGACCTTGCCCGCCACCTCGACACGGCAGGACGCGCCGAGCTTCGAGAACACCCGCGCCAGGTAGGTCTCGACGGTCCGCGGGCTCAACGACAGGACCGGGCGATCTCCCGGTTGGCGCGGACCTGGCTCACCAGCTCGGCGACCTGGCCTCCCGGCGGCTCAGCAACACCTCCATCCAGGGGGATGGGCACGTTCGGGGTCACCCGACTGGGCAGTTTGCTGGGCCATACCTATTCCCGTTAGCGAGTTCGCCCACTCCCGTCAACCAGGATGTCGTCCCCCGCGAGCCCGATGTTGGTCAGTTTGCCTTTACCGCGCCGCGCCTTCTGTGAAATATAGGTAGCCTTACCTAAGGGTGGGAGGTGCGGATGGCGACGACACGCACGGCCGGGCGGTCCAACGGCGAGCGCGTGCCCGAATACCGGATGTACTTCGTCGAGGTCGCCCGCACGGAGCGCCTCGGGCCGAGCTTCGTGCGTGTCACGTTCACCGGTGAGTGCCTGCGGGCTTTCGGCTCTGGTGGCCTCGACCAGCGGATCAAGCTCCTGCTGCCGCAGCCGGGCCGGACGGTAGCCGACATCCCCAGCGGGCCCGGCTGGCACGCGGCGTGGCAGGCGATGCCGGAAGAGACACGGCCCACCATGCGCAGCTACACCGTGCGGGCACACCGGCTCGAGGTGGGCGAGCTGGACATCGACTTCGTACTGCACGGCGCGGACGGCGGCCATGGCGGCCCGATCTCGGCATGGGCCTCGACGGCCCGCCCCGGTGACGGTGTCGCGCTGGCCGGTCCCGAGCGGTCAGGTTCAGGCCGGATCTGGGGGTGTGAGTGGCGCCCACCCCGGACGGCGAAACGCCTGATGATCGCGGGTGACGAGACCGCGGTGCCTGCGGTGGCGTCGATCGTCGAGTCGCTCCCGCCAGATGCCCGTGGTGTCGTCTGCGTCGAAGTGCCGACGGCGGGCGACCGGCAGTGCTGGAAGGTACCTGACCGTGTCGAGGTTCGGTGGCTGGTACGCCGGTCTGCGGCCGGATCGGCCCCACACGGGTCGTTGCTCGAGGCGGCCGTGGCGGAGGTCTTGGTCGAGCTGTGCGAGCCGGATCCACCAGCGATCGGGACCGAGTTGGAGGACGTGGACCTCGACTCATCCATCCTGTGGGACGTACCCGACGGGCCGGCCGGCGAGCCCGATGCTCCCAGCGGCGAACTCTACGCGTGGCTGGCCGGGGAAGCCGGGCTGATCAAGAAGCTTCGGCGGCTGATGGTCAACGACCACGGCGTCCCGCGCACCGCCGTCGCATTCATGGGCTATTGGCGGCAGGGACGCAGCGGCTGACCCGGCAGGGTCCGCTACCCGAGCTTCACCCAGACGAGGGGTACCGCTGCGCTGCGGTATCTGACCGGTGTCCCTCGGGCTCCTCATGGAACCCGGGGTTGAAGCCTCGGCTGCCGTTCAAGATGGAGGGAAATGACCATGTCACAAGACCCGGGAGCGGTGACCACTTCCGAGCAGCTTGACGAAGCGAACCGGTTCAGCGTCACGGGGCCCATCGTGATCAGCTACTTCAGGACCAGCTTCACAGGGGTGCCCCAGTTCTCCTACAAGGACGGAGAGCTCG
Organism: Pseudonocardiaceae bacterium; assembly: GCA_050699975.1. Lineage (GTDB taxonomy): Bacteria > Actinomycetota > Actinomycetes > Mycobacteriales > Pseudonocardiaceae. The sequence goes on along the minus strand of JBOHGH010000038.1, from coordinate 22,576 downwards.
ACCTCAATTTCAGCGGCGGCGACATCGCTCGGGAGGACACCCCTCTGGGCGAGATCGTAACGGTCAGGCTGGAGAACGTGGTCGATGCCTTCGTCCGTACCTTTACCCTCCTGGTGCCGAAGATCAGGCTGTGCATAGGTGATCCGGTTTCCTTCGACACCCTGGGCATCGAGACGATCGATCGCTCGGGCGCATTCGTACCGCCCCCGGGTCCGGCCGGAGTGCTGCAAACCTACCGATCACACCAGCTCCAGGGCGTCGCGGAGTTCGTCATCCCCTGACGAAGCACCAGCGCACGAGTCACAGATCAGCCTGGCGCGCTGGCCGTCGGCACCGGGCCGCGGCGGGCCAGAATGCGCTCGGCCGCCATCGCAGCAGTTCGTCGGTCATTGGCTCACCTCGTGCATCGGATTCGGGATGTCCACGTACAGCGGCCGCTCGCCCCGGCCGATGAAGCGGCTGATCAAGTTGGCCTTGGCGGATAGCACCGGCGACTCCAACAGGTCGTGCGTGTACCGATCGGGCTGGGCCGTCTGCACCGCTTCGCGCACCGTGCGCCACAGCTGCGACTCATCGGCCTGGGTGTGCCGGCCGAGCACGTGCACCAAGTGGCCGAGATGGTTGGTCAGCACGTAGTACTTCAAGCGCAACCATGTCTCGGCGTCGTCGTAGAACACTGGACTGTCGGTATCGAGCAGGTCACAGGCGCCTGTGGCTGCCGACCGTTGCCGGCTCACGCTCGTGCCCTCCATATCACGCACGAAAAACCGGGTCGGCCAGCCGCCTTCGAGGTGCAGCAACGAATTCTGTACGTGCGCCTCCAGGCTGACCCCGTCCTCGGAGAAGATTGCGAGCAGCGGCAGCAGCGAGATGTCCAGGTAACGGCGCAACCATTCGGCGACGTGGTCGGCCGCCAGATGGCGCTTTCGATGACCGCTCGCCTCCTGCACGTAGCGGATCAGTTCGGGTTCTTCCCCGCCCGCGCCCTCCTCCAGCAAACCTGCTACCACCTGGGGCGCCTGCCGGCGCGTGGCGAACGGGTTCTCCCGGTACAGCACGGTGATGTCGGCGGCCAGCGATGCGTCGTCGATCGTGCGATACCCGGTTTCCAGCAGCACCTCGAAGCCCGCACGCGCCCACCGGCTGCGCAGCGCGTCGATGAGCCGGCTCGCGTCGAGCGCCCGCCGACCGTGCTCGGGGGGATTGTTGCGGACGAAATTGGTGATCCGGACGTGCAGCGGCAGTTTCCATGAGGTGGCGAAGCCGGGGTCGCACACGGTGCGCACCGACGAGGTCGGATACACCGGGTGGCCGAGCTGGCCCAGCGGAAGCAGGCTGCCCTGTGCCACCAGGGTGGCGACAGCGTCCTGCCGCAGCAGGTAGCCAGCCTGCCACGGGTGCGCCGGCAGCAGCGCGCGGTGATCCAGGTCCGCCCCCAGTAGCCGTTGCGCCTGCTCGTGAACCTCGGCGGGAACCCAGGGAGCAGCGCCAAACCGATCCTCGACCAGAAGCTCCGCCGCGACCGCGAAGTAGTGCAGAACAAACGATGCCCCCAACTCGGGCGCGTACGCCGCGAGATCCGTTGCGCTGAACCCTTCAGCGCTTTTCGGAGTGGGGTGGAAGGGGTGACCGAACAGCAACGACTGCTCGGTGTGACGGGTGAGGGCCCGAGGATCCGAGGCTGCCGGCCGGGGCGGGCGGGCGCGTTCCAGGTAGCGGGTCGTGTGTACCACGCTGTTGTCGATCTGGGCCACCAGTTCTGACTTTCCCTGCTGCCCGGCAGACGGGTCGTCGACCGCCCGCGCTGCCATGGCCTCCAGTTCGGTGATCAGCAGTGCCACCAGCTCGTGGTGCCCGACCGGCACGGGAACCGCCTTGCCGTCGTACTGCGCTCGGAACTCGTCACGGTAGGCATGGTGGCCGAGGACCGACCAGTGTTCGACGCTGGCGAGCAGCACACAGCCCGACTCGTGCAGTGCTACCCGCAGCAGCGCGCTGTCCGCGGTGGCGTGCTGGCCGGCCTCCCGCAGGAAGGCGTTGAGCAGCCGCTGCCTGGCCGCGCGCTCGGCGATCAGTCGCGGCGGCGAAGGACTCACCTTCACAGTGGGCGGTGTGGTCATGTCATCTCACCTGCTTCGATGTCATGGGGGATCGTGGGTGTCGTCGCTACGCGGGTTCGGCGCGTGCGGCGCGGGTGCTGCGCGCGGCCAGCACAGTTGACAGCGCGAAGAACAGGCCTATCGCGGTGAACGCCCAGGGCAGCGGCAGCAACGCAGCAGCGAGCGCGCCCAGCAGCGGGCCGACCACCTGGCCCAGGTCCAGCACCCCGTGGGTGATGCCCAGGCTGGTGCCGCGCGCTTGTTCGGGTACGACCTTGCAGACGACGTGCGCAACCGACGGGATGAGCGCGGCGAAACAGAAGCCCTGGGCGATCCGCATGGGCAACAACGCAGCGGCAGCGGTGGGCAGGGCTTGCAGCGCAACCGCGAGACCACAGCCCGCAGCGGCCAGGGTAAATCCGAGTTGCGGCAGGTGCCGGTCGTTGCGGTAGCCCCACCATGGCCCGCCGACCAGCGACGCCGCCCAGGTCGCCGCTTGCAGCGCGCCGACCCACACCGTCGCCGCTGCGATTGATCCGCTGATCTGCCCCACCCGGGGTGCGAACACGACCACGAGCGCATATGCGCCGGCCTGCGCGGCGAGGCCGGCCAGCAGGAGGTGCTTGCTCTGCCCGGTGCGCAGCAGTTGCCCAGCCACAGCCCGCAGCGTGGGTGCAGCGGGGCCGGGTGCACTGGTGCGGTGACTCGGATTGCCCGGTTCCCGCAGCAGGACCAACGCCAGCAGGCTCGACACCGCGAGCAGGGCGGCGACGCTGCCGAAGAGCGCGCCGTACCCGAACCTGCTCGCCAGCAGGCTGCCCAGCAGCGGGCCGACCAGCGAACCGGCAGCGACCGCACCGAACAACCCACCCAGGGCCCGGCCCCGGCGTGCGGTCGGAGCGAGCGCGCTGGCGAAGGTGGCAGTCGCTCCGACCACCCCGCCGCAGACGCCCTGCAGCAACCGGTAGCCCAGGAATTCGCCCGGGGTGTCGGCCAGCGCCATCAGACCTACTGACAGGGCCAGCCCGGCGTGTGCCCGCACCACCATTGCCTTGCTTCCGTAACGGTCGCCGATCATCCCCCAGAGGGGTGCTGTGATCATCTGCGTGACCGCTGGGGCCGCCAGCGACACGCCCGTCCACCACGGCACATCCGCTTCCGGTACGCCCAGGCCCTCCGACAGGTAGAACGGCAGCAGCGGCACGACGACGGTGAGCCCGCCGATCGCGGCGAACTGGCCGAACCAGAGCACCAGGTAGGCCCGGCGCATCAGGGGACTCCCCATGCCACGGTGGTCACTCGGCTGCGTCGGGGTCGAGGTGCTGCAGTTTGGTCAGCCAGGCGTCGTCGTAGACGAGGTCGAGATAGCGATCTCCGCGATCCGGGAAGATCGTGACGATGCGGCAGGGCCTGCGTCGTTCGGGCAAGGTCTTCGAGATCGCGGCCAGGACCGACCCGGTCGAGCCACCCGCGAAGATGCCCTCGGTCTCCAGGAGAGCGCGGCAGGCCTGCGCGGACTCAAGGTCACTCACGTGAACGACCTCGTGGATCTCCGCCGGCTCGAGCAGTTCCGGCACGCGGCTGGCACCGATACCGGGAATCTCGCGGGGGCCCGGTGTTCCCCCGAAGATAATCGAACCGGCCGCGTCGACCGCGATGATGCGCAAATGAGGGAAGCGTTCGCGCAGCCGTCGGGAGCAGCCGAGGATGCTGCCGGTTGTACTGACCGCGGCGAACAAGTAATCCGGCGGCCGCACGAGTTGCTCGGACATCTCCGCACCGGTGCCGTAGTAATAGGCCTGCCAGTTGCGCTGGTGGGCGTACTGGTTAATCCATACTGCGGTGGGCATTTCGTGCAGCAGCTCCTGTACGCGACGAATCCGATTCTGCAGGTATCCGCCTGCGTCGTCCGGCTCGTAAACGACATCGACATCGACACCAAGTTGGCGCAAGATCGCGATATTTGCGGGCGTCGTCTTGGGATCGACCACGCACGTGAACGTCAGCCCATGGAGCCGGGCCGCGATGGCCAACGCGATCCCGAAATTCCCGGAGCTGCTCTCCACGAGGTGGGTTCCTCGGGGAATGGAGCCGTCCGCGAGACCTTCTTCGATGATGTAGCGAGCGGGGCGGTCTTTCATGCTCCCGCTCGGATTCATGAGCTCCAGCTTGGCGATGACCTCGACGCCGGGCTCCGGAAACAATCGATTCAGCGTGATCAGCGGCGTGTTACCTACACACGCCAGCACAGAATCCTTGATACTTTCAACGGTGTTGCCGACGGCGGTCATGCGACTCCCTCGAGGTTGCAGGCTTTTGCGATCAGGTGCGAATTCGACGCGTTAATTCTTTTTATCCGTTAAGTCCATCTATGGGGTTCCCGCTCCTGGGCCTTGCGTAAACCTAGCCTTACCTAATGTGATGTGCATCACATCAACTTGCGCGGCAGGCGGGCTTCGGTTAGGCAGCCCTTGCCCTCGATCGAGTGATGGAGGCATCGAACGTGTACTTGACCAGACGGCAGCTGTTGCGCACTGCCGCTGCTGAGCCGGTTGACCACCTTCGTGCTCAAGAAGGACACCAGCGACGTGGCGAACGCGCCGGGCACCGGGCCCGTTCCGCCTGGAGTCTTTCCGGGACGGCAATCTCCGCTTGGTCCGCAACGACGACTGGTACGGCCGTGACGTGCTGGTACCTCAGGATCCGCTCGGCACGCTCAACCCCAGCCAGCGGATCGGCACCACCATCGCTCGCCCGCTGCTGCACCGGCGGGCAAGGAAGGCGGACGTCCACCGCCGGGTTACCGAGCTGCTCGCCTAGGTCGGGTTGCCGAAGGATTTCACCGAGCGGTACCCACCCGAGCTGTCCGGCGGGCAGCAGCAGCGGGTAGCCATAGCGCGCGCCATCGCTGCCGAGCCGATGTCCTGCTGTGCGACGAAATCACCTCCGCGCTCGACCCGCAGACCACCGAAGCGGTCATGCAACAGCTGACCCGGCTGCGTACCGAACGCGGCCTCGGACTGCTGTTGATCAGCCACGACCTGCCACTGGTCACCGCGTACGCCCGAGGCCACCCTGTTGATGCACGACGGACGAGTGACCCCAAGCTTCCCCCGAGCCCCCCGCGCCTGATTCTACCTCTATTGACTTCGTATGAGCCCTGTATAGACTTTAGTTATGGGCGCCTACAGATGGCGGCGGGTGGCGGCGGTCGTGGCTGGAGTTCTGTGGGGGGCCGCGACGTTGGTGGGGTGCGGTTCCGATGTTGCTGGGGGAGTCGTGCTGAGCCTCGATACCGGTTCCCAGGGTGTGGATCAGTATCGGGCCGCCGCAGCGGAGTGCAGCCGGGCCACCGGCGGTCGGTACACGATCGTGCAGCGAACCCAGCCCAGCCGGAATGTCGATGAAGAGCGGCTGCATCTGGCGCGCCGACTGGCCGCACACGATCCAAGCCTGGACATCATGGAACTCGACGTCGTCTTGACCGGGGAATTCGCCCAGGCGGGGTGGATCTTGCCGTACCCAGCCGAGCTGGCGCGGCAGGTCGAGCAGGGGACCCTCCGGGTCCCGTTGGAGACCGCGATCTATCAGGGGAAGTTGTACGCCGCACCACTGTCCACCAACACGCAACTGCTCTGGTACCGCAAGGATCTCGTTCCCCACCCACCGATGACCTGGGATGAAATGATCCAGATGACGGAGGGTCTAGCGGTGAGGGGCCTGCCGCACTACGTCGAGGTGCAGGGCGCACGGTATGAGGGTTTGACGGTGTGGTTCAACACGCTGCTCACCAGTGGCGGCGGTTCGATCGTCTCGGAGAACGGCGATGTGCAGGTGGCCCGGGGCGATGCCGCCCAGCAGGCCGTGGGCGTCATGGTGCGGGTCGCCACCTCCCGGGCTGCGGACCCGTCGCTGCCGGTGAGTAATGAGAACGACGCCCACGGCGCGATGGAAGCAGGTAAAGCGGCGTTCGAGGTCAACTACCCGTTCGCCTACGCCACGATGTATGCCCCCGGAGGGGGCGGCACGTTTATCGACGAGCTGGGGCGGCCGACCAGGCAGGACACCGGCCGCCGGGTCAGGGACGTGTTCGGCTGGGCGCCCTACCCCTCGGTTGTGACGGGCACGCCCGCGACCGTGACGATAGGTGGCATCAACCTCGGGGTGAGCTCCACCTCGCGCCATCCGGCCGAGGCGTTTGAGGCGGTGCAGTGCCTGCGCAACCGGGACAACCAGCTGCGCAACGCGGTAGGCGTGGCAAGGCCGCCCACGCTCGCCGCGCTGTACGACGACCCGGCATTTCAGGAACGTTACCCGGCATGGGAGGCGATCCGGGATTCGTTGAACAATGCCAGCGTACGGCCGAAGACACCGGCCTATAAGAGCATCTCGATCGTGATCTCCGACCTGCTCAACCCGCCAGCGGAAATCAATCCGACCACCATCGTGGATCAGCTGGTCGATCACATCGCTAAGGCCGTCACGTCACAGGGATTGGTGCCATGACATTGCCTGCGCAATCGGGTGTCTGCGCCGACGCGCCGGTGAAAAGGCCCTGGCGAGCGGCTGTCTCCGAGGGTTCCCGGTCAGAGCGTCGGCTGGCTGCGCTGCTCTGCGCGCCAGCGGCACTGGTGATACTGGCGGTCACCGGTTACCCGATCGGCTACGCTATCTATCTGTCGCTGGAGCGGTTCGATCTGCGGTTTCCCGAGCAACGCGGCTTCGTAGGGCTGGCTAATTACGGCGCGGTGCTGAGTTCTGGCTACTGGTGGCAGGCATTCACCGTCACCTTGATCATCACGGTGGTCTCGGTGGCGATCGAGTTCGTGATCGGACTGGCGCTGGCGCTGGCGATGTATCGCACATCGGTCGCCCGGGGCCTGGTGCGCACCGTGGTGCTGATTCCCTACGCCATTGTGACGGTGGTCGCTTCCTACAGCTGGAAGTACGCCTGGACGCCGGACAAGGGCTACCTGGCTGCACTACTGCCCGAGGGCGTGGCACCGCTGGCTGATCGGTTCACGACGATCGCACTGATCATCCTGGCCGAGGTCTGGAAGACGACGCCATTCATGGCGCTGCTGCTGCTTGCCGGTCTGGCGCTGGTACCCGAAGACCTGCTCAAGGCCGCCGCGATGGACGGCGCCGGTCCATGGCAGCGGCTGACCAAGGTGATCCTACCGATGATCAAGCCCGCAATCCTGGTGGCGTTGTTGTTCCGCACCATGGATGCGTTCCGGATATTCGACTCCATCTACATCCTGGCTCGGGGTTCCAACGGAACGGAGTCGGTGTCGATGCTCGGTTACGACAATCTGTTCGTCGCGTTCAACCTCGGCATCGGCTCGGCCATCAGCGTCCTGATCTTCATCGTAGTGGCGATCTTCGTCCTGGTGTTCGTCAAGCTGTTCGGCGTGGCCGCACCGGGCGCCGACACCCTGGAGAGACCGCGATGACCGCCGGGTCGGGTCGCAAGGGTTGGTGGGCCGTCGCAGACATCGTCATCCTGATCTACGCGCTCGTCCCGGTACTGTGGATTGCCAGCCTGTCGTTCAAGCCCCTCAACTCGATCAATGATGGACGGTTCATCCCGTCCGAGTTCACCTGGACGAACTACCAGCAGATCTTCGATGTGGCGCCGTTCGTCAGCGCGTTACGCAACTCGATCGGCATCGCGCTCATCGCGACCGCGCTGTCTGTGATGATCGGCACGCTAGCGGCCTATGCGATCGCGCGGCTGTCGTTTCCAGGAAAGAAGCTGCTGGTCGGCGTCGCGCTGCTGATCGCGATGTTTCCGCAGATCTCACTCGTCACGCCGCTGTTCGACATCGAACGCAAGGTCGGCCTGTTCAACACCTGGCCAGGGCTGATCCTGCCCTACATCACCTTCTCGCTGCCACTGGCGATCTACACCCTGTCAGCGTTTTTCCGAGAGATCCCCTGGGAGTTGGAGAAGGCCGCCCAGATGGACGGTGCGACGCCGTTCCAAGCCTTCCGAAGTGTGATCATTCCGCTGGCTGCACCTGGAGTGTTCACCACCGCGATCCTGGTGTTCATCTTCTGCTGGAACGACTTCCTGTTCGCGATCTCGCTGACCTCCACCGAGGCGTCGCAGACCACCACCGTGGCGATTGCCCATTTCCCTGGGACCTCGGAGTTCACCGAGCCCACCGGGTCCATCTCGGCGGCCGCAGTGTTACTCACCATCCCGATCATCCTGTTCGTGCTGTTCTTCCAACGTCGGATCGTCGCCGGCCTCACCGCCGGCGCAGTCAAGGGGTAGCCATGACCACGATCGGCCTGAACAAGGTGACCAAGCGTTTCCCCGACGACACACTCGCCGTGCAGGAAATGGACCTCCAGATCGCCGACGGCGAGTTCGTCATCCTCGTCGGACCCTCGGGGTGCGGGAAGTCGACAACCCTGAACATGATCGCCGGCTTGGAGGACATCACCTCCGGCGAGCTGCGCATCGGGGGCGAGCGGGTCAACGAGCGAGCGCCCAAGGACCGCGACCTGGCAATGGTGTTTCAGTCCTACGCGCTCTACCCGCACATGACCGTCCGGGAGAACATCGCCTTCCCGCTCAAGCTCGCCCGGGCCGGCCGAGCTACCATCGAAGCCCGCGTGGCTGACACCGCGCGCATGCTCGACCTCACCGACCTCCTGGATCGCAAGCCGGCCACGCTGTCCGGTGGGCAGCGGCAGCGGGTGGCGATGGGGCGCGCCATCGTGCGAAAGCCCAAAGCGTTCCTGATGGACGAGCCACTATCCAACTTGGATGCCCAGCTGCGGGTTCAGATGCAGGTTTCGCTGTCCCGGCTGCAGAAGCAGCTGGGTACCACGACGGTCTACGTGACTCACGACCAGAACGAGGCGATGCGGCTGGGGGATCGGGTGGTCGTGATGCATGGTGGTGTGGTGCAGCAGGTCGGCGCCCCACAGTTTCTCTATGAGCACCCGGTGAACCTGTTCGTGGCCGGATTCATCGGCTCGCCGGCGATGAACCTTCTGCCCGCACGCCTGGCGGACAGCGCGGTGTGTTGCGCATTGGGCGAGCTGCGGCTATCCGACCGGATGCGTCGCACGCTGGAAGCGGCGGACGCACCCCGCGAGGTCATCATGGGTGTGCGGCCGGAGCACTTTGAGGATGCTGCACTGGTGGAGTCCGGGGCCAAGGAGCACGGCGTGACGTTTGCTGCGCAGGTCGAGGTGCTGGAAGCAACGGGCTCGGACAAGTACGCCCACTTCTCGCTGGAGGGCGAGCAGGCCAGCGCTGCCGAGCTTGATGAACTGGCCGCGGACGCAGGCACGGCCAACGTGCCCGGCGTCAGCCAGCTGATCACCCGACTGTCCGTCGCGTCGGCTGCCGCCGAGGAGGAGAAACTCGAAATCTGGTTCGATCCGGACCAAATCCAGATCTTTCACCCCTCCGATGGCCGAAACCTCACTGTTCCGCGCGAGTCCAGCCTCGGTGGGTCGCCATTCGGAGCCGTATCGACCCCAAGTGGGCGCAGGTAGATGGTGTGTTTCCGCTCACAGGTCCGCAACCGTGGCTTCGGAACGGCCCGACGATCCCGGGCTTCGGCTCGATGGTGACGACGTCCCAGCCCGTGACACCGTCCATAGTGCCGCCCAGGATCACCATAGATCGCACCAGTGCGACTCCCGAGGGTGACCCCCCATACCCGCCGCGACGTGACCCGCTGTCGTGGCAGACTGCATCCGTGGCTCAGAAGCTGCTCCGGAACAGCACGTGCGTTTTATGTCGCGAGAGGCCGTCCAACGCGCCAGAGCATGTCTTAAAGGACGGTTTCATCAAGCAGTTCTTCCCGCATAAGGATGAGCGGGATGAGAATGAGCAGTATTCGTTGAGGATCGGCGGTCGGCCGGAGCTGAGTCGCGATGGATCCATATGGACGCAAAACAACTTCCCTCGGGTCATGCTCCCGTGCTGCGAGGAGTGCAATGGCACACTCAACACACGTTTCGAGCAGCCCGCCGAGGCAATTATTCTACGGTTTTTTAGTGATCGCTCTACAGGCCTAGATTCGAACGAAATACACCCTGCAGGATTATGGTTGCTCAAGACCTGCTTGCTTCTCGTTCATCCCGAAGCGCGCCAGCAGGCCCGCGACTACATCCCGCTGCCCCGATGGAATCTGACTGCTATTCCCAGCGATATGTACAGCTGGATGGTGAACGACCAACCGCCACCAGTCGGTCTGTCAGTGTGGATTTCTAGAGTACGCGATCCGCAGCCTGGCGATCCCCCGAGTCAGCAGATAGCGCTACCTACGGTAGTAGCGGACGGTCGCTCTACGCAGTTCCAAGTAAATCAGTGCGGAATTCGCCTCCTCGGCATTGATCTTGTTTATCATCCCGGCTGGTCGATCAAGCACCCGCTCGAAGCTGATGGACTGGCAGTAAGGATATGGCCGCACAGCGGAAGCAACACCGTCAACATCGTTGGACTGCCAGCCGTCAGCCGACAAGCCATAGCATGGGTGCCTGGCCCCGAAGCCCGCTTTGCTCCAGGGATGTACGAGGAAGCGAGCTTACCTCCACTCACGGCTGGAATGGATTGGACTCTTCAGAGCGTGCCGGGTGTCCTTGGCGTAGCCGCAGTGATCACCCGCGCCAGGCAGGCCCGGTAGCCAGGATGTCCGTTTGAACTACCGGTGATCTTGTGGGATCTCCGTTTCTCAGGTCGGCTCGACAGCGATTCCGGCACGCGGGCCGCGCCGGGCAGGATCGGCACACCACCGCTGCGGCCTCGGTGATCTCACCCGCGCCCGGTAGGCCGGGAGAGAAGTCCGGTCGGGACTCCCGCGCCCGGCACCTGCCGGGCGCAGCAGCAGAGGTAGGATCCCCACCCCCAGCATTGACGTGGCAGGGCATGGCGTGGATTCCTAATCCATCGAGCTGAGCCCGGAGGTTTCGGCATGTGTCTCACCTGCGCACTGCGCGGTCCTGAATCGCACCCGCACACGGTCCGTGTGGTCCGAGCGCATCAACCTGCTACGGCGGCACCGCGCACGGTCCGCGTGGCGACCCTGGAGCGTGGAGAGCGCTCGCAGCTGGAACGAACGGCCCCACCTACCACGAGTTTGCAGTGGGGCCGTTCGTCTGCTGAATTGATCAGTCAGTGGTCGAACTCGCCGCCGCGGACTCCGGCGGTGAACGCGGCCCACTCGGTCGCGGTGAACACCAGCGCCGGGCCGCCCGGGTTCTTGGAGTCCCGCACGGCACGGCTGCCGTGGTCGAGGTCGGCCACCTCGACGCAGTTGCCGCCCTGATCGCTGCTGTAACTGCTCGTGCGCCATGTTGTTGGTTGCTGCATCCTCAGTACCCTCTTTCCATCTCGTTGAGCAGCGAGGTTGTGTCGTCATCGCTGAGCGCGAGGTCAGAGAGTCGCTGGAAGGCGGCTTCATGCACGTCTACTTCCGCGGGTTGTTCCATATAGACCGCGCTACCGCGCAGTTCGACGTAAACCATGTCCATTGACCGCTCAGGAAATCGCAGCATGGTGAAAGGTCCGGTCATGCCAGGGTGGGCGCCAGTCGAGAATGGCAGAATCCGAACGGAGATGTTTGGCCGCGACATTGCCTCCCGCAATCGCGCTACCTGCTCGCGCATAACGCCTGGTCCGCCGACCTGTCGACGCAGGACCGCCTCGCTGAGCACTGCGCGAAGCACAACCGGCGTTTCGCCGGTCAACCTCTGCTGACGCGTGGCCCGCACGCGTGCGAATCCCTCGACGCTTTCGGACGTGGTCCCGGTCGTAGCTTCGGTGTATCTCCTGGTTTGCAGAAGGCCCGGGACGTATTCCTGTTCCCAGGTCCATACTTCGCTGGCCGCGCTTTCTAAACCTATGTACTCGGTGAACCACTTCGGCACGGCCTCGCCGTAGTCAGCCCACCATCCGCGGTGCTCCCTTGCCTGCTGGGCGAGTTGCGTCAAGGTCTCGCTGTGTGCCTGATCGACCCCGTACAGCTGGAGCATCAGCTTGAGATGGGGGATCGGGACGTTCCGCTCCGCGTTCTCGATCTTGCTGATGGTGGTGGACGGAGTGCCGACCCATTTTCCGACTTCTGCTTGGGTCTTGCCGGCCGCCTCGCGCAGTCGCTTGAGTTCCCGGGCGAGCTGCCGGGCAGGCACCGCCGGACCGCCTACCTCCATCGTCCCGTCCTCCCTCAGCACGCGCCGACCAACATTGTCGGCCTCCGAAGGTTGTCGCACCACACCACCCCTCACTTGACACTTGTCATTCGACTAGTGTCACACTAGCGTCGGTTCGACAGGAGTCATACGACACTTGTCGTGTACACGGCACGGTAGGCCGCGATGACCACCGTGTCGGCCGTCCGGCCTGGTACATGCCCCCCAGCGGGCCGGGCGGGGCACTAAGGGCGTCAGCCATGGGCGGACGTCCAGCCGCCCGGCCCGCTTGCCCGTTAGGGGCCGGGCCGGGCGGCGCCACGACGCTGGTAGCGGGTGGAGGTGGTCGGTATGTCCGGCGGCAGGTCGCGGATGCGTCCGGTGGTGGGTGACCCGGTAGGGCTGGCGGTCGGCACGAGGGTGGTGCGTGACCACGACGGCCCGCGGCGCCCGGGACGCGAGGGCGGCCGGGTGACCGGACCGGCCGTGCTGACGCGGGTCGCGTTCGCGTTGCGGGTGCACGGCGCCCGGTTCGGTGACTGTCGCCGGGCGCGACCTTGGGCTGACCCGCCCGCCGACTTGACGTTGCCGCCCCGTACCGACCCGGGTTGTTGACATGGCACGCAGGAAGCAGGGCGGCAAGCACCGGTTGCGTGGACGCCCACGGCGCGTGATCGAGATGGTGGACATCAGCCTGGAAGCGCACTACCTGACCGACGCTGCGGCCGTGGCCGGGCGTGGTGGCGGGGGTCGGTACTACGCGCTGTGCGGCGCTGAGGTCATCCCGGCGAGCCTCACCGCACCCCCCACGGGCTACTGCCGCACCTGCGCCGCCGCCACCGTGCCCACCCAGCGCACCAGCGGGGCGCGCACCCGATGACCCGGCCCGGCGACGACTCCTGCCCGGTCTGCGGGGCCACCAGCGGCGTGCAGCAGCTCAACGGCTCACCTCAGGTCCAGGCGTGGCGGTGCACGGCGTGCTCAACGGGCTGGGCGTGCACCAGGGTCGGCCCGCCACCGCAGCAGTACCTCGACCAGCTCACCGCGACCGTGAAACACCTCGCGCTACTCCGGCAGATCGTGCACCTCGCCGACGAAATGCCGAAGCTCACCGATCCAGAACTGCGCGCCCGACTGACCGCACTAGCCGCCACAGTGCAGCCCGTGAGCCGGAGCTGGGCGCTGTCCCCAGCCGACAGCCACGTCCACCTACTCACCCCAGGCCAGCACCCCACAGACGGCCTTGCGGCCCGCTGCGGTGCCCTGCTACCCGCGCACGCCATCCAGCACGACCAGCCACCCCCAGGGCCACCCTGCGAACCCTGCCGGGTGATCCTCCTCGCGGACTTCGCCGACGCCGCGCACTAGAGGGCTCCCCGGCGGCCGGGCCGGTACCAGCACACGCGATTATCCGGGCGCATGGAGACCTACACCGCGCAGCGACGCACGACAGTCCACGAGGCAGGACACGCCGTCATGGCCTACCTGCTGCGTCGGCCCTTCACGGTGATCAGCGTGCTACCCGATGACGACTCCTACGGCCGGGTGCAGCACGCTCCCCGGTGACTGGTTCCAGCCCGACATCGCAGTCTCCAGCCGGGTACGCACCCGGATCGAGGACCACGTGATGATCTGTGTTGCCGGTGCCGAGACGGAGGCGCATTGGGTCGCTCGGGCTCAAGGCGCACCCGTCGACTGGGAAGGTCACCTCAAGGTCGGCGCCCAGCACGATAGGAGGGCTGCGGTGGAACTTGCCAGCTACGCCTGCGGCAGCGCCGAGGAGACCAGCGCGTATATCGAGTGGCTGCGGCAGCGGGTGCTCAACAAAGTCGGTCGGTGCAACGCCGAAGGTGAGGGTAATGCCAGGTTCTGGACACTAGTAGGCGCGCTAGCCGATGCCGTGGTGACCGCAGGGACACTCCAATGGCGGCAGGCGCGAAACGTACTCCAGGACGCAGACAGAAAGCGGCTGGTGGACGGACGTAAAAGCTCACCGCGCGCACTCAGAAGAAATCTACGAACGTTCGAAGTAGCGATCATACCAAGATGGCCGCTGCCAGTCCGGATGAATCTTCCACTCAGTTGCAATTTCTATCGGCTTGTCACCAACAAACTCAAGGATCTGCTCCCACGTGACAATCCCATCGAACGGGAAATGACAGTCCTGCGGCGTCCCAGTCGAGTACCATGACACCTCTCCCGGCTCACTGCCAGGGATCCGAAAAGCGACATACGTGTAGGCGTAGCCAGTGTCAAGGTGGCTTGTCTTGAACCTGATCACCGTACTAACGTCTGGTTCTTGCATTTTACCACCCGTCATCTGTGGGGTCGGTTTAAACGCGCGTCGCGGCTAGAGGGACTTCTGCACGGTTCCGCCGTCTGCAACGATCTCGCTGCTCAATCTCGTCTCACCTGTACAGTTGGACCGACTGAAACAATTTTACTGTCGCAGTGCATGACCCGGCCAGGGTATACGTTGCCGGTCAACATCGCACGACGGCACCTCTCGAAAGGACGCGAGGTTGCAGAGTCCACCGGATTGAATCACGGGGAGCCGAACACCAATCCCACGGCGGCGACTGGGACGAACGTCCACGCCCACCATTTGAGCGCAGCGAGACACGTGCCACCCAACCAGTCCTCCTTTTTTTGGTAGATGCCTCTGCTGATGGCCGCCCAGGCCAGGATGAACCCAAGGATCGCGGCCCACTGTGTCATTGCCCTGGGCGTGGCGGGCAGCAGGACCGCCACGCCGGTGGCGAGGAGGGCCACCAGGAACGCAACCAGGGTGAATCTGGTGGCCTGGATGACCGACAACAGTCCTTCGGTCACGTCACGGCCTTCAACACTCTCCCGTTTCTTCAGCGTCGGAGCCTCGGCCTCGACCGGCGCTCGGAGTTTCATCGTGCGGACGCGGGACACCAATTTACACGTCTCCTCGCAGATCGCCGTCAACGCTTGTCTTGGTCGACGCGCGAAGCCATCGTAGAAGAGAAGCGTCTTCTTGGCCGGTTTATCCCAAAAGAGCCCCTTGCCGCACGCGCCGCTGGGTACCTTCCGATCGTTACAGTCGAATTTTTCCCATCGGTTGATTGTCGGATCGACCGTGTGGCCAGATTTGTATGTGCGAACTTTATTGTGGTGTCTACACTTGTACCATTCGCCCGCCACGGGATTCTTGCAGGGGCGATTCCGTTCGGTTTTGGGGTATGCACACTTGACGAGCCACACACTTCCTCGCCGGAACCACAATATGAAATAAATCACCCCAAGGTAGACGGGGAAGAGGCTTCCGACCCAGAGCGGCCACGGGATGAACCATATACTTTCGAGACGCCGCGCCGTCCATACCAACAATTGAGGGATCACGGAAAGATAGTCGTACACGCTCATGTCACTTCCCCGCCTCGCCTCCGGAGTAAGGGGGGCACCCAACAACCTGTCCCTGTCTACAGGGTAGGCATAACTACACGCTGTGGGCCGGAAGCGAGAATAATTACAGACGTGTCATTTAAAGAAACTCGCCGTGTTCCGCTGCTCAGCAGTATCGCGTTCGTCCGTCACTAGTTGACGCACGTTGAGCTGGTAGATCGGTGTGCGTCCCGGGCTGAGGACTTCACGATCTCGACCAGACCGCGCCGGATCACCGAGCGGAGAACACGGTCAACGGTCCTGGCGCTGCACCGCAATCGCTGCGCTATCGAGTCCCGACCAGGCCAGCATTGGCCGGTGTCATCGCGCGCCCATTCAGCCAGCGCCAGCAACATCAGGCGCTCCTGGGGTTTCAGGTCGGCGGGCGCGTGGTCGAACACTTTCTTGATCATTCGGATACCCACGTCGCGCCTACCCGCCCGGCTCGGACGCTGCCGGTGGTGGATCATCCGACTCGCGGGCGCACGCTTCGGCGGCGATTTCGACTAACTGCCGTCGCATCGGTGAGTCGTTGGATGGTGCGTGATGTCGCCACCCTGTGCAGAGCTGGTCGCTGGTGCAGTGCGCGCACAGCTCCTCCGGCATCCACCGTGGTGGTATCCACCCCGAACAACGCGCCGGATCACGTAGCCGCAGTGGTGGATCGGTGAGCCGTTTCGCGAGGTCGGGATGGGCCAACACACGTTCCCGGCGCGCCTGGCTCTCCCGTTTGCTGGTGACCACGGCGGCGCGCCAGGTGCTCATCACGACGGCGGCGGTGGCGGTATGCTCGGTAATATTGACCGCTCCTGATAGGTCATCACGCGCCGCCCCGGCCACCGCTAACCGGGGCGGCGTTTCATTTGGTTTAAGCCGCTCCCGTTCCCGCGGGTCGGCGATCCTTGCTTGGCGCGGGAAACGGGCGCATCGCTTTCATGGGCTTATGCCGCGGTAGGGCTGCTGGAATCCGAACCCGAACCCGGGAATGGCAGCAGTCCGCGGAGCACCTCGATCTGCTCCGGCGACAATGGCGGCGCGCGGTCCACTTCCCGTTTGATCCACGCGGCGAGCCGTTGAGCTTCGGGGTCATCGCTGCGGAGGTAGGCGCGCATCTCCGAAGTCACCGGCATTCCTCATTGTCACCGGTTAGTTCGGTGAGCGTTACGCCGTACAGTTTCGCCAACCGCACGAGTTGCAAACGGCTGGGCTTGCGTTGATTCAGTTCCCAATCGCGCACAGCCGCCATGGATCGGCCCGAATGGACGGCGGCCTGTTCGCGGCTGAGGCCGGCGTTTTCCCGGTAGCGGCGTATGCGTGCACCGAGATCTGGAGTGGTCGCAGTCGAAACGGTGGTCATGTGGTCGGACGCTATACGTCGCTGCATGGTCCGTCTAATTCGCTATCCGAGCCATTGCACGACTTTTCACAACTTTGTGCGACGATCCGTGATTCCTTGTGCAGTCACCCGGTGGCAAGATCACCCGACCGGGGGAATCGTGCGGTCATTCCCGCCACTCGATCGCGACCCGTTCCCTCACCTCACCGGGACCTTTGGCAACTGTGATCGTCTCGAATAGCAGCCGTAGCACCTCCCGCTGAGCTGAGATCGGGGCACGGTGCCAGCGGGTGGGCACGTCCTCACCGGGATCACCGGCCAGCAATCCGGCCAGCGCCGGTGGTGTGATGGCCTGCTCGATCCGGCGCTGAACCTCGCTGATCTTGGCGTTGAGTTTGCCGGACACCTTGGCAGCGAACGCCCGGTCGATGCGGCCTTCCGCGGCGTCGGTGGCGTAGCCGTCCAGGTCGGCGCGTAGTGCTGCTTCCTCGGCCCGCAGCGCCACCGTGACGGCCTCCTCGCTGCCATCGGGCAGATGCGGGTAAGCGCCGGGCCGGGACAGCCGCTCGATCACCAGCAGCGTGAGGTAGGCGTCCAGCTCCTCCCGCTCAATCCAGCAATGCCCGTGGTCGCGGCACATGTACACGGTGCGGTTCGCGCCCCGATAGATCACGGCCAGCACCCCGCCGCACAACGCGCAGGTGGCGATACAGCTCGCCAACCACTTCGCCCGGCCCGGGCGGCGGGTGGTGCGCTTCGGGTCCATCAGGATGCGCCGAGCACCGTAGAACACCGTGGCGGCCACCAGCGGCGGCCAGATGCCCTGCGTGGTGTGACCGTTGTGGCCGCGCAACCCGATGTACCCCTGATTGAGGCAGGTCCGGCGCACCGCCGGTAGACCCCACTTCGCGCCCCGCGGCGACGGCGTCCCGGCCTCGTTGAGCCGCCTAGCGATGGACTTCAACGACTCACCTTTGTAGACGCTGGTGATGATGTCGACCACCACCGGCGCGGTCTCGGGGCGCGGACGGTGCTCGATCAGCACCCGGGTTTTCGGGTCGTAAACCCGCTCGTACCCGTACAGCACCGGCCCGGATGGGCGGCCTGCTTCGGCGCTGGCATCAGCGTCACGTTTCACGCGTTGGCTGGTTTCTTCGCTGGTGAAGGCGTTGGCGATGCCATCGGTGGCGAGGGTCTTCCAGTGCTTGGGCTTGGTCAGGTCGTACAGTTCGTCGTCGGTGGTGACGTAGATGCGGATACCGGCCCGGCGGCACTCGGCCAGCACAGGTATCCATTCTTCGGGGTCGCGGGATGCCCGGGAGGTTTCCCAGATCACCAGCACGTCGAAGGAGCGGGCTTTGATGGCGGCTACCACCATTTCCCAGTTCTCCCGGGCGCGGGTCGCGAACCGGCTCGCGGAGCGGCCGGGGTCGGCGTAGCGCTCGGCGATCACCCAGCCGAACCGCGCGCACGCCTTCTCGTTGTCGGCGAGCTGCTGGTCTACCGATCGCTCGCGGTCAGCCTTGTCGCGGTCGGTCTTGACGCGGGACACCCGGCCGTACAGGGCCGCGGTGGTGGTGCGGTGCTCGATCTGCATACCAGCACCGTACACAACTAGCGCGCGCTACCGAGCCGAATAGCGGTTCACGGCTGCCGCCAGATGCCATTCGGAGCCGAATAGCGGTTCACGTCGTTACGGCGAGCGGTGCGCCCGGAACACCTTCTGCGGTCGGGCCCGCTTCCACAGTCGCCTCGGGAATTGAGCCCACGCCGCCAGGATGGTTCTGGCGGCGGTGTGCATCAGGTTGATTCTGATCGCCCTTACCTGGTGGGGCGGGGCGGCGCCGATCTCAGCAAGCATGGCCTCCCGGTACTCCTCACCCGCGCTGGGCGGCTGCAACCCGCTGATCGCGCAGACCAGTAGTTCGGCCCGCTCTCGACGATCGCCTAGCGCAAGGCTGACAAAATTGCACGCGAGGAAGGCCGTCAGCTGCAAGACCAAGGCGAGCGTGAATGGAGCCAGCACAACTACCAGGCCGAGAGTCAAGGCCGTGGGCTCACCAAAAACCAGCAGTACTGGGTTGCCCACGCCCAAGCCATAGCCACAGATCTTCGCGACCTTCGCCCACCGGTCGCGCCGCATCCTTGCTCACCCGCCGGGATCCGAGGCGGTCGGTCGAGGGCGCCAGTTGACCTTGTTCATTGATCCCTTCCCTTCAGTAGGGCTGGCGTCCGCTAGCTAGGTGGTCCCATGCCTGGCAGCCGCGCCGAGCCCACGGGCTCGGCCAAGACTTCTCGCGCCTGAGCGCGCCGACGCATCCTGGAGGGCCTTGCGAGCCGCCGATTCGCCTTCCTCGGTGAGTCGGTAATAACGGCGCCGCGGCCGGGCCGCCTCACGCGGATCTAGATCTTCCCACTCGTCGATCAACCAGCCGTGTTCCAGCAGTCGTTGCAGGATCGGGTAGGTGGTCCCCGGCAGCAGGCCGGTACGCGCGGTGATCTCCAAACCGTAGAGAGCCGCGGTGGGGTCGTCATCCCAGACCTGCAGGAGGGCTTCCAGAACCAGCCGGACGGTTGTCGTCATCCTGGGAGCCATAGCTGAAGTCTAGTGAGGGCTTGCCCGAAGTCAACTGAGGCCGGGCCGGTGGAAAACCAACACGGCATCCTTAGCTGCACCCTTGCTAGAGTACGTTAGAGGCTGTATCGTGTTATTTATAGGTTGCGATCCGGGCGGCCCTCGGTTCGCAGTGCCGCAACCCACTATGAGGAAGGTGCGGCGGCGATCATGTCAACATCTCACCGGAGCGCGACACGCTCCCCCGAAGCACGGCCGGTGAGCCGTGGGCGGGCAGTGAAACGTCGTGGTGGAACACACCGCCGAGCACGGTGACCATCCAGGTGCTGGGCGCGGTCCTGCTGGTCAGCCTCGGGCTGTTGCTCGGATGGTCCTGGACCATCCAGGCCGTCCAGCGGAAGCTTCGCCAGCAGGCCGAGGAGCGTCGCAGGCTGAACGAGGAGTGGTTGGCGGTTCGCGCCGCCCGCCGGCAGCGGGGAAAGTGCCCGCGCTGCGCGAGTCCACTGTCCGGACAGGACTGGTACTTCTACTTCGCACCGACGCTGGTGGAGGAACGACCGGATGACGACGACTGAGTGCTTGGTCGACAAACCAATTAAACCCCGATGATTTACCAAGGGCCAACGATGCCGATGACAATCGCCAACGCCAGCAACGCCACGCCGAGCGTCGCAGATCTGTTGCTGCGAGTCGGCGAGCGGGACCCGGCGGCCTGGAACGAAATCTTGCGCCGGTACGGCAAATTCGTGTCCGCGACGGTGCAGTCATTTCGGCTACAGGACGCCGACGCGCTCGACGCGGTGCAGATGACCTGGCTGCGACTGGCCGAAAACGCCCACCAGGTGCAACTCCCCGAGCGGCTGAGCGGATGGCTGGCTACTACCGCCCACCGCGAATGTCTGCACATCCTGCGCCAAGCCAAACCTGCCCGTGATCTCATTGATGTGACGCCAGAAAGGGTCGCCGACCCCTCGGCGGGTCCCGAGCAGTGCGTCATCGGCGCCGACACCGCCCGTAGGTTGTGGAAGCTCGTCGGCGAGTTGCCGCCCCGGCAGAGGATCCTGCTGCGGGCGTTGTTCACCGACAACCCCCGGCCCTACGCCGAGGTCGCCCGCGCCGCCGGGATCCCGCCCGGCGCGGTCGGGCCTACCCGGGCGCGGGCCCTACGTCAGCTGCGAGGCAGCCTCCAAGAACACGGGCTGGGGCCGGAGCCCGGTGATCACGACCGCTGCACTTCCCGGATCCACCGCATTGTGTGAGCCTGACGTTACCCTTGGTCAGAGCTCCCGTCCCGACAGCCGAGACTCAGCGCTGGCGGGCGTACTTGCCGGTGAGTTGGGCCTGGGCCAGCACCTTGCCCGAGAGGGCATGAGGCAGGTCGTTGCGCGGGCTGGCACCCTCGGCCAAGCCGCTGGGCTCCGACAGAGCGAGCAGCGTGAAGATGAAGCGGTGGGCCCTGCCGATCGGGGGGCATGGTCCGGCCCAATCCGTGCGGCCGTAGTCGTTCTTGCCGCTGACGGCTCCCGCGGGCACCTTCCCCTCCTCCAGCCCGCCAGTGGCCGGGTTGAGCCCAAAGAGGACCCAGTACACCTGGGTACCTCCCGGTGCGTCGGGGTCTTCGAAGAGCAGGACCAACTCGGCGGTGCCCTCCGGGACCTCCGACCACGCCAGCGGGGGCGACACGTCGTCGCCATCGCAGGTGTACTGGACCGGGACGAACGCGTTGTCAGCGAAGGCTGGGCTGGTGAGTGTGAACGCCATATCGATCAACGCTACCAGCCTTGCGGCGAAATTGGGGTAGGGCGTACGCCTCGCCGGCGCTTCACTCGACCGCCCATCGCTTTCCCGGTTGCCGTGCGCCGTTCTTTTCCCGTCATCTAGCACCCGGAATTATCGGTGCCGGTTGTGATAATTCATGCCAAGGCAGCAGCGGCGGTGGACGAGGTGCGGGGCCGCTGGGGTACTCGGCTGCGTGCCGCGGAGGTCGAATCCCGGATGGCGCAAACCACTCCAACGAACGGGCGACGTTGCCGCTGCGTCGGTTCGACATCGGGTATTTCTTAAGGCGTCACTATCAATTACCCCTCGATGAGGACCCGATGCACATCGACAGCATTCTTCCGAACCAGGCTCCCCAGGCCAGTCCGTGATCATCCAAGGTGACGGCTTGGTGGCTGCGGAGAAGGTCTTCTTCGGCGACCAGGAGGCCTCGTTTGATGTCGATGGCCTAGTCCTGGTGGTGGCGTCCCTGATGGCGCGGGCACGGTCGACGTGACCGTCGCGGGGGCGGACGGCGAGAGCGACCTCGCCAGCTTCACCATCGAGTCGGGCGGACTATCGGCCAGGACCGCCACAGCGAAGATCGCGGTCGCGCCGTCCGCGATCTTCACCAACCCTGTATCAAGATCATGAAGTGCTGGGCTAGTAATTGCGGCGGCGGCGAGTACCCCGCCTGCGGAATGCATCCTTGACCTTCTCGCCGGCCTGCTTCAGGTTGCCCTTCACTTCATCAGCCCTGCCCTTGGCCTGAAGGCCCCTGTCGCCGGTGACCTCGCCAGCGTTCCGCGTGATGCGGCCCCGAAGTTCCTGCGCCTTGTTCCTGAACTTGTCCGCGAAGCTCACAGCAGTCGCCTCCCTCGTCGAGGGGTAGCCGGGCTCCCTGCTCCGGACGCCGCCGACTGGTCCGAAGATACCCCTCCCGCCCGCCCACCGAGGTGTTCAGCGGACTGGATGCTCTGACGGTGCTGATGGTTCCGTTGTTACCGACCCCCGGGAAGGTCCGGATGGAGGGTCGCGGAGCAGCACCGTCGGAGACCATGTCAAAGCGGTACTGGCCGAACTCGGCGTGCGCAGCGGACGTGACGCTGATCGACAGCATTCTCAGCCAACGCCGTGGGCGCCCTGAGGGTGAAATGCGGGTTTGCTGCCGGTCGTGATCGCCCGTACCTCAACGTGAACAGCGGTCCCGGGTCGAGGGTTGTCACGCGGCGGCCC
>JBOHGH010000037.1:0-38336 GCA_050699975.1 Pseudonocardiaceae bacterium | reverse complement strand
CAGACATACAGTGATCATGAGGGGCCGGGCGCGTGAGCGGGCGGTAGGTGCACGATCGCGGGCGTTGTCACCGGCTGAGCTGTGGCCAGGTCTCCAACGTCCAGGCCATCTCCCAGAAGGAGAGTTCGTAACGGCTGCTCGTGAGGAAGACGTCGCGCATCCTGTCCCAAGACACATCGGGCAGGTTCGGGCTGATCCGGTCGGTCAGGTCACGTAGCCAATCGACCAGCGAGGTGAACTCGTCCGAGGCGTACATCTCGATCCACCGTGCGTAATGTGCGGATTTGGGCGGTCCGCGTTCAGCCAGGCGGCGCCCAATCTCGTTGAAGCCCCACATACAGGGCAGCAGAGCCGCGACAAGCTCGGCGAAGTCGCCGACTGTGGCGGTGCGCAGCATGAAATCGGTGTAGCCGCGGGTGGTCGGTGCCATCTTTTCCCGCTCGAGATCTGCCGCAGGAATGCCGAGATCAGCAGAGTAGGAACGGTGCAGGTCCATCTCCTCGTGCAGCGTCTCGTGCACGAGATCTGCGAACCGCCTCATGGTGTCCACGTCGGGAGCGCGCGCAGTGGCCACTGACAGCAGGCGGGAATACTCGATCAGGAACAGGTAGTCCTGCCGGATCCAGAAGCGGAATCGCTCCAGGTCAAGCGTGCCATCGCCGATCCCGCGTACGAACGGGTGGCGGTGCTGGGCGTCCCAGATCTCGCCCGCGGCTGTGCGTAGGTCTGCGCTAGGTCCACTCATCAAAGTCCTTCCGCGAGCGCGTCCCAGAAGGACAGCTCGTATGCTTGCAGGAGTCGGGTCGCCCGGCGAGCCAGCACGGGTGACTCGCCCGCGGCAAGCCCCTCACCGAGAACAGCCAAAGCGCGCGACTCGAAGTCCTCGGGCGGATTGGCGAAAAACTCGAAGAAGGCGACCGCGTCGTCGCCGGCCCCGTAGGCCTCGCGCAGCGCGGCCGCGACCTGCCCGCAGTTCTCACCCCAGGCAGCCAGGTTGGCGAGAAAGGCCAACACGACGTCCGCCCGCGAGCCGTTGAGCGCGAGCCAGGCGACGAACGCCGGGTACGCCTGGGCACCGGGATGCGGCTCATGTGCTCGTAGATCATCATCGGTGAGACTCAGCCAGTCAGCCAGACCCCGGAGCTTGTCCAGCGCTAGGCCCTCGCTCTCGGCCATGCCGAGGAAGAACTCGCCCGCGGGCCCAGCCGGGAAGCGGGTCGCCAGCTGGGCGAAGCTCCGCCGGTCGCTGGACACGATCGCGTGCTGTTCCCCGGCCAAATCACGGAGCCGCTCAAGGGGAACATCCCGCGCTCGCAATCGCTCGAGGAAGCGATGGAAGCGGACCGCGTCCGCAGTCTCCACCAACTCGCGCTGGGTCTGGACGACCAGCTCGCTAGCGATGGCGCCCGATTGGTCCTTCATCCGAACTCCTGCCCGCTCCGGTCCAATAAGGCTGCTGACCATGCACCAGAGCCTCGCGAGCGTCGCCTGCCACCGCAATCGCGGCAGTCCGCACGCACGTCGCGGCCGCATGATTCTAAGCTCCCCACATGGCGCGGTACTTCAATGTCCATCCGGTCGATCCGCAACGGCGCGCGATCGGTCAGGTGGTCGAACTGGTCCGCGGCGGTGGGCTCATCGCCTACCCCACGGACTCCTGCTTCGCCCTCGGCTGCCAGCTCGGCAACTCCGACGGCCTGCGCCGGATCCGCGAGATCCGCGACCTCGACGACAAACACCACTTCACCCTGGTGTGCCGGGACTTCGCCCAGCTCGGCCAGTTCGTCCACGTCAGCAACACGGCGTTCCGGCTGATCAAGACCTCGACCCCGGGCAGCTACACGTTCATCCTGCCCGCGACGAAAGAGGTCCCGCGCCGGCTGCTGCGACCGAAGAAGAAGACGGTCGGGGTGCGAATCCCGCAGCACGCCGTCGCGCAGGCGCTGCTCGCCGAACTGGAGTCGCCGCTGCTGTCGTCGACGCTGCTGCTCCCAGACGAGCCCGAACCGCTGACCCAGGGCTGGGAGATCAAGGAGCGGCTCGACCACGCCGTCGACGCGGTCATCGACTCGGGCGACTGCGGCACCGAGCCGACAACCGTGATCGACTTGTGCGGATCCGAACCCGAGATCGTGCGCCGGGGCGCCGGCGACCCCTCCCGGTTCGAGTAGGCCCTCAGCCCGCGCCGGCGTGCTGGCTGCGGCATTCCTCGTCCGCGATCGCAGTGCCTTCGCGTGCAGGATGATTCCGTTTCGGCTGCTGGCGTTCGTCATCGGAATCTTGTCTGGAGACGGTTCGCCGCGACGGGCGCCGTCATCGCCGTCGTGACCCTCGTCGGGGCGGAAGGGGCGTTGCTTCTCAGCAGCTAGTGAGAACCCAACGGTCGTCGCGTTCGACCTTCAGGTTTCTCCGTTCACCGTGACCTGGACCACCGCTGTAACCTCCGGCCCCGCCGCCGCGATGAACAGGTTGCCGAGGGGGGCAAACCGGGTGAGCGAGCGATCGCTGACCGGGAAGGCGGCGCAGCCATGTGGACCAAGGCGATACTCCTGCTTGCGGTCCTCGCCGTGGTGCTGCCGCTGGCGCTTCTGCTGGGTATCCACCTCGGTACAGTGCTGGTGCAGGAGGCGGTACTGCCGTGAGCCTTCTCCACCGGCACACCTGAGCTTCAGGTTGTCGACGTCTCAGCGCCACTCGCTCGCGCGACATTCCACGGGATGTTCTGCGTCATGCCGTTGAACCACACGTCTCCGAGCTGCGGCCGTTGCGGGTCTTCCAACAGCGCCAGTACACCCAGGATGTGGTCCTGGTCGGTCCAACAGGCGCCAGTCGGGCCGCACCAAGATCGCGTGGTCGTTCCTTTATCTCTCCCCGTCCGTCCAGTCCCTCCTGTCAGCCGAATAGCGACGGTCCGGTCGTCGTTGCTGTGGTGTTTGGCGAGGGTAGGTTTTGCCGTTGCCGGTAGCTGTCACCTTCGATGACGAGTTGGAAGGCGCGGACTGGAGACTGTCGATGGCGGATTGAGCCAGCAGTGGGGTCGGCTGACCGTTATGGTCACCATCTCCGTTGGCTCTTAAGAACTGCGCGGGCCAAGACAACCAGGGCGACCCGCCGCGGCGGGTAATGAGGGGTGGCTTCGGGGGTCTCCGCGCGATGATCAATGCCGCCCTGAGGGTCTTGTTGGCGACCTTGGCCGTCTCGAGTACGAGTGGGAGGGGATCGCGATCTGAGTAGAACGCGCCGGTGGGCGTCCGTCTGGTCCGCAACATGGCAAGGAGCGTGCGGACGTCGAGGCGGCGGCGGCGCGCTGCGACGAGCACCGACCGCGGAAAGGCGGTCTCGTGAATCCAGATCGCCTCTCGGCTGGGTCGCCTCGGTAGCACTGGCAGCTTGAGTGCGTCGCGATACGCCATATCCACCAGGTTCACCCCAGCGGCGGCGGCGAGTGCGGTCTGCAGGTCCGGTCGGCCCACGGTCGGTTCGGTGATGATCATCCGCCCATCTCGAGTGCTGCGCCGAACCTCCAGCGAGCCGAAGCCGACGAGGCCGGCGGTGTCGAGCAGCCGCCGGGTCAGCTTATGCAACTCCTCGTCCTGGTGAGTGACGGCAAGGGCAGTGCTGCCCGTGTCGACGCGCCACTGGGTGATCTTTCGCCCGACTTGCGCTGCTAACTCTTCCCCGTTGCGGTTGCGGTAGGTCAGGCAGAAGTAGACGTCGCTGTCTCGGCCCGGAATCCACTCCTGGACGACGAAGCGGTCAGCGGCATCAAACGGAGCGAACGGAAGCCGCTCAAAATCGTCGGCGGTGTGGAGTCGGTAGGCCGTGCCCCATCTACTGAAGTCCTGCCATTGTGGTGTCCGCTCGACCGGCTTGAACACCACGGGAAAGGCCATCTCGCGCAGGGTTGCGCGCAACTGGCCAGGGTTGTCGACGATTGCTGTGTGGGGAACCGGGAAGTCGTTGGCCAGGGCCCACTCGTGGAAAACCGATTTGTCCAGCAATCGATCAACGGTCGGCAGGTCGGGCAGCACGAAGTCGAACTGCCTGGCCAGGTCACCAGCGTGCTCAGCGACGATGCGCACCACAATGTCGTCGGCGGGGAACAGCACCATCGGGCCGTACCGCTCGTGAGCCGCACCCAGCGTCGCCAACCATGCTTCCGTGGTCGGTGCGCTGACCTGCAGAACGCTGTGCCATAGCTTTGAGCGGCAGGTCGGCGCCGCCGGGGTGCGGGAGGCGCCAACGATGGGGACTCCCGTGTCACGCAGGCCCCGCGCGATGGCCAGCCCAATGGCGGTCCCGGCACCTGCAATCAGCACCGGCGGCAGCAACGCGTTCAGATACCTGCTTCGGTCGACATCAGTATCCTTCTCGCTGAACATCGGTATCCCCCCCATACGCAGGACAGCCGCTGTAGCCTCCCCTAGCCCTTGACTCTAGCCCCGCTGATTCACGAAGGCTCTGAGTAAATCTTCAACTGCAGGTGTTGGTTTTTGTATGGTCGTGGGGCGCGGGGCCTCGCTACCGTTTGACTCATGGACGAAGGCAAGTCGGCGCACCCTTGCCTTGGCCCCACCCCCGACACCGCGGTAGGGCGTGGCGAGAGCAACCAAGCTCGCAAGGCCGACAGCCCAGCCGAGGCGGGTGGCCTCAGCGAGTCGCTCACCGACGATTCTCCCGACTACGCGCTCTCGGGTACCGCACGAGGCTCGATCACGGTGGCGGCCTGGACCCTGATCAGCCGGATCACCGGGCTACTGCGTGTGGTGGTCATCGGGGCGGTGCTGGGGCCGACCTTCTTCGCCAACGCATTCCTGGCCGCGAACTCGGTGCCCAACCTTACCTTCGCCGCGCTGGCCGGGCCGGTCCTGGCGCTGGTGTTGGTGCCGGCACTGGTCCGTTCGCTGGCCGAGCGCGGAGTGGCCGCATCCGGTCAACTGCTCAGCAGGGTCACCGGCTACCTGCTGTTCTGGGCGTCCCTTACCGCCGGCGCGGTGGTGCTAGCGTCTCCGCTGGTGGCGCTGGCGGTGACCGCCGGCATTCCGGATGACGCCACGCGCTGGCGGGCCTGGCAGCTGACCATCGTGATCGTGGTGTTCGTGGCGCCGCAGGTGATCTGCTACACGTTGGCGGCGGTCGGCGCCGCGGCGCAGCAGGCCAGGGGTCGATTCGCGCTGGCCTCCGCCGCACCCGCGCTGGAGAATCTCGGCCTGATCGCCACTGTGGTCGTGTTCGCGCTCTGGCACGGGACCGGTGTGGAGGTGCTGGACGTCTCGGGCGGCATGCTGTTAGTGCTCGGGGTGGGCTCCACATTGTCCGTCGCGGCGCACGCGGTGGCACAGCTCATCGGGGCCTACCGGCTCGGGCTGCCGGTCCGAGTGCGCGGCGGCTGGCGGACAGATCCGGACGCGCGCGAGGTCACCCACCGGCTGCGCCGTTCGTTGATCGTGACGGCGTTCCCCGCGTTGTCCATGTTCTTCATGCTGGCCGTCGCGGCTACGGTGCCCGGCGGGGTGTTCGTGTTCCAGGCCGCGCTGTCGATGTACTTCGTGATCGCCGCGATCGGCGCCAGGGCCGTAACCGTGGCGACGCTGCCCGGTATGAGCGCCGCGGCGAAGGACGGCGATGCCGGCCGTTTCGGCGCGGCCTGGCGGCAGGCGCTGACCTACTCGGTGATCGCCAGCCTGCCCGGGCTGTGCCTGCTGCTCGCGTTCGCCGAGCCGCTGGCGTCCGCACTGGCCAACGGCGAGTTGCACGAGCCGACCATCATGCGGTGGCTGACCGCCTGCCTGGCGGTGTTCGCGGTCGCGCAGCTCGCCCACGCGGTCCACGAGGTGTCTCGACAGGCGCTGTTTGCCCGGTTGGACACCAGCGGGCCGCGGCGGACCAGCACCATGGTGATGGTGACACGAACAGTGGTTGCGCTGAGCGTCCTGCTCTTGCCGGCGGACGGCTACCGGCTGGTCGGGCTGTGCTGTGCGGTGCTGCTGGCCGACCTGGTGGCGTCGGTGATGACGCTATTCATGGTACGTACTGCGATCCGGCCGGAGCGGCTGCTCGACCCGCGCAGGCTGGCCATCGTCGGGGCGGCCACGGTAGCCATGCTGCCGGCGGCCACGTTCGGTTCCTGGCTGGTTCAGCACCAGGTGCACGACCGGGTGCCACAGCTCGCGGTCGGCTTTGTGATGGGCGTGGTGGCACTGGCCTGCTTCGGGCTGGTGTTGGCACTGCTGACCGGTCAGCTGCCAACCGTGATCGCTAAGGTGCGCGCCCGGTTGAGGGCCTGACCCCGGCGGCTACGGCCACATCGTGAGGCTGAGAACCGTCACGATCCGGCGGCCTGGCCGAGCAGCGTTCTCCAACGCCGTTTCCGCGGTCTCCGCCCGTTGTTCAGTGCCGCCCGGAGGGTCTTTTTGGCGACCTTGGCCGTTTCGAGTAGGAGTGGCAGCGGATCGCGGTCTGCGAAGAACGCGCCGGTGGGCGTCCGTCTGGTCCGCAACGCGGCGAGGAGCGTGCGGACGTCGAGGCGGCGGCGGCGCGCCGCGAGGAGCACCGACCGCGGAAAGGCGGTCTCGTGAATCCAGATCGCCTCTCGGTGGGGTCGGCTCGGTGGCGCTGGCAGCTTGAGTGCGTCGCGATAGGCCAGATCCACCAGGTTCACCCCGGCGGCGGCGGCGAGCGCGGTCTGCAGGTCCGGTCGGCCCACGGTCGGTTCGGTGATGAGCATCCGCCCATCTCGCGTGCTGCGCCGAACCTCCAGCGCGCCGAAGCCGACGTGGCCCGCGGTGTCGAGCAGCCGCCGGGTCAGCTTGTGCAACTCCTCGTCCTGGTGGGTGACGGCAAGGGCAGTGTTTCCCGTGTCGATGCGCCACTGGGTGATCTTTCGCCCGACTTGCGCTGCTAACTCTTCGCCGTTGCGGTTGCGGTAGGTCAGGCAGAAGTAGACGTCGCTGTCTCGGCCCGGAATCCACTCCTGGACGACGAAGCGGTCAGCGGCATCGAACGGAGCGAACGGAAGCCGCTCAAAATCGTCGGCGTTGTCGAATCGGTGGACCTTGTAGTGCCTACTGACGACCGCCCATTGTGGCGTGTGCTCGACCGGCTTGAACACCACGGGAAAGGCCATCTCGCGCAGGGTCGCGCGCAACTGGCCAGGGTTGGTGACGATTGCTGTGTGGGGAACCGGGAAGTCGTTGGCCAGGGCCCACTCGTGGAAAACCGATTTGTCCAGCAATCGATCAACGGTCGGCAGGTCGGGCAGCACGAAGTCGAACTGCGGGGCCAGCTCGTCAGCGTGCTCGGCCACGATGCGCACCACGATGTCGTCGGCGGGGAACAGCACCATCGGGCCATACCGCGCATGAGCCGCACCCAGCGTCGCCAGCCATGCTTCCGTGGTTGGTGCGCTGACCCGCAGGATGCTGTGCCATAGCTTTGAGCGGCAGGTTGGCGCCGCCGGGGTGCGGGAGGCACCAACGATGGGGACTCCCGTGTCGCGCAGGCCCCGAGCGATGGCCAGCCCAGTGGGGGTTCCGGCACCTGGAATGAGCACCGGCAACCTCTGCCGGTCGGCGGGATCACCAACGTTACTGTCAGTCATCTGTGCGACGCTAGCCCATGGCGCAATAGGCAAACCGACGGTCAGCTTCGCCGGTTGCGGCTTCCGGAGATCGCGCGCTCAGGCGGTGATCAGGCGGCGAGGCGGTCGGCGAGTGTTGGCCGGCCGGGGCCTGCCAGTTCCTCGATGATCCCGTGACGGCCGGCGATGGCCATGAGCAGGGCTTCGGCAGGTCCCTCGACTGCCGGTCCCGTGCCGGCGGTCCAGTCCAGGTCGGTCGCGGACAGTGTCAGCCCGCGGATGCGTTTGGCGGCGCCGATGGTGGGGGCGGTGAGCGCGAACTGCAACGCAGTGCGCAGCCGCTCGGCGGGGATGTCGCGGGGCAGGCCGAGCGGACGCCGGATGTCTTGATGATGGATCAAGCCGTCGGTCAGCGCGATCCGACCACCGAACCCGGCGGTGAGCCCGCGCGGCCTGAGATGATCTCGCACGAGCCTCACGAGGTCATCGGTACCGCGGTCGCCATAGGCGGCGACCCCAACGGCATTGACCCGGTCCGGGCGCAGCCCGCCTCTGACGAAACGGCCGATGAGGCCACCGATGCCGAGTTCGTCGTAGCTGAACATGTGCGCCACGACATCCCGCACTCGCCACCCCGCGCACAGCGACGGCGCCTCCCACTGCGCCGGGGTCAACGTGGTCAGCAGGTCGGCCAGGTCGGCCCGCTCGGCGCGGGCCAGGCTCATCACGTCCATGACGACCTGCTCACTGCTGGTTCGCGACGGCCTTGGCGAAGCCCTGCAGCAGCAGCGCCCACCCGCCGCCACCGCGGATCGCATCGTGCACGGCCCGGCCACCCTCAAGTCGGTCGAAGTGGCGGTGGTCGACCTCGACGATCGTCAGACCGGGTGCGGTGGCGGTGAACCGCACCTCGATCTCGCTGGCATGCTCGGGGTCGGGGTCGAACTCCCACGCCCCGCTGATCTGCCAGGTGAACACCAGCCGGTGCGGCGGCTCCCAGACCAGCACCCGACCCCAGTCGCACTCGGTGCCGTCTACGCCGCGCTCGTACCAGCGTCCGCCCTCGTGTGACTCCAGGATCACCTCGGCGACGTCGGCGTTGCCGATGTGGTACTCGTGCGGCCACCAGATGTCGAACGAGCCGGTGAACACCTGGAATGCCTGCTCGGCGGATACGCCGAGGGTGACCGTCCCGGTGATCGGCGGGATCGGGGCCGTAGTGGTCATCGCTGCTCCTGTTCGGGATCGGGAGAAGGAACCGCCGCTTCGGCAGCCTTGTGAAAACCGGCCAGCGCGTCGCTCCATACACCGTCCAGCCAGGCCCGCAGCGCCGTCACGCCCTCCGGATTGAGCCGGTAGATCCGGCGGGTTCCCACGGCGTGGCTGACCACAAGGCCGCCGTCCTTGAGGACCTTCAAGTGCTGCGACACCGCAGGCCGGCTGATCGGCAGCTGCTCGGCCAGCTCTCGCACCGAGCCGGGGCGTCGCGCGAGCAGCTCGAAGATGGCGCGCCGAGTCGGGTCGCCGAGTAGACCCAGACCCGCATCTCCGTAAGCCGGCACAAACGGTAAGTGTAGACGCACCGACGCTCCCGGACAAGTCGGTCGCCCTCATCCCGGCGAGGTAGCGCAGCAGATCCGCGATGCTCGAGCGCAGCATGCCCGCGGGGGCCAGTGCATCCATTTCCCACGGCGCCACCTCTCGGTCCTGCTGGTGCCCGGTGGCGCAGGTCCGCCCCGGTGCCGCGACGGTCGCCGTCATACCCAGCGGACCGCAGACGCGCTCTGCGTCTGGTCAGCATCCAGCCAACTGCGGCGGGCGACCCGGCGAGCCCCGGGTACGGGCTTGCCCTGGCCAGGTTTGGCCCGCTCTACGGGCACACAAAGAATGTGTCGCTGCAACGACTGCTATGGATCGTCGGGGGATGGGAGAGCCATGGCCGCCGCATCGAAATCACGGCGATGCACGATTCGTGCGATGACATAAGCGGTGGTCAACTCCCCGTCGCTGGAGACGGTGGGCGCAGAGCGGTAACAGACGCGATATGTGCCGATGCGTAGCCGGCGCCAGCCCGGGGACCCGACGATGGCTTTGATGTCCAGGTTCGACGCGTCCTCGCCGAGCCGGCGGAGCCCGGCCAGGATGCGTGCTCGCTCCGGCCCGGGACCCATCCGGCGGAGGTCCTTCTCTGCTTGGGGCCGCAGATGCAGCTCAGGCACTCCGGCGGTCTCCGCGATCCTCGGCGTCCAGTTCAGCTAGCACGTCGGCCAGCGGAACGCCAAGCTCACCACGGGCGATCGCGTCATCGGCCTCCTGGCGCCCGCGGACGAACTCGGGTGCGTGGGCAAGGACGTAGTCGTAGAATTCCTCGGCGTCGATCGCCGAGAGTACGGCGATCGGCTGCCCACGCCGCGTGACGATGATCGGCTGCCCACCTTGCTCCAGCTCATCGAGCAGGGCCGACGCACGGTTGACCAGATCACGCACACCTACCGTCTGCATCCCGCCACCTCCAATATGGGTGCAAAAGATGTACAACGCGGAATGGTACATCGCTCGGCGTCGAGCCGGGTAGGGCCCACGGCCTCATCGCGCCGCGAGCCGGCGGGGGAACTCAGCATGGGCGGTGGTCATCTCGGCTTCCCGGTCGACCCCGGTGAGGGGCATCTCGTTCCCGCGGGGCGCGGGGCAATGTAACGCTGCCGGGCGTGATCGTTGCTAGTGTTGGCCCGTCGCACCGGCGACAGCTCGCCCGATCACATGTCCTGCGTCGTCGGGCGAGCCTCGGACGTCGAGACCGACGATGGCCACATTCCCGAGGTCTCCCGCCGGGCCGCGCACGCACAATCGTCGGGTCGTGGCAACCGCGCTAGCGGGGTGGACGAGCAGCGCTGTGGATCCGAGCGTTCCGGTGCGGTAGGCGGTCGCGTAGGTGAGGAGTTGGTGGGTGTCCGCGGCGCTGATCGACTCACGGTCGTAACTCTTGTACTTGGCGTCGACCAGCAGGAGTACCTGCTCGCCGCTCTCGGTGGGAAGCGAAATGAGCGCGTCCAGACGCAACGGACGGCGGGGATGCCCGGTCTCCTCGACCTTGATCGACGACAGGCGTCCCGGCTCGACCGGTGCTCCGCCCATCTGCGCACTGACCTCCGCGCTGAGCCGCGAAACCACCGCTTCCCACAACCTGTTCATGTTGATCAGCAGTCCGCGTGCGCTCCACGCGCCGTCGAGGAGGAAGTCGGTGACCCCGCCCCCGCCGAGCACGAGCCCCGCCCACGCGTGCGCGGCCCGGTAGCGAGCGTTCATCCGGTGGTAGCGGGCGGTCGCCAGCCAGCGCAGCACCGTGGGCCGGCGCTCGACACAGGCGGGGAACGCCGCTGCCAGTCCAGCGGCGGCCCGCCGAAGATCGGCGGAGCCGGCGAGCGGAGCGGCGGCGCTCAGAGCCGCGTGGCAAACCAGATTCGGCCATACCGCGGTGTCGCGGTCGAACCGGTGCAGGTGCAACCGGTCGACCTGGCCGTAGCGCCGGCTGATCTGGCGCGAAATGTCCAGTCGGCCCCGGAGCACGGTGTCAACGGCCTCGCGACGGAGGTAGTCGCGCCGCAGGCCGTCGCGGAGCAACTGCTTGCACTCGCCGAGAAGAGCGGCGATGACGTCTGTCCGGCCAGGCACTCGGTCCAGAGCCGACCATTCTCACCCGGCTCGATCTTCGTGACGGTGAGATCACCGGCTCGCGGATCGAGGTAGGTGTACAGGAACTGGAAAACTTGCTCCTGGTCCCAGCTCCCGAATTCCGGGTCCGCCGCGATGAGCATCTTGAGCTGCCGGTTCAGCACCCACGAAGGCGCCTCCGGCACCGGTGTACCACCGAAGAGCCGGATGAATCGCCGCATGTGGTCGGCGGAGTAGACCCGCAAAAAGTGATCCGGCGCGTAGATAGCCAAGGTCTTCGTGACCAGAGCAGGTCCCCAGCGCAGCAGCGGGAAGCGCTCGAAGTCCTCGACGTCACCCGCCATCGCTGCGGTGATCGCCTGCACGAACTCGTGCCGGAGCCGTTCCCACGCCTGATGCGGCTCAAGCTCTTCCAACGGGCCCGCCACCCACCAACCACCCACATTGG
This sequence comes from Pseudonocardiaceae bacterium, assembly GCA_050699975.1. Classification (GTDB taxonomy): domain Bacteria; phylum Actinomycetota; class Actinomycetes; order Mycobacteriales; family Pseudonocardiaceae. The sequence continues at coordinate 26,637 of JBOHGH010000037.1, read as the reverse complement.
GCCGGTAGATGATGTGCTTCCGCGCGCTACCGCCCTTGATGCTGCCGAGGTAGGGGGTCCGGTACTCCAGCATCACGCAATACGGCACCGGCTCGTCCACCGAGCCCAGCGCATAGCGCTCGAGCGGGAGCTCCGGCCAGGACGCCACTGGGAATCGAGCAAGCACGTCGGCCCGCTCCTCTGCCGCCCGGCTCGCCTGCTCGGCCGAGTCCGGCTTCCCGTACCGGGCGACCGCTTCAGCAAGCTCTGGGCTGCCAGGACTCATCGGACGAATATCCACGATGCAGGTGTGGGCATGGCCCGAAACACTAACCGGGCTTCGCCCCACCCCGACCAGGCGTGTTCCCTGGCTGGCTTGCCCGGGGCCCGGCCCGTGAACTCGACGCCAGGGACATTTCAGTCCGGCCAGACGTCGCTGTCGTCGAGTTCACGGGGCCGCGGCACCGACACACGCCACTCCGTTGCGGACAATCGGGTGACGCCACACTTTACGGGCAGTAACAGTGCTTGTCGTGTACCCCTGAGACGAGCACCGTCGTTGCGCTGAACATGCCCCGACACTCCACACGTTCTCACCGGGTGGCGCCGGCTGAGGAGGCGGTGCTGCGCGGTGAGGAGAAGGGCGCGCTGAGCCGCCGCCTGATCCTCCCCAGCGGCACCACCATGAATTCACCGACCATGAATTCACCCAGTGCAGTGGGCAGGCGCGCCTTCCTCGCGCGCATCGGCCTGCTCGGTGCTGTTGTCGGCGCGGGCGCGCTGCTGCCGCGTTCGGCGCTGGCCTCCGCGGCCCCGGGTGACGCGCTCCCGGACCTTGTGGACACGCTGCGTCCGGTGCTCGCTGAGCTCGCCCGCGACACCATGAACGGCCTGAGCGTGTTTGCCTTGCCTGGGCCCGACGAGTACTCCCGGGCCCAGGGCACCCCACGGTCCGGACCCGGCGGGCTGGAGGCGAGAACCACCGACTTTCTGATCGACTCGCTGGACAACTTCGTGCCCTACCCGGATGAGATCGCCCGGCCGATGGCGCAGGCCTTCGCCACCGCCCTGGTAGACACCGGCAGCCCGCTGCCCGGTCTGGACCGGCTGCCGCTGGAAGCGATGCGGCTGGACGAGGGGCTTCGGCTGCTGCTCGCCAACGATGGCACGCTGCCGCTCTCGTTCGCGATCGCCGGCCTGCTCAACCTGCTCGCCACGCGGGTGAATCCACTCGCGGTGAACGGGCCGTTCCTGTCACCTTTCGCTCGGTTGTCCTATGCCGACAAGGCGCAGGCCTTCGCGTTGCTCGAGGGACCCGATGCCGACCTGGTCGCCCGGCTGGACACCGAGTTCCCGGAACCGTTGCGGGACTCGGTGTCGGGCCTGCTGCGGTTCGTCGGCGGCGCGCTGCTCGAGTTCGCCAACTTCGGCGCCTACAGCGAGTACGCGGTGCTCGACCGCAAGACCAAGCAGCTCAGTGGGCAACCGGTCGGTTGGCAGCTCTGCCGATTCCAGCCGGACGGCCCGGTCGAGGGCTGGGACGACCTGATCGGCTACTACCAGGGTCGCACGGAGGTACGTGACTGATGCGTGACGTCATCATCATCGGTGCGGGTGGCGGTGGCCCCGTCGTGGCCAAGGAGCTTGCCGCCAAGGGGCTGGACGTGCTGCTGCTGGAGGCCGGTCCCCGGCACGACAAGCCACGCGAGCAATGGACCCACCTCGAGAACGACGCCAACAACCCGCTCACCGGTTTCTTCCGGCTCGGCCCCACCGACCGGTCCAAGCCGGCGTGGTTCCGGGAGTGGGCGCAGAACTCCTTCGTCTGGCAGATCTCCGGGGTCGGCGGTACCACGCAGCACTACTACGGCAACAGCCCACGGGCGTATCCGGGGGTGTTCAACGACTACTCGGGCGCCGACCGGGACGACTACGACGTCGACCACCGCTTCCCGTTCGGCTACTCGGAGCTGGTCCCCTACTTCGAGTGGGTGGAGACCACCCTTCCCGTGCAGACGGCCGCGATGGGCACCAAGGAGCAGACCTGGTTGCGCGGATGCGAGACGCTCGGCCTGCCCGTGCAGACGACCAAGACGACCACCCGGCCCTCCTACCGGCCGCAGGAGAACGCGATCCTGCAACCGGGCGGGACCGCAGGCCGGACCTCGGACCGCAACCTGCTGGTCTATCCCAAGGCCACCGGTTGCACTTTCTGCGGGTACTGCTTCCAGGGTTGCATGCAGCCCGTCGCAGCACCCCGCAACCAGTTCGCCAAGCGTTCCACCGACAACAGCTACGTCCCGATGGCGGTGACCGCGGACGTATGGGCGCCGGGCGGCCGCCCGGTGGAGCTGATCACCGATGCCTACGTCACCCGGATCCACACCGAACGGCCCGCCGGGGGGCTCAGTGCCACCGGCGTGACCTGGCGTGACAATGTCTCGGGCGACCGGCACCGAGAGGACGCGAAGGTCGTGGTGATGGCCGGTGGGTGCACGGAGAACCCCCGGCTGTGGTTCAACAGCGGGCTGCCGAACCCGAACGACTGGGTCGGCCGGGGATACACCGACCACTACTTCGACTGGCTGATCGGATCGTTCGACCGCCACACCGGCAACTCGAAGGGTGTCGGCTCGTCGGCCCGGCTGGACTGGCCCGGTTATGGCGGCCTGGAGAACGTCGGCCTGCCGCCGGCCCTGGAGGCGTTCGCCGCGGCCCTGTCCGACAGCGGCATCCGCGGCCAGTACGACAACGGCCACGGCCTGACGGGTCCCTGGGACGGCCCGGCCGGCCGGGTGTTCGGCCCGGAGCTGCGCGATCTGCTCGAGGGCGGTATCGACAACGTGCTCAACACGCTGGTGATCACCGACGACGACGTGGAACCGGACAACAGGGTCACGCTGTCCGCCTTCCCGGCCGATGAGAACGGGCCGGTCCCGAAGGTCAGGTTCCGGCAGTTCAAGCGCAGCGCCCGCACCCAGCGCAACCGGGAGTTCCTGGCCCGCAAGGCCGCCGACCTGCTGCGCGGTGCCGGTGCGCAGAAGGTGTTCCGCATCAACTGGGCGCCGCTCATCCTGCACGTACAGTCCTCGATGCGGATGGGCGAGTCGGAGCGCGACTCCGTGCTGGATGCCAACGCGGAGAGCCGCGCGGTCAAGCGGTTGTTCATCGCGGACAACTCGGCACTGCCCAACGGGCTCGGTGGCCCGAACCCAACCCTGACGAGCCAGGCGCTCGCCACCCGCACCGCGGAGAAGATCTTCCAGCTCTACTTCGGGGGCGATCCCTGGGTGCGAACCGAATCGCCCGTGGTTTCGACCGATAAACGTATCAGCGGGCGGCTCACGCAGCTTGGCCTGTGACCGGCCGCGACTGATCCGTGGCTGCAGCGGGCGAGGGCGCGGACGCTAGTCCGCCGCGCTCCGGTGATGAGCGCCAGCACACGAACGTCCCCCAGTCTTGGTCCTGCTCCCCAGCAGCATTGAAGATCTTCACCGCCTCCTCGGAGACGGCGGGGTCGGGTTGCGGCTGCGGCATGAACGAAGATCCACTGGCCTTTGACCATCGGCGCGGACGAGGAAGCGAACCCACCCACCTCGCAGCGACCCGCTCACCGAGCCGCTTGACACGACATAGGAGCATCCTGCCGCCCGGCGAGGGCGTGTTTGCTTGGGCCGCGCTGCGCTTGCTGATGTTGTGCCACCACATTGTCGTCAGTGTTCGATGATGCGGTGGAAAACCCGGTCGAATAGGTCCGGATTCCAGCGTGATTCGAGCTCGTCTACCGACCGGAGCGCGGCCTCCGCTGTGCCACGATGCGCTTCGATGTCAAGGCGATGGTCTTTCACCATGCGCCGAACGTCGGCGGGTTCAAGCTCAGGATGGAACTGCAGGCCCCAGATCCTCGCGCCGAGCCGAAAGCCCTGCACAGGAGAGTGCGCGTTGTCCGCTACAATCTTGCCACCGCCACCGAGCACCGCCGACGGATCAAGCTCTTCATAGTGAAAGGCGGGGGTGATGATGCCTTCGCTTTTCCCGTCACACCACTGGACCTCCGTGAGACCAACCTCGATTCGCTCGGCAGCGCGTACCCCTCCGGGCCAGAGAGCCTCGGCGATGATCTGCGAACCAAGGCAGATACCCACAATCGTGTGATCATCGCGCTGTGCGCCCTGCACCAGCGAGCGAGTGAGAGCCAGCGCGCGGGGCATCCAGGTGGACTGGTCGTTTACTGAGGTCGACCCGCCAGAGAGGACGTGTAGCCGCGCAGCGGGCACGGCGCCATCGATGCTGGTCAGGTCGCGACGGGCGACGCGGAGTCCTTGACCCGAGAGCCGCTCCTCGAGCCGGTCGCCATAGCCGAGACCATCGGCGGCAAAGCCGTCGGCCACCCATACAAGCGCGTCGGTGTCAGCCGATACGTCTCTCATCCAAAGAACCGGTGGAAGAGGGAGAAAGCGGCGTCCGTCGTTTGGATGGCAGACAAAACGGTCAGCACCATGACAACCAGTTGCACTCTGCCAACACGTCGGGCCTGTTTCTCCGCCAGCCTTAGTTCAACAGTTCGACGAACTGTGGTGAGCAGGTCTTCGGCACGGGACTGAAGTTTAGCGGTGTCCCAGGAGCGCAGGACGGCGTCGCGCATCTGCAGGACGTGATGGTCGAAGCTGAAGGTGGGCGTGACCAACGCCTGGTACTCCGCGCGCAGCTGCCGCTCAAACTGGGCAAGCCACACCACGTCAGCATTATGCTTATTGTTCCGCAGGGACTCGTCGGCCGCTGCAGCGGTGCGCGCTAAACGAGCATAGGACACGTCAAGGATGAGGAGCAACAGCGTCATCTTCTCAATGCTGGGCCGCGGTTGTGGCGTCGCCAGGAGGTTGTAGGCGTAGCCGGTGTAAAGGAACTCGTCGAACCACGGCGAGCAGGACACGAGCGGCAACGGTGAATCGGGATAGACCAGAACTCGCAGCTCGTCGTTGAGGGACGACCGGCCGGGCGTCGGGTGGTCGGTGCTACCTGCGTAGGTGAGGTTGAAGTACGGCAGGGCGGCGGCAGACGCCCCTCCTGCGCCGCATCGGCGCAGCGTCCGTTCGACAGGCGGCAGCAGGAGAGAGCGCAGTTCGGCGGCCAGCGGCTCTCGGCCATCGCGTCCCACAGCGGCAAGCGTGGCCCTCCGGTGCGCGGGGTCCCATCCGTTCGCCAACTTGAGGGTCACCGCGATTGACCCATAGCCATCAGGGAACAACATGCCGCTCACATCGACACTGTCGAATGCGGCTTGCTCAGGGCGGCCAGCAAGCAGCTGATGATTGAGGGAGGACAGGAGGTGGTCACGCCACGCCTCACCGCCGACGAAGAAGGTCAGTAGGTCTAGGGTCGGCCGTTCATAGGTGAGGGAGCCTTGGAGCAGGGGACTCAGTGAGATCTTGCTCCGGACCAGTGCGCCTCTGCCGTCGAGGTCGTCCCCGGTTGGGAGCGTGCACCTCTCCTGCGGCTCAAGCGGATCGTGCTGCGCGTAGAACGGCGCCGTGAAAGTGATGTAGGCGTCGCCAGCCAGCTCGACCGTGCAGTCCTCATCGGATACTTGGTCGATCATCCGCCCATAATGCATCCTCGTGAACAGTGCATCCCCGGCGGCGTCGGGCAAGCTGTGAGAGTTAGCGCGGTGCGGCGTCGTACTCCTCCATGTTCTGAGCCCGTCTTGTGCTGTCGAGGTGTCATTAAGTGACCGAAGAGTATGCAAGTGATCACTACCGAACCCACCGCCCCTGATGCCGCCCGGATGACCCGGGCGCAGCGCGACGTGCTCCCCCTGACCGCGGACATGGCGCGGGCCGTCGCCGAGCAACACGGCGTCTGCATCCGGCCGCTGGCCATGCGCCGGATCGACACCAGCACCGGCCGGTCGAGGTCGTCCCGGTTCCGTGCGGCTCCACCCGGGAGGACCAGTAGCGAAGTACGGGGGTGCGGATGCGCGTCCGACCCGGGCTCCTTGCTGGTGCGCGTCTAGCCTCGCCGATGACTGGGAGCCTGGCTGGCCGCCGCGCACAGCGAAGCCCTGGCCGCTCACGGCGACCGCACCGCCAGCCTGCGCGTCTTCGACCGCGCCGCCGAACTCCTCCCCAGCAGCCGCACCGCCCGGCGGAGTGTAGCGCCGCTACAGGGTGTAGCACCGCTGGTAGCGGCTGGAACCTGGCCTGACCTGCGGTGTAGCGGTGCAGCACCGGTCCGCGCCACCCCCGGAAAACCGGCCGCGGGGCGGCCGCGAGGTGCTACCGCTACACCCGGGTCGTAGCCTGGACTGGTACCTCCTCGCCGAGGTTCACGCCCCGGGGTAGCTCCCCGGGGCATCGGCGGGGGGTCTCGGCGAGGAGAGGGTCCTAGTGGACAACGCTGACGCTGACGCGCGCACGATTGGCCGGCGGCTGCGCGAGATCCGGGTCTGGCGGGACAAGTCACTCCGGGTGGCCGCGGAGCTGGCCGGGATCTCCGAGTCCTACCTGTCCCGAATCGAGCGCGGCGAACGGACTCTGGACCGGCGGTCTCTCCTTGAGGCGCTCGCCACGGCCCTTCGGGTCGCACCGTCGGACATCACCGGGCAGCCATACCCGCCATCGAACGAGGCTGAGGCCCTGGCGCATGCGGCCGCTCAGGCGCTGCGCGCTGTGCTGCGGGATATCGAGGTGGACGAGCTTGTAACCACGATCCCGCCGCGATCGCTAGCAGAGCTTCGCGGCGAGGTCGCGGCGGTGAACGCGGCGTCGGCCGCCTGTGACTACGGCGTCCTCGGGCAGACGGTGCCCGATCTAGTCGGCGAGCTGTACGCCCTGGCCGAGGTCAACGGCAGCGCCGAGGCCCGGCGGCTGCTGGCCGACGTGCTGCATGCGGCGTTCTACCTGAGCAAGGATCTTGGGCACGGCGATCTTGCGTGGATGGTGTCCGGCCACTTGCATGCCACCGCGGCCGCCCTCGGGGAGCCGGTGCTCGGCGCTGTGGCGGGCTTCGTGCGCTCGCACGCCACGGTGGGCATGCGGGCTCGAGAACGTGGGTTGAGGCTTGCCGAGCGCAGCGCCGATCTGCTCAAGCCCGACGACGGCCCCGCCGGGCAGGTCTACGGGATGTTGCACCTCTCGGCTGCACTCCAGTCGGCGGTGACCGGACACGCCGATGATGCCCGCGCGCACCTCCATGAAGCCGCGGAGACCGCCGGCCGCACGGGTGACGGCACCTTTGCCGGATTGAACTTCGGTCCCCGCAACGTCGGCGTGTGGCGAGTCGCCCTCGCGCTGGAGCTCGGCGAGCCTGGCCGCGTCCCCGAGCTGGCCCGGGATGTCGACGTGGCAGCCATACCCTCGGCTGGCCGCCAGGCCACCTTCTACGGCGACGTGGGCCGTGGGCTGGCGGCGATTCGAGGCCGGGAGGCAGAGGCGGTCGAGGCGTTGCAGCGGGCCGAGCGGCTCGCTCCGCAGCGGATCCGGACCAGCCCGTTCGTCCGGGAGGTCGTCACGGATCTGTTGCGCCGGGCCCGACGGGATGCCGGAGGCCGGGAGCTGCGCGGGATCGCCCACAGGATGGGTCTCGCCGCGAGCTAGCCCACTGATCTTGCCCCGTAGGCAAGGTTGCCCCGTTGGCCGCAGTCACAGTCGACAACCGTGATCGACGTACCGGAGACGCAGCAGACCGGCGGCAACCGCAGGGTGCTGCACGCATCGTGCTCGTGTGCCGGGGTCGCGAATGGGTTCACCAACCTGGTGGTGTCCAAGCGGGACGGGTGCATCGAGCTGGACCCGCACGCCGTCGGCTGCTGCACGCTGACTCTGGCCGAGGTTGAGGCCTGCGCGCTGCGGGATGCGCTGACGGGGTGGCTCGGGTGACCTGGTGCCTGCAGTCCTTGGCCGACTACGACACCCACCGGGGCCACTTGCGCCGCGGCAGTTCCGACGGGCGTCAGGCCGACGGACTTGGTGTTAGGCGGTGGGCCGTCTGGTTAGCGCTGCTCGGGCAAAAGCGACTCCGTCCGGTGTCGCCGTTCTCGTCGGTCGAGGTCGCGTTCACGATTCCACTCCCGCGGTGAGCAGCTCGGTGGCGGAGTAGTGGCGCAGCGCTCGTCAACCACAGGACGTCAGCAGCCGCCGTGCCTGAGTCGTTCGATAACTCCCTTGGCCTTCAAGCACAGTGTCGCTAACCCTGTGATCCCGTGCCCTCCGTGGTGCTGTTGGTGCCGACGGTGGTGGCAATGTCTCTGGCGGTGTTGTTGATGGTGCCTGCCGTGCCGTTGATCGTGCCGACGCTGGCCGCAATGTCCCCGGCGGTGTTGTTGATAGTCCCGGCCGTGCGGTTGATCGTCCCGGCCGTGGCGTTGATGGTTCCCGCCGTCTCGTTAATAGACTTCGCGAGGTCAGCGATGTCGCGGGCGGTGGCGTCAACCGTGTTGAGCTGGTCCTGCAGCGGCTTGGCGCTTTGCAAGATCGATGCGGCGAGCTCATTCGTCCGGTCCAACTCCCCGACCGAGTTGGTCGCCACATTGATCTGACCTGCGTTTCGAGCAATAGCCTGAGCCTTGTTGTCGATGCTCTGCGCCGCGGCCAGGGTCCGGGCCAGCAGCGCGGCCGTTATGCCGATGAGCACAACACCAACGACCAAGATCACGACGCTGATCACGTTGAACAGTCCAGCTCCGCCGCCGCGGGCGTGAGCTGCGGTTCTAGCCAACTCCACCACCGCTTCCCAATGTGCAGGGTTGTTCATAGCTTAGTGCGGTCCGTGTTCCGGCGAGGTGTGCTCGACCTGTCCGTGCTGGTGCACCACAGCGACGCCGGAGCCGCGGCCCCTGGAAAGGCCTCGACGATGTTGAACTGGCCAGCCTGGAATGGGTCAACTGGCACAACCGGCGGCGGCCGCACAGCGCCTGCCACAACCTGACACCCGCGGAGTACGAACTGATTCACTACGGTCGACATCCAGCACACAACCTGAGTCTCCGGATTGTGATGACGCTGCGGCGAACGCTGCGTCCCACTCACCACCGAGCCGGGGCGAGCTACAGCGGGGTGACGTACGCCCCGGAGATACCCCCGTCGACCAGGAATGTCGACGCGGTGATGAACGATGCGTCGTCGCTGGCCAGGAATGCCACCGCGGCGGCAATCTCCGTCGGCTCCGCGAAGCGCCCCATGGGCACGTGGATCAGCCGGCGCCGGGCCTGCTCGGGGTCGGCGGCGAACAGCTCGCGCAGCAGCGGGGTGTTCACCGGTCCTGGGCACAATGCGTTGACTCGGATGCCCTCGCGGGCGAACTGCACGCCAAGCTCGCGCGACATCGCCACCACCCCGCCCTTCGATGCGGTATAGGAGATCTGCGAGGTGGCCGCGCCGAGCACGGCGACGAACGACGCGGTGTTGATGATCGATCCCTTGCCCTGGCGCCGCATGTAGGGGATGGCCGCCTTGCAACACAGGTACACCGACGTGAGGTTCACCTCCTGCACGCGGCGCCATGCGTCCAGGCCCGTGACCAGGATGGAGCCGTCCTCGGGCGGCGAGATGCCGGCGTTGTTGAAGGCCACGTCGACGGCGCCGTAGCGCTCGTGCGTCGCGGCGAACAGGTTCTCGACATCGGCCTCGTCGGTGACGTCGGTGGGCAGGAACAGACCACCGACCTCGTCGGCCGCTGCCTTGCCCGCGACGGCGTCGATGTCGGCGACCACCACGGACGCGCCGTCAGCGGACAGCCGGCGCGCGCTGGCCAGCCCGATCCCACTCCCACCACCGGTTACCACCGCCACCCGGCCCTGCAGACGGGCGATTGTCTCAGAGCCGCTCGAAACCACGAAACCTCTCCCAGTCGGTCACCGCCGCGTCGAACGCGGCCAGCTCCACGCGCGCAGCGTTGAGGTAATGCTCCACCACATCGTCACCGAATGCGGCCCGGGCGAGCTCGCTGGCCGCGAACAGCTGCGCGGCCTCGCGCAGCGTGCCCGGGATGTGCGGCCGGTCGGACTCGTAGGCGTTGCCCGCGAAAGGTGGCTCGAGCGGCAACTGCCGGTCGATGCCGTCCAGTCCGGCTGCGATCGATGCCGCCACGGCGAGGTAGGGGTTGACATCTGCGCCCGGCACCCGGTTCTCCACCCGTAGCGACTCACCGTGCCCGACAACGCGCAGCGCGCAGGTCCGGTTGTCCAGTCCCCAGGCAACGGCGGTCGGGGCGAAGCTGCCTGGCACGTACCGTTTGTAGGAGTTGATATTCGGTGCGAAGAGGTAGGTCAGCTCGCAAAGGCCGGCGAGCTGGCCGGCGATGAAGTGCTCCATCAGCTTCGAGAAGGCGTGCGGCCCGCTTCCCGCCAGCACAGGCACACCGTCGAGCGACCGCAGTGAGATGTGGATGTGGCAGGAGTTGCCTTCGCGTTGATCGTACTTCGCCATGAACGTCAGGCTCATACCCTCCTGGTCCGCGATCTCCTTGGCGCCGGTCTTGTAGATGCTGTGGTTGTCGCATGTGGTGAGCGCGCCGGCATAGCGGAACGCGATCTCGTGCTGGCCGAGGTTGCACTCGCCCTTCGCCGACTCCACGTACAGCCCAGCGCCGGACATGCCGTTGCGGATACGTCGTAACAGGTGCTCGATCCGGCCGGTGCCGATCATCGAGTAGTCCACGTTGTACTGGTTCGCCGGTTCGAGGTTGCGGTACCCCGAGCGCCAGGCGTCCTCATAGGAGGTCTTGAAGACCAGGAGCTCGAGCTCGGTGCCGACGAACGCGGCCAGCCGTCGCTCGGCGAGCCGCTCGAGCTGGCGGCGCAGGATCTGCCGGGGCGAGGCGGTGACCGGGGTGCCGTCCGCCCAGGCCAGGTCGCACAGCACCAGCGCGGTAGCCTCGTGCCAGGGCACCCGGCGCAGCGTGGACAGGTCGGGCTTGAGCACGAAGTCGCCGTAGCCCCGCTCCCAGGACGACATGGCGTAGCCGGCGACGGGCGTCATGTCGACATCGACCGCCAGCAGGTAGTTGCACGCCTCGGCTGCATGCGGCATCACCTCGTCCAGGAAGTACCGCGCGGCACACCGCTTGCCCTGCAGCCGCCCCTGCATGTCGGTGATCGCCACCAGCACCGTGTCGACCTGCCCGTCGTCCACCTGCATTCGCAACTGCTCGACCGTCAAGGGACCACCGGTGGCCGGCATACCGCTCCCTCCGGCGCTCCGCGCTCGCTACTGGAGCGACTTCTCGATCGACTCGAGCTGCTGCTCGGTCTCCGCCTCGCGCACGGGGCCCGTGAACCACCACCGGGCCGACAGCAGGTACCACCCGCCAAACAGGATCAACGCGCCGCCGACGGTGAGCGGTGCGTAGTTAACGAGCTCCCAGGTGAAGTCCGCGTTGCCCGGGATGCCCTTGGGCGAGACCGGCATCAGGAACAGGATGCACACCACGATGATCCATAGCAGCGCGGGGACGCCGATCCACCGGTGCCACCGCCCGAGGGACCAAGCTCCGCGCTCGAAGCGGTCGCCCTGGCGCAGCCGCAGGTGGATCGGGATCGCGAACGCGATGTACAGCCCGATCACCGCGATGGAGGTGCCGACGAGGTAGCCGATCGCAGCGTTGGCCAGTGTCGGCAGCATCAGTGCCCAGGCCAGCACCGCGATCGCGGTGACCGCGAACACCGGGACCCTGCGCCGGGAGACCTTCCGCCAGATCCGCCAGCCGGACTCATCGTCCTCCTCGCGATCGGTGTCAGTCGACCCGCTGAACCTCCTGCAGCAGGCGCTCGAAGTCCGGCCCGTCGAACTCCGCCACGGCTCGTTCGTACTTCTCCATTCCCCAAGCCCAGAAGTCGAAGTCCAGCTCGCTGCGGGCGTCCTGGATCGAGGCCCACAGGGTCCAGCCGTACTTCGACATCAGGCCCAGCAGCCGGGCGCGAGCGATCTTGTTGCACAGTGACCGGCCGTAGTACGCGGTGACCAACTCGTCCAGGTGATCCGGTGGCAGGCTCGCCTCGCTCCAGATGTTGCCGAGCTCGAAGCAGGGGTCGTTGTTGCCGGAATATTCGTAGTCGATGATCCAGATGCGGTCACCGTCGTCGATGAAGTTCTCGGCGAGCAGATCGTTGTTGCATGGCACCGCCGGTTCGGGCCGCACGGCGAGTGCGGCGCGGATGCGCTCGACCGCCGGCGCAGACTCCGTATACCGCGGCGGCAGCCGCAGGCCGTGGCTCTGCACGATGCCGAGGTAGCGGCGCTGGGTGGCGAACATGTCGAAGTCGTCCCGGAACCGCGGACCGTCGTGCAGCCTGCGGCACGCCTCCGCGACCCGGCGCAGCTGGCCGGTCTCGGCGAGGTCGCCGTCGTGCAGCGTCCGCCCGGGCAGGTAGCCGATCACGAGGACGCCCTCACCTGGCAGGTAGTCGACGACCGGTGCGCCGGCTCCCGCCGCTGCCGCGGCGACCGAGTTCGCGTACTCGTTGTCCCGGTCGATGGCCAGCAAGCTCGTCGCGTTGCCGGAGAGCCGGACGACAACGCACGCGGCGGGCGTGGTGACCTTGAGGTTGCGATTGGTGAGACCGCCGGGAAGGTCCTCCACGGTCCGCGGCCGTCCCGAGGTGCTCGGTAGGCGGTCGAGCAGCGCGTCGATATCCCGCCCGCCGGACACGCTATCGCCTGTTTGCGCATCCACTGCAGGGTGCTCAGTGATCTCCCGGAAGCGGGCGGCCTGGCCTTCGATGGTGCCCCCGGTTACGCTCTCGGCCGTGTCTGCAGACCGGACGCTACCGGCCTCAGCGCGAGTTGTCGTGGTCGGCGGGGGTGTCGCCGGCGCGAGCATCGCCTACCACCTCACCGAGCTCGGCGAGCGCGACGTGCTGCTGATCGAGCGCAGCGAGCTGACCAGCGGTTCGACCTTCCACTCCGCGGGCCTGGTCGGCCAGCTGCGGGCCGATCCCACGCTGACCCGGATGAACATGTACTCCGTCGAGCTGTACCGCCGTGTGCAGCAGACCGAGCGCGCCCCGAGCTGGGTCGAGTGCGGCGGACTTCGCCTGGCGTCCTCCGCCGAGCGGTTGACGGAGATCCGCCGTCAGACCGGCTGGGCCCGGGCCGTCGGGCTGCCGCTCGAAGAGATCTCCACAGCGCAAGCGCAGGAGCTGTTCCCGCTGCTGGATCCGGACGGCGTGCTCGGCGCGGCGTACCTGCCGACCGACGGCTACATCGACCCGTCGCAGCTGTGTTCGGCGCTCGCCGCCCTGGCGCGGGACGGCGGCGCCGTGATCCACCAGCACACCCGGCTCCACGGCATCGACACCGCGCGCGGCCGGGTCACCGGTGTCCGCACCGAGCGCGGCCGGGTGGCGTGCGAGGTCGTGGTCAACTGCGGCGGGATATTCGCCGCCGAGATCGGACGCATGGCCGGCGTGCGCATCCCTGTCGTGCCGATGTCCCACCAGTACCTGGTCACGGACTCGTTCTTCGAGCGAGGCAACCGTCCGCTCCCGACCTTGCGCGACCCGGACCTGCTCGTCTACTACCGGCAGGAGCTCGATGGCCTGGTGATGGGCGGCTACGAGCGGCATTGCGCGCCGTGGACCGCGTCGCCGCTCAGCTACGACGCCGTGCCTGCCGACTTCAACGGCCGGCTGCTGCCGGAGGACTGGGATCGCTTCACTGAGATCATCGAGAACGGGCAGGTCCGGGTGCCCATGCTCGCCGACGTGGGGGTGCGCAAGCTGATCAACGGTCCGGAAGCCTTCACCCCGGACAACGAGTTCTGCCTCGGCGAGACCGAGGTCGGCGGGTTCTTCGTGGCCGCCGGGCTGTGCGCGCACGGCATCGCCGGCGCCGGGGGCATCGGCAAGGTGCTGGCCGAGTGGATCGTCGGTGGCGAACCGGAGTTCGACGTCTCGCACATGGACATCCGCCGGTTCGGCCGGCAGTACGACTCACCGTCGTACACGCTCAAGCGGACGGTCGAGAACTACGAGACGTACTACGACATCCGCTACCCCGGCCACGAACGCTCCGCCGGGCGGCCGCTGCGCACCTCGCCGATCTACCCGTGGCACGCCGAGCACGGCGCCGTCTTCGGCGAGAAGTCGGGCTGGGAGCGGGTCAATTACTACACCGTCAACGCCGCACGGGGTGACGCGTCGTTGCGGCCGCACGGCTGGCCCGGCCGGCACTGGTCGGCGGCCATCGGCGCCGAGCACCTGGGGACCCGGGACGGGGTAGGGCTGTTCGATGAGACGTCCTTCGCGAAGATCGAGGTGATCGGGCCCGACGCGGCCCCCTTCCTGGAGTGGGTGTGTGACAACACCGTCGCCCGCGGTCCCGGCTCAGTCACCTACACCCAAGCGCTGAACCGCCGGGGCGGCATTGAGGCGGATTTCACCGTGACTCAACTCGACGACGAGGCGTTCCGCATCATCACCGGAACCGCGCTGGGCACCCGCGACCAGGGGTGGCTGCGCAAGCAGGCCCGTAGCATCGCCGCCGAAGTCCGGATCACCGACATCACCGGGCAACTCGCCTGTATCGCGCTGTGGGGCCCCCGGGCCCGCGACGTGCTTGGTGCGCTGACTGCGGCAGAGCTGTCCAACGCCGCCTTCCCATTCATGTCTGCCCGCGAGATCACCGTCGGCGATGTGCCGGTGCGCGCGCTGCGAGTGACGTTCGTCGGCGAGCTCGGCTGGGAGCTGTATTGCTCGATGGAGTACGGCGCGGCGCTGTGGTGCGCGTTGTGGGAGACCGGGCAACCGCATGGGGTGATCGCCGGTGGTTACCGCGCGATCGAGAGCATGCGGCTGGAGAAGGGCTACCGGGTCTGGGGCGCCGACATCGGATCGGACACCACGCCGTACGAGGCCGGGCTTGGCTTCTGCGTCAAGCTCGACAAGCCGGGTGGGTTCCTCGGCGCGGACGCTCTGCTGGCGCAACGGGAGCTGGGCCTGCACCGCAGGTTGCGTGTGCTGACCCTGGACGACCCCCGTCAGGTGGCGATCGGTAACGAGCCCGTACGGGTCGGGGACGCGATCGTCGGCCACGTCACCTCTGGCGGTTACGGGTACACGCTCGGCCGTTCGATCGCCTATGCCTACCTGCCGGTGTCGGAGGTGGCGGTGGGCGCGGAGGTGTCCGTTGAAATCTTCGGTCGCCAGGTGCCGGGGATCGTCGCCGACGACCCGCTGCTCGACCCAGAGAGGTCCCGGGCCCGCGCCGACGCGGGCTCGTAACGTTTTGCCGCCGGCTGCGCGGTCAAGAATTGAGGGGTGAATCGCCATGGCAGGCAACTACCACTCTTCGAACACGCTTTTCCGGGCAGCTGGACTGGCCTACCATATCGCTGAGGAGGAGCACGGTGAGGCCATGGCTCGCCTGCTGGCGGCGAGCTTCATGCACGAACCCATGAGTCGAGCATTGGGCTTGACAGCGACGGAACTCCACGAGTTCGCCAGCCGTTTCATCCCGGAGTGCACGGCGAACCGTCTCTCCGTTATCGCCGTCTCCGAGCGGTATCCGGACGAGCTCGTGGGAGTCTTCATCAACCGTGACTTCAAGGCGCCGTTTCCCCCCGGGGTACCCGACAACTTCCCCCGTTTCGAACCGATCATTGACGCGCTCGTGAGCGTCGACGAGCAGTACGAGGCGCAGGTGGCAGGCTGCCAGCTGGGTCAGGCCGTTAACCTGTGGATGGTTGGTGTCGATCGCCGCTTCTCCCGCCAAGGTGTCGCGGGGAACCTCTTCCGCCTCAGCGCGCGCATCGCCCATGACCAAGCTTTCGAACGCTGCGTCACCGAGTGCACGGGCCACTTCTCACAGCGCGCTGCTCTCGACGCCGGGTTCCAGGAGCGAGCTTGTGTCGCCTACCAGGATTTCCTATTCAAGGGCCGCCCAGTTTTCGCCGCTATCCCGGAACCTCATCTGAAGGTTGGTCTCTATGAGCGCGTTCTCGTCGCTCGATGACGATCGAATCCGGTTTACGGTATGGGGCGGGTATAGTCGAGCGCGGCGCTGCTCGTGGCGCTGCGGAACACAGTGGTGTCCTTTCGGTTGAGCCGCACCTGTCCGAGGCCGTGGAAGGGGCGGTCCGGTCGAACACGGCCTCGCCGACGAGGTCCACTTCTGGGTCCACCCGGTCGTGTGGAGCGAAGACCATGGGCGACGAGCGGGGACTCGGGGTTGATCACCGAGGAAGGTACGCCGCGCCCAAGATCAGGTCCCGCATCCACAACTCCTGGTCATGCCTCTCTCGATCCGCATGATGGGCTGCATCGGCTACCTCATCTCCTGAGGCGACTCGGGGCGCATCTGGTGATTCCTGTGCTGGTGGTGTCGGCCCGACATCAGCAAACCGCACGCCAGCGCCGCCAGTGATCCGGTGGAGGTCAGCGCACGCATGATGTTCCAGGTCACCCAGGTCGATTCGTGGGCTGCCCGGACGGCGCTCAGGTCGGGTATGCGATCCGGTGGACCCGCCGCGTCGAGCGCGTCGTTGAGCGGAAAGTGGACCACCACTGTGATCACGACGGTGGCGGCCGCGAGGAGGAACCCGCCTGTCACCCACGCCAACACTGCCGGCCGCGTCCCGAGATGTGCCACGAGCGCGATCAGGGCCAGCAGTGGGGCACCAAGGAAGGTGGCCAGGAACCACGGGTTGATGAACGACACGTTGAACTGCTGCATCGCCGCCACGAACGTCCGGTCGTCACCCAGCGCCAGCCCAGGCATCACCCCCCAGGCGAAAATGTAGTACGTGCCCGCCTGCAGCCCAGCAGCCACCGTCGCCAGCAGCAACCCAGTCGATCTCATACGCCCTCCACTCGTCATGTGTTCATCGTCCACTGTGTCGCTGTGGCTGAGGGCCAACAATTGCTATCCGTCCCGGAATCGCGCTCGTTCGTCCAGCTGCTGTGGACGCCGTGCGGTCGAGCCAACTCTTGACGATTCCTCCCGCGCTGTCGTTCGACCGTCGTTCCACACCTTTAGGGACGACGGGACTGGTCCCTGCGGTTGACGTTGCAGCGGCGTCTGGCCTTGCGGAGCGGTGGCCCACTCCTCAGCCGTCAGCCGGTCCTCGCCGATGAGCGATGTCTCGTCGAACTCCGCGCCCGAACACGTCTCTGCGAACTCCCGCAGCGCCGGTGCGCCGTCGGCCCCGCCGCCCAGGGTGGCGGAGGTAGCCACCGGAGTGATGGCACCGAGCGGCCGCTCGTCGGTGGTGACACCCAGCGCCATGCCCAGCCGGCGCAGCAGCATCGCGACGTCGGTGCCCTGGGCGCCGTCGTAGGTGTGGAACTCGTCGAGCACCAAGTACCGCAGCGACTCGTCGGCGTTTGCGAACAGCGGGGTGTCCTCGCTGCGGAGCAGCAGCATGTCCAGCATCTTGTAGTTGGTGAGCAGGATGTCCGGCGGGCTCCTGCGCATGGCGTACTTATCGCTGATCACCGAGGTCTCGGTCATCCCCACGCCGCCGTCGGAGTCGCCGGTGTAGAGCCCGACGGTGACACCATCGAGTTCTTTGTGCTGATGGATGAGTTTCGCCACGCGCCGGGCCTGGTCGTTGGCCAGCGCGTTCATCGGGTACAGGACCAATGCCTTGATCCCCCGCGGCCCGACGCGGCGCTGGCGGCGGCAGTGGTCGAGCAGCGGGACGAGGAAGCTCTCCGTCTTGCCCGAGCCCGTTCCGGTGGTGACGAGCGTGGGCCGGGGCACCCGGTCTCGAGAAGCCAGCCGAACCCAGGCCTCCGCCTGGTGACGGTGTGGCCGGAACCCGCGCGGCGACCAGTCGAGGTGCTCTCGCCAGGCATCGTCGGCAGGCCGGAAGGGGAGGCGGAGCCGCACGAACGGACCGCGGAATACGCCGTGCTCCGGATCGGCGACGAAGCGCTCTAACTCGGCGCGGACGTCGTCGTCACCGAGGGCGAACGTGGTGCCCAGGAAGCTGGTCAGCGACGCCCGCAGGTCCTCAGCGACCAGCGACGGCAGCACATCGGCCCCTTCCGCGCGATTGCTACTCACCGTAGCCAGGACATATCATCCGCGAACGGCATACTCTGGCATCCTCACCGTTTCGGTGCCACTTTCGCGAAGGGAGGCGTGGCGATGGACGCTGACGTGGCCTATCTCGAAGTCCCCGTCATGGCTCCGGGAGAGGCAGCCCGTCAACTCGGTATTCCCGCGTCGACGCTCAAGCACTGGCTCGACGGGCACCACGTCGGGGAGCGGTTCTATCCGCCGGTGCTGCGACCCGAACCGTCTCCGGGCGGGGACGTGACCTGGGGCGAGATGGTTGAGGCTGACTATCTGCGCGCCTACCGGTCGAAGGGCGTGTCGCTGCAACGATTGCGCCCATTCATCGCGGAGTGCCGGGAACGCTTCGGTCTGCGTTACCCGCTTGCACATCTGCGACCCTTCACCGACGGGCGCCGGCTCCTACTCGAGGCTCAGACCGAGGCAGGACTGACTGGTGAGCTGCGGGTGATCTACGAACTCGCCTCCGGCCAGCTGGAGCTGCACTGGCGGGCCGTCTCGTTCCTCGAGCGAGTGGATCGTGGCGGCGACGCTGCGGCCGACATCGCACTCGCCTTGATGCCCGACGGACCGGACTCACCGGTGCGGCTGGAACCCGGTGTCGCGTCGGGTGCGTCCACAGTCGGCGGCGTGCGCACGGAGGTCCTGCGCGAGCAGTACGAGGTCGGCGAGGACACCCGGGATATTGCCGAGATGTTCGGGCTGGCCATCCACGACGTTCTCGCGGCACTCCGCCACGAAGACAAGCTCCGGCCGCTCAAGATCGCGTGACCAAGCTCGGCGTCGCCCGCTGGTATGTCGACGCCGACACCCTCGGGCTGGCCCACGTGCTCATCCGAGCCCGCCCCGACGTCACGTTTCCCGGAGACGATGGGACGCGGCACACCGCGCGGTGGACATTGACTCCCTGCCCGGTCCAGCACACATCTGCCCTCGACACCGAGTGGATCCCCAAGGTCACCGCCGCGGGCCTGGCGATTATTTCGCGCGACCGTGCCATCTCACGGCGGCGTGCGGAAAAAGACGTGATCCTGGCGGCTGGTGCGCAGATGTTCGCGATCACCGACCCGGGACAACTTCGCGTGTGGGACCTGCTGGAAATCGTCACACATAGGTGGCGGGACATGGAACGGATGCGGGAGCGCCCCGGCCCGTACATCTTCGCCCTGACCCGAACCCGGATGACCGAGATCGACCTCATGTAAGGGGCCTGCACTTCGGCGGCTCCCCGCCATAGTGTCGGACTTTCGAAAGCAAACCTGGCGACCTGGAAGGCACCGGGATAACCTCGCCATAAGCTTGTCGTCCCCACACGTGTAAAGATAATCCGAACTGTCTCAATCCCTCGCCATGAGCACCTTCCTCGCCTCTGCCTGCTCCGGCGTTGAGACGTACGCTTGGCCTACGTCGAGATTCTCCAGTGCCACCGACATGTCTTGGCCGGCTCGGCCACGCAGGAATCCGGCCACGGTCTTGCTCTGCGGATAGTTGCAGCGGAACGCGACCTTGGTGCCGGCATTGCTCAGGACGTCACGGTGAAAATCGTCGATTCCCTGGCTGGCGACGACCACCGCAATGCCATACTTCCGACCTTCCTTCATGATCTTTGGAAGCGTAACGTCACGCGCCAGACGGTGGGCCTCGTCGAGCACCACAGCGAGCCGGAGTTCTTCGGTCTGCCCCCACTGGAACATCTCGCGGTAGACCTTGCGCAGGATGAATGCGCCCGCAGCGAGCTGGACCTGCTCCATCAGGCCGTGCACGTCGAGCACCACACCCGCGTGGAGGAGTTCGGCAAACCCCTGGTCGCCGCCACTCTCCACGAAGAGGCCGAAGTCGCTGAGCGGCCGCAGGCGCGCAGCAACGTTACGTCCGCGGCCCGCACCCTCCAGCGTGGCGACGGCATCGGCCAGCTCACCCATCGTGGGCAGGTCAACCGGGCCGTCCGGCGAGCCGAAGCCGTGGCGTCGATACAGTTCGCGTACGCCCTCGTAGACCACGTTCCGCTGGATCTCGCCGAGTCCGCACACGTATCCGATCACCTCGGAGAGCTCCCAGGCGGCTTGTGGGTAGCGGGTATGATCGTCGTCCCTCAGTTCGAACGGCGAGATCTCCAGCCCCTGGGACGCATCGAGCACCGCGACATCTCCGGCCAGCGCGGCCGCCATGTCGCCGTGAAAGTCCACGACGAGCGCGGGCAGTCCCTGATCGGCGAACGAGTTGAGGATCCGCCGGGTGGTGACCGACTTGCCCTGTCCAGGAATGCCCAGGACGAACATGTGCGGGCTGCCGGACGTGCTGATCCGCCACCGCACGTCGGCCGCGTGCGCGTCCTGCCCGAGGTGGACGTCCACGATTCGTGAACCGCTCGGCCACGAGCCGGCAGCGCCAGGCACGTTCGTCGGCGCTCCCGAGTGTTGCCCGCCGTCGCCCTCAACACACGGTAAACTGGCCGACCCATCCGCCTCGCCGGGAATGGGCTCGGTCCCGGGCTGATCCGGCCTTGTCCCGGGGTCGGGCGTCGGACCGGTAGTCGGCGACGGCCGACGTGCAGATGTGGATCCCGCATCATCGTCGCTGAGATCTGGCCCATCGCCCTCGCTGGCGGTCGTCCTGACGCTGGTGGCGAACCCGATCGAGCTGAGGTCGGCGGCCGTCAGTACGTCGATGCGGACACCGCGGTGCTCCCGTGGGAGGCCTGCCTTGCCGCCGAGGCTGACGACATACCCCCGCTTGCCGATCTCAGGGACGAGTGTGCCGTCCTCAACCTTTTCGAAGATCCGCTCGGCCTCGGAGCGGCGGCGCTCATCCAGCAGGTCCATCGCGAGCGCGCGGTTGGCATGGTGTCGCAGAATCCCGACGAGGCGAGCCCGCTGGAGCTCCGCGTCGATCCGGGGTGGATCGACGCGGAAGAACGTTTCCCGAAGCATCGTCACGGTCGACTCAAGCTGATCGACGATGTCATCGACCAGAACCGTTGGGAGCGCTGCGGCTCTGCGCGACTTGACCTCGACGCATTCCATCCGCAGCGTTCGAGTGGTAGTCCGAACGAGGATCACGTCGCAGCGCCGGACACCGGCTTCCGCGCCAGAGTCGCCGAAGACCTCCTGGTGGGCGTCGACCGGTACCACGATCGTGCCGTCGAGCTCACCACGATGACGCAAGTAGGCCATTAGCGCCGCGAGGCTGACGGCCTCCGTGGCCAGGCTCGAGCGACCCACCAGCCGCAGCGCCAGCCTGCCGGAGACAACCTGCAGATGGCTGAGCAGGTCCCGGACGGATTCGGCGACAGCCGCGAGGTCGAGCTCGGTCATCGCGTCGGCGAGCAGGCGCTCCACCTCGCCGCGATGGGTCGTCGTCACGGTCAGGCGAGGCCCCAGACCCTCCAGAAAATCCGGGGCGTAGTCCAGAACATATGGCCGCTCGCTGTCCAGCCCGGCGGGAGCCTCCGTATACAGATCGATACCCAGGTTGCGATCGAGAGTGATCACCCAATCGGCCCGTTCGTGGGCGGAACGCAAGGCATCCAGCTCATCGAGTCCGAGCGACGCCGTAAGTGACATGCTCCGCGCGTCATAGCCGAGCGCCGTCGCCAAGGCGGCCTGATACGCACGATGGGCGTCGACAGCGTCCACCGCTCCCTCACGGCCGCGGGCCCGTACCGCCGGCGTGGTCTGCCACTCCACTCCCTCATCCCCGGCCACCCGCTGATTAGTCGCCGGGGTCAAGAGGTTCCGGAATGACGTGGCGATGTCCGGGACCGCCGTCTCACTCCCCGCTCTCACGACCGCCAGGTCGGCGACGGTGCTGAGGTGTGCGGCGGACGTGTCCGCTGCGAGCCGATTGTGCGGTCGCATACTCAGTCCAAGCGGCGGCTTGAGATAGGAGCGTGCACCCTTCAGTTGCCGTGCCGCCACCTCACGCTGAAGATCGGTGAGTGCGGGAAGTGGATCGGTGAAGGATGGGCGGCGGCTGTAGGCCACGATCTCCAGTCGGGCGGCTGGCAGCGCCATGTCATCGTCGTCTTCCCTGGCTGGCACAAGTATCGAGGAGGTGAGTGCCCTGGCGAGAAGATCACCGGAGCCCGGGTTGAACGCGAGCAGCCGCATTGCATCCTGCCCGGGATGCACTACCCGGTAGGCGGTGATGCGCTCGGCAAGCGAGGACGGTGGTACATCCGGCTCGACGTCGCGCCGATCGAGGCCGAGCACGTCGAAGACGGCCTGGATCGCTGCACCGGGCTCCGCTTCTCCGGGATCGAGGTAGATGCCAGTGCCCAGGGTCGCCTCGCGAAGGTAGGCGAATGGGGAGCCTTCCAGCCCGAGGACGACGAACGGCAGATTGGCCGGTGTGACGCGCCGGACGAGCACCGCGTCCACCGACTGGCGCCGTTGCGCCTTCGACCGACCGTCGCCACACAACTCCTGTGCCCAACGGGTCAACGTGGCGTCGTACTCGGCCAACCAGGCCAGCCGTATGGGATGAACCGGAAGGACGATAACCGCTGCGATGGGAGCATGGCCCGCCGTTGCAATGCTCAGCGTCACAGTTTCCATGGTCAACATCGCGCGGCGGCTTACGTCGTCAGTCGCCGCGTCGAGCGCCCGCCGGTAGCTCTGGCAGTACCCACCGACCTCCTGGCGGAGCTCGTCATCCCACTCCAGCGTCTCGACGACATCGCGCGGATGCCGTTCTCGCAGCCGGGAGAGAAGGCGTTTGCGACGGTCAGCCAGGGCTGGCGGCAGTGACCCGACGACCGGTTCGATGTCGTCCGGCGTGAGCACGTCGCCCAGTCGCCCGCGAGCCTTCCAGGCGGTGACTCCCCCGGCTTCGTCGAACAGCTTGCGTTGCAACACGGTGAGAGCGGGGCTGAGTCCGAGCAGCACCGTCCGCCGCCCGCCGAGCCGCAGCGAAAACGCCGACGTCGCCTCGTCCCAGCTCGGCGCGTCACCGGTGACCTCGTTCTGACCGTCGAGCGCGGCGTCGAGCCGGGCCTGGGCGAGCGACGACGTCGAGGCGCGACGGCCACTGCCGCTGACAATGACCTCTTCCCACCGGATCGCGAACTGCTGGCTCTCGTCAACGGCTTCGGTTCCGTCACTCAGCTTGACCGGCTGGCCCGTGGCGTCAAGCGCTGAGAGGCGTATCGCCAGGAGTGAGACCTCGCCGAGGTCCTCCTCCGCGAGCTCGATGCGGACGGTCGTCCGCCGATAGCTGCCCTGGACCGTCTGCTTCGCGACGGGCTCGGTGTCCGGACCGCGCAGGTCCTCCGGCGGTAGCGCCTCGAGCAACCATCGATGGATTGCGTCGGTCTTGGCAGGGTCAGTCTTCCAGCTCACCGTGACCGACGCCGGTTTACCGTCCCCGGTCTCGGCGTACGGGAGGTCACCAGTGGCGTCCTGCCTGAGCCGGGTGCCCGTGCGGAGGTTCCCGTCCTCTTTGAGGAATGGGTCGACGCGCACCGTAGTGACCTCGACTGTTCGTTGCTCGACCAAGGGCCAGTGTTCAAAGGTAAGGCGGCCAGCGTGGGGTTCCTCAAGCAGGACCGACGCCCACGCGGCCGGATCGGATAGGTCGACGTCTGGGTGCGATAGGTACCGCATGATTCGCTCGCGAGTATCTCCATCCTGCAGCCCGGCGACGGAGAGGCGGTCGGCCACCGAGGAGACCGCACGCAGTGGCCGGGAGATGACCTTGACGCAAGAGGAGTTCCGGGCAAGTCGTTCGACCAGCGCATCGCCACCGAGATCCGGGATGAGTCCAACCACCCACAGCATGCGTCCGACCGTCGTCCAGCGAGGATCGGACACCACCGCTGCCACATAGCGCGCCCACGCCTCGACGGGCCGCGTCCGTCCGAGTTCCCGCGCGACACGACGGACGCCAGACTGGAGGTCCTCGTCGGTGAGCTCACTAGTCAGGGCGTCGCCTGCTTCTCGCAGCAGGGTGGCGATGTCGACGCGTTCGAAGCTGTTGTCCAGCGAACTCGCGGTCGAGCCCATGCCAACGGGCACCATCAGGACGAGCTGGCGCTCCTTGCGGTTACGGAGCTCGACCGCTCGCTCCGCCGGTATCGATGTCTCCCCGTCGGCCTCGGCCGGTAGATCAACCAGGACATAGACGTCAGCGGAGCCGCCGGGGAGAGCCTTGCGCAACGCTACGACGAGCGCCTGGGCGTCTTCCGACCGGACGCTGTCGATTCGCATGCAATGCCCTGACCCGTGGTCGGCGAGCTTATCAACCAGGCTGGCGGCGATCGTGTCGATGACCAAGTTGGGCAGCCCGGTACTGGGCGATTCAGGCATCAGGTCTCTCCGAGGGGATGGCGGACTACCTGCACCGAGAAGTCGTCGGACAGGCTGTCGAAACAGCCAAGCAGTTGCAGACGCCGCTTGAACGCCTCCAGGTTGATCGCGGCCGCAGCTCGGGCCTCTGCACCGTCGAGGAACGCGGGTGGCCGGTCGACGAGGATGCCGAATTTATGACGCAGGGCATCGAGCAGATCACGCAGCGGCATCGTGGAATGCACTCTCTCCCCGTCCGGTCGTACGAACGCCGCGAGCAGCAGCGCGGTCAACAGTTCGTCGCTGGGCGCGTATCGCCAGGACCTCCGGTTCCGCTGCGAACCTTCGAGGATGCCGTAGGACTTCTGCAATCCACCCACCGACCAGAACCAGCCCACTGCGTTCTTGGTTGCTTTGGATTGATTGACGAATTGCATGATCTCCAGGAGCTTGTCCAGCTCGCTGACCGAGCTTCCCCGGATCTGCCGGAGGAAGTCTCGTTCGGTTTCGGTAGTCGACTCCGGATCATCGGCGTCGGCAATGATGTCGTCGATACGGCCCTCGGCGTAGGACTCGACGCGCTGGTGCTCGCGTAGCGACGCCAGCTGCGCCAGTTGCTCCGGGCGAGACAACTTCGCGTGTCGCTCCAGCTCGTTAGGCATCCGGGTCAGCGCGTTCTCGATGATCACGAACGTCATGCGATCGCGGAACGCCAGCCGGACCCGGTCGAGGTCACGCTCGACGCAACGCTTGGCGAGCCGGTCAGACTCTTCTCCGAGGTCGCCCGTGAAATCGCAGTACAGCTCCAGCGGTGACGGTGGCGCCGGTTCGCCCACCTCGTCCGGCAGCTCGCCGGTTCGGAGCAGAGTCCGCCCAGCCGCGTCGGTTCGCAGGCTCAGCGCAAAGATGTCTACTGCCAGCAAGGCCGCAAAGCTCGACATCAGCGCCTGTGTGGGCAACTTCATGCCATAGACCCGGATGTGCGCGAGCAACCGGGAGCCGATGTCAGCGGTCACCCCTGGGAGCGGGCTCTCCGGCGACCGATCGTCGACCTCTCGCGCGTCGCTCATCGCGAAGCCGTCGAGAAAGCGAAGCTCCAGGAGGGCACCGATGTCGAGCAGGGCCGGGTCCTTCAGCGCCGGTTCCCAGCGCGGCTGGAGTCCGACGGTCAGACCGCGACCGACGGTCCCGACGACGAGCTCGCGGAGATCCGCGCGCTGTGTCCGGGACCCGCCGGAGATCCGGACTTGGTAGGTACTCCCCCGCTGCCGAATGCCCGTCAGGTCCTTCGGAGCTGGCTTCCGTCGAGTCATGCGGGCGAGTGTCGACGCCGGTAATGGACAGTCCGATGGACAAAGATCCATCCGGCACTGCCATATTCGATCTTACTTAAAGGCTTCGCTGCTGTTCAACGGGGTGTGGATGATGCGCGCCCGAAGAGATTCGAACTCCCAACCTTCTGATCCGTAGTCAGATGCTCTATCCGTTGAGCTACGGGCGCCTATTTTGTTGTCGGCAAGCATAAAATCTAACTCTCGGCGGAGGCTCCGGGATTTGAACCCGGGAGGGGGCGTAACCCCCAACCGCATTAGCAGTGCGGCGCCATAGACCAGACTAGGCGAAGCCTCCCGGGGCCCTTAGAGGCCGCCAGGTGAACAGCCTACACAGCGGGCCGCCGATCGGGCAATGCGGGTAGCCGACCGCTCGGCGCCGGCAACATTGCTGGTCACAGGCCTACGTGTGCCGAAGTGTCGGACCGCCGCCGTACCCTCGTACCCGTGCGCGAGCCACGGGTACAGATGGTCGAAGGACGGCCGCGACCGCGGTTGAGGCCGTTGGTCGCGGGCTACACCGGCTACCGGATCGAGGGCGCCGAACCCGGTGTGCACCGCGGCCTGCCGTCGCGTCACCTCACCTTCATTGTCACCCTCAGCGGCACAGTGGATCTTGCGACGATGCCCGATCCCACCCAGCCACCGGCCTCGTTCGTCGCGCTCGCCGGCGGGCTACACGCCGCTCCGGCCGTGATCCGTCATGATGGCCACCAGCACGGCATCCAGTTGGGCCTCACCCCGCTGGGCGCCCGGGTACTGCTGGGGCTGCCCGCCGGTGAGCTGGCCACCACGGTCGTCGAGCTGGACACCCTGCTGGGGCCGATCGCCGGTGAGCTCGTCGGCAAGCTGCGGTCCGCGCGCACCTGGACCGAGCGATTCCTAGGTTGCTAGGGCCGACGAAGTCGGTTTGATCGAGTCAAAGTTTGGTGTTATGCGGCGAATCCGGCCTCCTGGGTGAGCTGGTCGAGAGCGCGCTGGTAGTTGCGTGCTGCGGTGCGTAGTGGGTTGGGCGCGGGTGGGTCGGGA